>CAYTDO010000061.1:0-43970 GCA_964436645.1 uncultured Methanosarcinales archaeon | reverse complement strand
GCATTACAAATTTGAAAAAATACACCCTTTTGGCGATGGCAATGGCAGGGTTGGCAGGCTAATCATAGCCCATATATTAAGAAATGGCAACTATCCTTTGTTAATCATTGAATATAAAAAAAGGAAACCGTATTATCATGCGCTGAATAAAGATGAGAATTACTTTGTTCATTACTTTATGAGGAGATATATTGGCGCGCATAGGAAATATATTAGTATATGAAAACACAAATCTTTTAAAGGAATATTGATGGGAATGCCCTAAGTCTATTTAAGAGGTGGTTTGGTGGCAAATGCAATTCTTATCGGCAGCTTTATTGTCAGCATCATTGCTATTTTGTTTGCGTTCATTCTTTCCATAAAGGTTAATAAATATGATCCCGGCACTGAAAAAATGCAGGAAATCTCCGGCCATATACATAAAGGGGCTATGGCTTTCCTTAATAGAGAATACAAGATAATGCTTATTTTCATGGTTGTTGTTGCGGTTCTTCTCTATTTTGTAATTCCTGATCATGGGCTTTTGCAGTCGATTGGCTTTATTGCGGGCTCAATATTATCTGCAGTTGCGGGAAGAATTGGCATGCACGTTGCGACAAAAGCTAATGTAAGGACTGCATGGGCTTGTGATACTGATATAAGAAAAGGATTCAGGATTGCGTTTTCTTCAGGAGTTGTGATAGGGATGTTTATTGTCGGTTTAGCAGTTTTAGGGATTGCATCCTTCCACTATATCTTTAGCGCTTTATATCCTGCTAGCTATGATCCTAATTGGCTTTTTGGATTTGGATTTGGAGCTTCATATATTGCCTTGTTTGCAAGAGTTGGAGGGGGGATTTATACAAAAGCAGCAGATGTAGGGGCAGATTTAGTAGGAAAGGTTGAGAAAGGAATTCCGGAAGATGATCCAAGGAATCCTGCAGTCATAGCTGATAATGTAGGGGATAATGTAGGGGATGTTGCTGGAATGGGAGCTGATTTATTGGAGAGCTATATTGAAAGCATCATTGCTGCGATGGTGATTGGGTTTTTAGCATTCAGTGCCAATAGGGAAAATTATATTTTATTGCCGCTTGGAATAGCTGCGATAGGAATAGTATCTTCAATAATAGGCACTTTTTTTGTAAGGGGAAAAAACAAAGATACTCTTGCCGCTTCTTTGGATCTAGGCGTGTTTGTTGCATCAGCTATAATGGCTGCATTGACTTTTTTCCTGGTAAAAAATGTTGTAGGCAATATCGGGATTTTTTGGGCCACAATATCCGGATTGATAGCGGGAATTGCAATCGGACTGTCAACTGAATATTATACTTCTGCGCATAAAAAGCCTGCGCAATCTATCTCGGAAGCGTCAAGAACTGGAGCTGGCACTAATATAATACAGGGGCTTTCTGTCGGCATGTGGTCAACTATAGTTCCGGTTGTTGCAGTATGCGCAGGGCTTCTTGCAGCGTTTTACCTTGCAGGAGGAGCTTCCGATTTCAAGATGGGATTGTACGGAGTTGCAATTTCCGCAGTTGGAATGCTTTCTACTTTAGGGATAACATTGGCTACTGACACTTACGGGCCAGTTGCTGACAATGCAGCAGGAATTGCGCAAATGGCTGGGATGGGAAAGAAGACAAGGGAGAGGGCAGAGGCTCTGGATGCTATTGGAAACACAACTGCAGCAATAGGAAAAGGTTTTGCAATCGGGAGCGCGGCACTGACCTCTCTGGTTTTGTACGTTACTTTTGTTGAAGTATTGAGGGCAAAAGGCATTACCTTAGTGCTAGATGTAACTAATCCAAAAGTTTTAGTTGGCATTTTCCTTGGAGGATTATTGCCTTTTGTGTTTGCAGCATTATTGATGACTGCAGTTGGAAAGACTGCTATAAAGATAGTAAATGAAGTAAGGAGGCAATTCAGGGAAATCAGGGGATTGATGCAGGGAAAAGCAAAGCCAGACTATGAAAGATGCATCCACATAAGCACTGACGGCGCTTTAAGGGAGATGATTGCGCCTGGGCTGATAGCTGTCATTGTTCCCATTATTGTTGGAATTTTTCTTGGAGCCGATGCCTTAGGAGGCTTGCTTGTGGGAAAAACAGTTGTAGGATTCTTGATGGCTGTGTTCATGGCAAATGCGGGGGGAGCCTGGGATAATGCCAAAAAATACATCGAGGAAGGCAATTTTGGCGGGAAGGGAAGCGAGACCCATAAAGCTGCGGTAGTCGGGGATACTGTAGGTGATCCGTTTAAAGATACCGCTGGCCCGGCAATGAATATATTGATGAAACTGATGGGTATTGTTGCGCTGATTTTTGTGCCGCTGTTTATTTGATGAAATCTGCAGTGAGGCGAGCGAAATCATGAAAATCAAGGATTTTCAGGATGCCAAAAATTCAAGGAATTTTCGTGCATGAACGAGAGCGAGGCCTCGGCACTATATTTGTAGGGCATATTGAAAAATTGATACCCCCTAAACTATCTTTTCAGACCGGCTTCCATGAAAATCTCCGCTACGCTGAGGGTTAGCAGCTTCAAGCCCATTGCATCTGGGCTAAAAGTATCGGTCAGGTCCCGTGAATTGCGAGCGGCGAGCTAAAAAGCCGCTCGTCGCATCTCACGGAGCGGCCCCCTGGCCTTTTTAGATGCGCTTAGCAAGGGGCTCGACCTCAAGGCTGCTAACCTGCATTTTCATGGAAGCCCCTAAAACCGCAAAGCTTTTAAAATCCTCATTGAATTAGGAATATTGGTGATTAACTATGTGTATGTGCATGAAATGCAAGAAAATATGCGGAGGCCTTTTATTGGTTGTGGGCGTCCTGCTGCTGTTAAGGGATTTAGGAGTAGGTGAATATTTCTGGAACATCCAATGGGCTACAGCATTGATTTTGATTGCTGGAATCGGAGGAGTCGCATCTTCTATGTGTCCGGACTGCAAGGCATGCGGAAGCTGCTGCGGCTCTGAAAAGAAGAAGTAATTTTCTCTAAATTTTTTTATTTTATTTTGGATTATTATTTATCCTGTTAATTGCTTAAATCTCATTTAATTATTTATGATGCCTTGCCAGCTCCTGGCTGTGAAATTGCATGATATGGGCTTTTATTGAGGCATAATCGTCTAATTCATAGTGGCGCCCGTGTGGAAGGTTAATCAGCCTGTATAATGCGCTTGGGAGCCCTGGCTTAATCTCTAAATCAAGCAGGCTTTCAGGGAATTTTGCAGGATGCGCTGTTTCAAGCGCAACAATTTTTCCGCTATAGCAGGTTTGCTGCCTGAATCTCTGCGCTGCGCCCCATGCAACAGCGCCATGCGGCTCTAATGTTGAATGAACTTCTCCAATCCTATAACCTTTATCCCAGAATTCTTTAATTGCAGCTCTCGTTTGGCTGCTGCTCAGGCTGTACGCTCCTAATATCTCTTGTTTCAATGCATCCTGGCCGGGTAAAACTAATGATTTCACTATCTTCCTTTCAGGATTTTCAGGGTCCGTTCCTTCAATCAGCTGGCCGCCATACAATTGGAACAGCCTCCTCATATTGCTTGGCCAGTTGATATCCATTGCATTGGATGGTGTTGAAACAGTTTGCGCTGCCGGAGCATAAGAGCCTATCCTAAAGTCTGTCCTGTAAAATCTTTCAAAGACATCATTTTCATTGACTCCAACAAGCAATTTTATAGGAAGCCCCATCCTTATTGCGAAAAGGCCTGCAACAGCGTTGCCAAAATTTCCGGAAGGGACAGAAATAACTACTTCTTCTCCCGCCCGCTCAGCAACTCTTGAGTATATATAAAAATAATAAGCTATCTGAGGCAGCAATCTTCCAATATTTATTGAGTTAGCAGAATTAAGGTTCATATATTTGAGATCTGGGTCGCTTTGCAACTGCTGGGCTATTTTCTGGCAGCCGTCAAAATCTGTTTTAGCCCAGATAGCATAGGTATTCCCTCCCAATGTATCCATCTGTTTTGCCTGCACATCATTCTGATCTTTTAATGAAGCAGAATGTATTATAGCCATCCACATTTTTTTCCTGTTTAAGATTGCATGGCCCATAGCGCCTCCGGTATCGCCGGAAGTTGCGGTAATAAATGCCATCATGTCAATATAATTAAGGCGATCCCTGAATGCCATGTCCATTTCCATATTGGCTGGCAGCGCAGCTGCGTATGCCAAGCCAGGATTGCCAAGGCTTTTGGCATTTCTATATTTTCGCTCCAAATCCGCGCTTAATTTTTTAACTGCAGCTTTATCCTGCGACATAACTGCTTCTATTATCCTGAACAGAACTTGCGCTGCATAATCCTTGAATGCAAAAGTAGGGCCTTCATCCAGCCTTCCGACGAAATCAACCTCTGACAATCCCTCTATGAACGGCCTGAAAGCGCTTTTCTTATCCTTTTCAGGATATGCTTCATTTGCAATGGATTCAAGAGTGTCCCTTGGAAGAGTCCCTTCAAAAAACGGCTGCATAGATTCAACAAAAACATGGGCATAGTCCATGCCTTTCATCCTTGCAATAGTTTCCAAATCAACTTGCGGAAAATGCGTTGGCATGAATAATCCAGAATCGGGGGCTTGGCCCGTAATAATCGCTTCAGCAAGGCCGACTGTTCGAATTTTGCCGGCAGCAATATCTTTTTCAAGTTCAGAAGTTCCAAAGATGCCTGCATTAGTGCTAAAATATCTCGGCGGTATATTTGGCATGGCCTTAGGGATGTAAAATCATTTAAAAAACTTCCTGCTATTTATCCTTTTTTAGTGGTAATATGTCAAAAACCACCCATACTCACTAACATTCATAGGTTTGAACAAGCTCAAACCATCAGAGATAGTTGGCATGATTCCATCAGATTCACATTCGGTGGTTTTCGAGCACTACTTCATGAAAATCCTTCGGATTTTCAGGACACCAAAAATATAAAATATTTTTGCGTGTTTACGCACCGAAAATGCGTAGCATTTTCGCGTGCATTCCACCAATTAGAAATTGGCGGAATTCCATTGTTTTAAGACAGAGTATAATTCCTATAAGAATAATTTTATCAAAAGTTTATTTAAATATAATTAGGTTTTTTTCTTAAAATGGCTCAGCTAATAGACAAATCGCCGGCAGAACTTGGATATATCTCCGGGGTAAAGTGCACCCAGTGCCATACTGTTACTTCTTTGAAAGACTTAAGGGATCAATATGGCACAATATTTGTTACAGGGTGCGACCGGATGGATGGCGGTGAATTTGTACCAGTTTTAGATATTGAGAGGGTAGGAAAAATTCTAGATCCGAGAAAAGCCGGAAGGAGTATTCTGGGGAAGAGGTACCTGGAATCCCCTTCGTATTTGGGACTGCTTCCAGAACTCCTTCCATTTGTTTTGCAAAACGGGCATCCAAAAACCTACGTTGCAGATTTTCCGCTTACTGATTTACGGCGATCAAGCGCCATTGGCCCGGAACTTGGAATAGAACTTTATTTTCTTGATGATGGGGTGAATCCCACCGGCTCTTTCAAAGATAGGGCGATTGCAATGTCTGTCAATACAGCGCAGGAACTGGGTTATAATCGGATGATTGTAGCTTCGACAGGTAATCTTGTCCTGTCTTCGTTGTATTTTGGAAGCAGGGCTGGCATGTACGTGCATGCGCTTTTGCCGGAGGCTTTGACAGATGCAAAAAAAGCCAAGGTTGCGGAGTTAGTCGGAACAATACAGGCTAATGGTGGAAATGTCGAGGTATCATATCATAATGCAACTTATGACCATCTAAATCATGTGACTGCCGGGGATATAGTTGACAAGCTCAATAGCCAAGACGGCTTAAAAACGGCATTTACTCCCAATAGAGAACCAAGGACCTGGTATGGTATGGGAGAATGGACAGCAGCGTTCCAACTGGTTGCGCAGCTTTATTACCAGCATGAAGCTAAGGAAGGAAAGCCGATAAATATGTATATAGTTGGCGGCTCGGGAAAACTGGCATGCATGGTTACTGAAGCTTCAAAAGTTTTGCAGGATTTATGCATTTTAAGAAACCCGATGAGAGTATGGTCTGTGCAGCCTAATCTTAACCAACCGATTGTTGAAGGATATAATGGCCAGGTTCTTCCCGCGCTTTTGAATGGAAAAGCTTTAGATGATATCAGGCATCAAATTAAACCTGTGTATGGAAAAAATCCACAAGACACTATTGTGGAAGAAGTGGCAATAGGGCAGCCAGGCAGCTTTCTCCACACATTGCTTTCTTTGGCTGAACCAAATTCCGTTAATTTTCCAGAATGGAGAAATATAAGGGGCGGGGCAATAGCAATTCCGGATTCCGAAACTTTAGATGGGCTGATTGAGATTGCATCCAAAGAAGGGATAACTCCTCAATTTGGCGGAGCAACTGCTTTTATGGGACTTAAAAGAGCAATTGAAGAAAATCCTGCGCTTCGCGATGAGATTCATGTCGTTTATATCAGCGGAAATGGAAAAGGAAAATTAAGAGGCACTCTTGAGAAATTGGCAAAAGGGGGCAGGTTTGGAAGGGAAGAAGAGCTTTTGGGAATTGCCCAACGGTTTTAAGCTCTCATTAGCTTTAGTTCCATTATTTTTTTACAACAATACATTTAGAAAAATTTAATAAACATAATGACCTCCTCCCGACGCCCTAAAGGGCGGGGAATTAAACCCTAGAAACTATTAAAATAAAGTTTGCGCATAATTCATTCTTTCTTTACCTTTAACATTTCCTTAACAGCTTTGTCGCTTATTATCGCGCTGTTTCCAGAAGGATCTTCAATGATGATTTTCTGCTTTTCCTTGCCCCACATAACATTTAATATTTTTTTCAGAAGATTTTTTGCCTTGTGCCTGTCTTCATCGTCATCGGAATTATCCCTAATATTCTCTACCTGGTACTTGACGCGGTTCAGGATGCCTTCAATATTCGTCACAAAACCCTGGGCGGCAGCACCTGGCTCTATTGTAGTTATATGGGGAATCTTTACTGTCGCTTCTGAGCTTTTTACAACCCTTACTTTCATGTCTTCTTCAGAGCTGATCTCAAATGTAAACTTTGAAGGCTCCTTTTGCTCCATAGCTTCCACATCTGCCTTGTGATACTTGCAATTATTGCACGTCATGGAAAAAAGATAGACTTTGCCAAAATATGGGACTTCTACCTCCCTTTCATTCAAAATTAAGCTGTTCTGGCGGCATAAAGGGCAGGTGTTGGTTACTTCTGTGTTTTCTTCTCCAGGCATGAAATTTCAGAAAATTGTTTCGTTTTTATAGTTTTTGTTTTTAGTGATATATTTTTTTGCCTACCAATACTTTTTTCAAAAATAAAAATCAACAAGAAATAAACTTTTTAAAATAAAAGATAATCAATTAATCATACTCAGTAACTTCGCTTACAGCGCTTTGGCCGGAAGCATTAGGATCTTTCCTTGCCTCTTCCTTTGGCTTGTGCCTGTGTATGTGGGCAAATGATGGGACAGCTGCAATCCAGTTGTCGCCAAATCCTGCGATATCCCCTTCAATTGCATCGCATGTCTTCTTTACCTTGTTTATTGCTCTCTTGAGCTCGACAAGATCTTTGTCTTTCAATGGCTTGATATTGACTAATGCAATTGTATGGCCTTCCCTGAGGCAATCAAGAATTGGCTTTATGCTTTCGAAATCAGTTATAACAAAAGGCCTTACAAGAACTTTAGCACCGCTCTTTGCGCCTACATCCGAGCCAAGCTCAACATAGTCTGCTTCCTCGCCCTCACCCATGCTATTAGAATAACCAGTCATCTTCTCTTTTATCTTTGAAAAAAAACCTGCCATCGAACCACCTGTTTAAGTTTTATAACAATAGAATAGATTGCCATCAAATATATAAATCTTTCTATTGCCGGGTAGATACAAAACGTAATGCTTGAAATAAATCGGCTTTTCTTTGCTTTGTAAATCCTAACCGCTTCATCCAAAAACTGAAGGTTGCCATAAATTTACGCAGGTAAAACTATGCACAAGTTTAAATATGCCATATCCCTTTATTGATTTATGGATAGGGAAAAAGTTATCCGGCGGCTTTGGTTCATGCCAATAGTCGCTTACCCCCTAATTTATTTTTATATACAAATAATACCAATTTATAGTGGGTGGGGCAAATTTTCAGGGCTATTTTCTTCCGTATTATTTATTTTTTTCTTCGTAATATTCCCCGTGGTTGTATTGAATACTATTGCCAAGCAAGTTATGCAGGAAGAGCATATCACACTCAAAAGTGTAGTTCAATGGGCTATTCCACTTATACTTTTCTTCCTGATATTTCAAGGTGCAAACTTAGAAATAAGGAGCAGTCATGGCTGTGGGGGTGCTGTTGGTTGCCTTGGACCTTTATGGATAGTATTGGGATTACTCTTCATTGCTGCACTTATGAACATTATCTATAAGAGATCAAAGCATACAAAATAGTTATCAATCAGCAGAAACTGTTAAGTGCTTCTTTGTATTCTGCGAGTATTTACTCCCCTTTACGTTCGTACCTATTAATGTTTGCTACTCTACTAACTCGTTAAGTGCGAGCGATGTCCCTGAGCAAAGCGAACGGGACATTGGAAATCCCATGAAAAATGACCTCCTCCCGACGCCCTAAAGGGCGGGAAATTAAACCCTAGAAACTATTAAGAATTTACCCTAACATTTCTATTTCTATGTTTAAACCCTCAGACAGCGAAAATTCTTCAAATTTTCCGGCCTTCGGAACTTAAGCGAATATTATTTTAGAAATCCTATTCAAGCATCTCAATCTCAATATTAAGCCCCTCAGGAATAGGAACTCTCATCACCAATCTTAATGCCCTTTCATCCAAGCCTAAATCAATCAGTCTCTTATGCACCCTCATCTCATACCTGTCCCAGGTTGCGCTGCCTTCTCCATCAGGGCTTTTTCTTGTTGTTATCCTGAGCTTCTTAGTAGGCAAAGGTATTGGACCCCTTATTTCAACGCCAGTCTTCTTGGCAATGTCGTTAATGTAGGTGCAAACTTCATTAATCTTGTTTATGTCGATACTGGCTAGTTTTATCCTGGCTTTTTGCATATTGTTTGCTCCATAATAAGCTTCAGCTTATCATGTTATATCAATAAATATGTAAACAAAATAAATAAAAAATTAAACCTTTTTTACAAGGTCTATGCACATTCCTGCTGCTACAGTTACTCCTGAATCCCTGATAGCGAACCTTGAAAGCTCTGGAATGTCCTTGAACTTCTCAATTACTAATGGCTGCACTGGCTTAAACCTTACGATTGCAGCATCTCCGTTCTTGATGAAGTCTGGATTCTCTTCCTTGGCTTGTCCAGTTGCAGGATCCAATTTCTTCTCTATCTTTATAACTTGGCATGCAACCTGAGCTGTATGGATGTGGAATACTGGTGTGTATCCAACAGTTATGACAGTTGGATGGTTAAGCACAACAATCTGCGCTGTAAATTCAGTTGCAACTGTCGGGACATTGTCTGCGTGCCCTAGAACATCCCCTCTTGCAATATCCTTTTCGCCGATGCCCCTGACGTTAAATCCTACATTGTCTCCAGGCTCAGCTTGCTGCAGCTGTTCATGGTGCATTTCAATGGATTTGACTTCTCCGATTACACCCTTACCTTCCCTTCCAGGAACTACGATAACTTTGTCGTTTATCTTCATTATACCAGTTTCTACTCTTCCAACTGGAACAACTCCAATTCCAGTTATTTTATAGACATCCTGTATAGGTAATCTTAACGGCAAATTCGTTGGCTTCTCTGGAGTTTTTAAGTCGTCCAAAGTCTCTAACAAGGTCTTTCCCTTGTACCATGGCATGTTTGCTGATTTAGTAGCAACATTTTCCCCCAGCAATGATGCGCCTGCTACGAATGGTATCTGGTCTGGCTTATATCCTACGCTCTTCAATAAAGCAGAAACTTGTTCCTTAACTTCATTGAATCTTGCTTCAGAATACTTAGCCATGTCCATTTTGTTGACATATATGATCAACTGCTGGACTCCCAAGGTCCTGGATAAGAAAACGTGCTCCTTTGTCTGAGCCTGTACTCCATCTCCCGGATTTGCGCTTACAACAAGCACGCCTGCATCAGCCTGTGATGCTCCTGTTATCATGTTCTTGATGAAGTCCTTGTGCCCAGGCGCGTCAATTATTGTAAAATAGTATTTTGGAGTCTCAAATTTCCTGTGAGCCAAATCAATGGTGACTCCCCTTTCCTGCTCTTCCTTTAGGTTGTCCATTACGAAAGCGAATTCAAATCCGCTTTTTCCTAGCTGCTGAGCTTTTTCCTTGAGCTTTCTCATTTCCTGCTCGCTTACATTTTTTGTATCATAAAGCAATCTTCCTACTGAAGTGCTCTTACCGTGATCTACGTGCCCTACGAACACAAGGTTGATGTGTGCTTTAGTTCCTCTTGCCATTTTATTCCTCCAAGTTTTATTTTTTCAATAGTAAGTTATTTAATAGTAGGTTATATACTAAATACAGAAATTGGAAATAGTTGGAGGTTTATAAAGATTATGGTTTTTGCAATAGGGGGATTTTAGCCGTAATTTGATGGTTTGATAGGCATTTAGTTTAGGTTAAAACTCTGGAGTGGCAAACAAATCATTGCACCATCCCAAATCTCCTGTTCTTTGCAGTCATCTTAAGGAAATACTGAAGCCTTTGTCTAAAAAGTTCCGGCCTGCTTCTTGCCCCTTCTATCCATCCTATGCGTATTCTTTTATAGGATTCTGAAAATTTACTGAAGTTTTTCCATATCTCTGGATCTTTTTTGAGTGCTTTCATTATATCTTTAGGTATTAATTTTTT
This sequence comes from uncultured Methanosarcinales archaeon, assembly GCA_964436645.1. Taxonomy (GTDB): domain Archaea; phylum Nanobdellota; class Nanobdellia; order Woesearchaeales; family GW2011-AR4; genus JACPJP01. Next base: position 33,153 of record CAYTDO010000061.1, on the reverse strand, counting down.
TAATTTAGCATCATCATCAGCGATATCAAAAGCATGCTTCACTGCATTAATACCCGCTTGAGTCATCTTCTTTTGCGCAATCATCATCCGTATGCGCTCTTTATTCAAGTCCGAAAGCATGCTTCCTCTCCTGCGAGGCGTAAATCTCTGCGCAAACTTATCCTTACCGATGCTTTTGACAGTGCTGTCAATCCATCCATAACAAAGAGCTTCTTCAACTGCATCATTGTAAGGGATTCTTGCTTTTCCGCTGTTTACTTTGTAATAGGCAAGCCAGATATCTTTTTTCTTAGAATAATTATTTTTAAGCCAGAGCCTCCACTTTTCCCTGCCAGCCACATAAAGGGTCTTTCCGATTTCCATAAGGAAGATAATAACTTGCTAAATTAAAAAATTATCGAAAATAACTCACTTATACCTGAACCTCATGAAATGCTTGCAGTTTAAGCAATAATAAGTGACATGCCCTCTTGTCGTCCTGACGCGGCAATTTGCCCCGGCAACAAGATACCTATGGCAGCTTTTGCAGATTTTCCTCTTATTTTCTTTAGGAATCCTGACCTTGTGCTTCATCGCAATCCTTCTTGCAAGCTGCACATGCCTGTCAGAAAGCTTGGAATCCTCCTTGAACATCAATTTAGCTCGCTTGAACAGCTCATCAATCCTCTCTAAAGCAATTTGCCTTAACTTCTGCGGCTTTTTGAAGTATTTTTTCTTCATTAGGCTAAAGTTTTATAAAAAATATAATAATGTTGCTATTTATATGCTTAAATTCATTAAAAACATATTTGCAAAAAAGGAAGCGCCCGAAGAAAAAATAAGCCTTGATGAATTGGATTCTTGGCTGGACAAAAAAACAAAGCCTATGTTTGATGAGTTAAATGCCAGGATTAATGAGATTATTGAAAAAATAAATAATGAAAAGGCAGAAGCGAATGAAAACCTCAAAACGCTGGAAAATGCCCAATTGCAGAACCAGAAAATACCGGAGCGGGCAAAGATAATGATGCAGGGAAACAGGGAAGGCTTCATTAAAAAAGTTTCATTGTTTTTTAATAATATTGATTTAAAACATGGCATTCATAATGAGTTGATTGAAAAATGCCTAAATATTGAAAATGAAATTAATTCTTTAGGGGAATCCACTGCAAGAAACTACCACATCCTTAATGAGTTCTTCGCAAGGGAAGTTGAGGAAGTTGCAGCCAACATAAAAACCACCGAGGCTTGCTCGAAGGGGTTGGCAAATAGCATCAACCACAGCAAAATATCCAATATTAACAAAATAAAAAAAGATATAATTGACTTAAAAAATAAAATAAAATTGAAAAAAGGCTATTCAATGGATGTGGAAAGCAATAGTAAAATCCTCCAGAATAACAAAGATAAAAAAATTGGCATCGAAAATAATATCAATGGGCTGAAATCAAGCCCCGAATACCTAAATTATGAAAAATTGCTGGAAGAAAAGGGAAAGGCAGAAATAAAAATAAAAGAAATTGAAACCGGCTTGTTCCGGGACTTTTCTGTTCTGGAAAAGGCCCTGAAGAAATACGCAAAGGTTGTTTTTGAGTATGAAAATTTGATATTGGAATATCTGGAAAATCCTGCATTTGCATTAATTGATGATGCCGATTTTAAAATCTTAAAGATCCTAGGCAACTTAAAAATATCCATTGAGAGCGATAAGCTTGATCTGGAAGAAAAGAAGAAATATAAGGCAATTGAGAAAATTAACAGCTTGGACGGCGCTTATTTCAGCAATTTAATCGAAGGCTACAAAGATGCAAAGAAAATTTTTAATAGGTTGACAATTGAAACTGAAAGCAACAATTCAAGGAAAAATTTCGACTTATTAAGGGTAGAATTGAAAAATGTGGAGGAGGATATTGAGAAAGCCAATAATAAAATATTGATTATCAGCAAGGAGCTGGAAAAGATCAATATAGCAAAATTAAAGGGGGAGCTGCAGAAAGATATCTTCGATGCGGCAAATGTAAAAATTACTGTTTTTTAATCCTATTATACGCATCTTCCAGCGCAACTATTGCCGGCAGCTTTCCATCCAATTCAATAAATTCCAAAGATGCCCCGCCGCCCGTGCTTATATGGGTTATGCCTTTTGTAAGGCCAAAATGGTTTATTGCAGAAACTGTATCTCCTCCGCCAACTATAACAGTTATGCCCAGTGATATTAAAAATTCCCAAACTTCTTTTGTGCCATTGGAAAATTTCTCAATTTCAAAAACTCCCAAAGGGCCTGCCCAAAATACAGTTTTTGCATCTTTTATCTCATTTTTGTAGCTTCCGATTGTTTCTGGCCCTATGTCAAGAGCCATAAATCCATGCGGAATTTCTCCAACAGGCACTACCTGCGTATTTGCATTATTATCCAATCTGTCTGCAGCAATGCAATCAACTGGAAGCTTTAATTTATCGCCGCCAAGCCCTATAAGCTCCCGGGCAACATTAAAAGTCTCATTGTCAAATTTTGAAGCTCCGATGCCGAAGCCTTTTGCTTTCAGCAAAGTGTTGGCCAAAACCCCGCCAATAAGCAGCTTATCAGCTTTCCTTGACAAGACTTTAAGCGCATCTATTTTATCCTCTTTAGCCCCAGCTACAATTGCGACAAAAGGCCTTTCAGGGTTCAATAATTTGGATAGGTGCTTTACTTCCTTTTCAACCAAAAACCCGGCGCAGCTTGGCAGAAACTTAGTTATTGCGGAAACGGATGCATGCGCCCGATGGGAAGCTCCAAAAGCATCATTCACATAAACTTCAGCAAGTGAAGCAAGTTTTTTTGCAAATTCTATATTATCTTTTTCTTCGCCTGCATGGAATCTAAGATTTTCCAGCAAAACTACATCATGGTCTTCCGGGATAGAAACATCGACGCAATCTTCAACAAAACCGGCATCAACCCCTAACAGTTCGCTTAAATCCGCCGCTACTGGCATCAGAGAAAACTCTTTCTTGATTTCATCCAGGCTTTTTCCTTCTTTAAGAAGCTTTTGCGGCCTTCCAAGATGGCTGGCTAAAATTACTTTACAGTTCTTTTCAAGAAGGTGGTTTATTGTTGGTATCGTAGCCCTTAACCTGGTGTCATCCTCAACCATCCCATTTTTTATCGGAACGTTAAAATCAACCCTGACAAAAACTCTTTTGCCTTCCAGCTCCATATCTGTAAGTTTCATGAAATTGATTTCAACCACCTGAGACAAAGCTTATTAATTCCTTATTTAAATTTGTTGGTTTGAAAGGCTTCCATGAAAATGCAGGTTAGCAGCCTTGAGGTCGAGCCCCTTGCTAAGCGCATCTAAAAAGGCCAGGGGGCCGCTCCGTGAGATGCGACGAGCGGCTTTTTAGCTCGCCGCCCGCAATTCACCGGACCTGACCGATACTTTTAGCCCAGATGCAATGGGCTCGAAGCTGCTAACCCTCAGTGTAGCGGAGATTTTCATGGAAGCCGACCCTAACGAAACATTTTTAAATGAAATAGGACTTCGTTTTTCCATGACATCTAACATAGGCGGCTCTAAAAGAAAAGCAAGATTCAAGCTTACCAAGAGCGCAAGGGAAAAAGGAAAGATAAGCATGAGCAAGTTCATGCAGTCATTTGTGGCTGGGCAGAAGGTTCACCTGGACATCGAACCAGCTATTCATAAAGGAGACTATTCGACAGATTTCATCGGAAAGACCGGCACTGTAAAGGCAAAGAGAGGCCAGTGCTACGAAGTTATGATCAAAGATGGCAATAAAGAAAAGATGCTTATAATTCATCCAGTGCACCTTAGATTATCTAAGGTTTAGGGGGTAAAAAATGGCAGTTCAAATAATCTCAGAGACGCCGATAAGCGCGTATCAGCTCAAAACTGAACTAGACAAAATAAAGAAAAGGGATAAAGAGCTTAATTTTAGGGCTGCAAAGACAGAAGAGCACCTGATATCAGCAGGAGTCCCAAAGAACTTAGAGCCACTTTTTGAAAAGATTAGCAAGATGGACGTTCCAAGGCTGAAAGAGCAGTACATAAGGAAGATTATCGACATCATGCCAATAACAATCAAAGACTTGAAAGTTGTGCTGCAGGGCTATAATGTAAGCATAACCAATGAGAACATGAAAAAAATTGCTGATGCTGTCATTGAAGCTGCAAAGTAGATTCTTTTATTGTTTAATCAGCGTAAATCTGGCATGTAAAAAACCCACAGACAATTATCTTAGCAGATTTTCCGACATATTTATAAATACAAAAACGAAATTATAGAAAAATGAGGGTGGATATAGAAAAGGGGCATTTAGACTGCTATATGCGCATTGCAAGAGACGCGAATAAGGCTGTCATGGCTAAGGTGGCAAAGCTGAAAAACTTCGAGTCGCTTGTTGAGCAAAAGAGCATAAGCGCGGAGGAAAAAAAAGAAAGGCTGGTAAAGGCTTTGCACGAAATCATAATAACTGCATTTTCATTGAACATCAAGGAGTTAGGCTCAAAGAAAAAATCAATAGCTAAAATCAAGGCAAGCACAGAGCTTTTAAGAAGCATAATAAAAAAGCTTCAGGGGATAAACAATTACATTGAAGAAAGCCTTTTGAGGGAGATGGGAGTAATAAAAAAATCCCTGGTGGTTGAAGCAGTCAAAACCAAAGACCCGGAAAAATACCTTGAGCAGAAAGGAAGAATACTTCCAAAGGAATATATAGGCAAAGTCGAGCATACAGTCTATGAGCTCATGCATAAAATAATATTTTTTGACAAGAAAATCATCCAGGATTACAAGAAAAAAGAGATAAGGGTTGTAGATAACGAAAAGCTTGAAATAAAGGACCTTCATAAAATACTAATGATTCAGACAGAGCTGCTTGAGGTGCTTGAAGCCAAGATGCCTCCGGCCAGCAAGATTAAGCTGAAGTTATTCACGAAGAACATTTTCAATCATTGGATTCCTATGGTTTTTGCATTATTGTCTAGCTTTGAAGCAGAATATGGCAAGGAAAAAGAAATCATTGCCATGCTGAAGAAGAACAATAATCTGCGGGAAAAAATAGAGCGCAAGATAAAGCATGTCATAGCGGAAAAAGAAAAAATCCTAAAAATAAAGCAGGAAAGGGCAATGCTTATGGACAGCTCAAAAAATTTAACTGATGATTGCAGACAGGCATTCCATGATTATATATCAGCCGCAAGCTTGTGAGGAAGGAGAATGGAAAATACGAAAGAAGAGAACGCAACAATATTGGACTTTTTGCCAAATGGGTACTCACGTGACGATAGGCCAATGTATATGAAGACTCCGATAGCGCAAGCTTTGGGCAAAGGGCATTTTGTTCTGTTGGAACTTGTGCCTAAGAAAGGAATTCACCTTCAGCTTTATGAGGATGTTTATATAGGAGATGGGAAAAGGGATAAGGTTCATCATATAGTTGGCAAGATACCCATGTCAAAGCTGACAAGCACTGCAAAGAGCGAACTTGAGTTTGTGATTAAAGATGCTGTCAAGAGAGATGAGAAGCGATTTGTGGATTTCTTCAATAATGCGCAGCCTTTGAGCACAAGGATGCACCAGATAGAGCTTCTGCCGGGAATAGGGAAGAAGCATATGTGGGAAATCATAAATTCAAGGGACGAGAAGCCTTTTGAGAGCTTTGAAGACATAAGGAAAAGAGTAAAGTTAATACCTGATCCTGAGAAGCTTATAGCCAAGAGAATATTGCAGGAGATTGAAGGGGATGAAAAGCATAGGATTTTTGTTGAGGGTTAAGTTAGTTCTAGGATTTTTAAAGAATTAAGGCATCGTCAATAGGCAATATACCCGATGCTGTTGGCGTTTAGCCATAAAATATTCCAAAAACAAAAAAATTTATAAATAACTGCTGACTATATCTTTTTTTTAATATGCTGTTAAAGAAGAATGCAAAACTTGTTCTTGAAGATGGCTCTGTTTTTTACGGGTATTCATTTGCCGCTGAAAAATCTGTTGCTGGCGAAGCAGTTTTTTCCACTGGAATGGTAGGCTACCCTGAAAGTCTTACTGACCCGAGCTATGAAGGCCAGATTTTATGCCTTACTTACCCTTTAATAGGCAATTATGGGGTTCCTTCTGATGAAAAGGATAGTTATGGGCTTCCAAAGAACTTTGAATCCAGCCGAGTGCATATACGGGGGCTTGTTGTTTCTGATTATTCTTTTGAATACTCTCATTGGAATGCAAAGAAAAGCCTTGCAGAATGGCTTAAGGAAAGCAATGTTCCTGCAATTTTCGGGGTTGATACGAGGGCTTTGACAAAAAAGCTCAGGGAAAAAGGAACAATGCTTGGAAAAATAGTTGTAAATGGCAAAGACATTGAGTTCTATGACCCAAATGTAATTGATATTGTAAAGGAAGTTGCGATAAAAGAGCCGATATTCTTTGATGCTGAGAAAAAGATTTCTGCAATAATAAAAGATAATGATTCGGTTAAAAAAACAAATAACTCTGCCGGGAAAGCTAAAAATAAAACTGTTGTTTTAATTGACTGCGGCGCCAAGAATAATATAATAAGGAATTTGCTTAGCAGGAACCTTAATGTGATTATGGTGCCATATGATTATGACTTCTTCAAGTTTGAGCTTGACGGCATTGCAATAAGCAACGGCCCAGGGGATCCTAAAATGTGCAAGAAGGCCATTGAAAATATAAGGAAAGCAATAAGCGGCAATTTTCCAATCTTCGGAATATGCTTGGGAAATCAGCTTCTTGCCTTGGCAGCAGGTGCAAATACTTACAAGCTCAAGTATGGCCACAGGAGCCAGAACCAGCCTTGCCTAATGGAAGGCACAAAAAGATGCTTCATTACAACCCAGAACCATGGATTTGCGGTGGATGTCAAGACCCTTCCATCAGATTGGGAGCCTTTGTTCACAAACATTAATGACTATACCAATGAAGGGATACGGCACAAGAAAAAGAAGATTTTTTCATCGCAATTCCATCCGGAAGCAACTCCGGGGCCTGTTGACACTGAGTTTTTATTTGATGATTTTGCTAAAAATATTAAATAATATTAAGGCTTAAAATAAAATGGAAGAAATACTCGACGTTGTTGATGAAAATGACAAGTTCGTAAGGAAAGCTGCTAGGAAAGAAGCCAGAGAAAAAGCCTTGATACACAGGGCCAGCAGAGTGATTATTGTAAATAGCAAAGGGGAGTTTTTAGCGCAAAAAAGATCAATGAGCAAGGACATTTATCCCGGATGTTGGGATATAGGAGTTGCTGGCACTGTAAGCAGTGGTGAGAGTTATCCAGGGACAGCAATGAGAGAATTAATGGAAGAATTAGGCATAACAGGAATACCGAACATACAATTAATGCATTCATTTTTGTTTAAAATCAGGCATAGTTCAGCAGCAGATAATGTGCATTGTAAGGTTTATGAGCTTACCTACAATGGAAAAGTAATACCTCAAAAAGAAGAGATAGACGAGATAAAGCTTATGGCAGCTGAGAAAATAAAAGTGCTGATGCAAAAAGAAAAATTTCATCCAGTCGGTAAAATTGTTTTTGAAAAATATTTAGAAACTAAAAAATAAAAATGCAAAAGCCAAAAAAAGTTTTAGTATTGGGAAGCGGAAGCTTGAAAATAGGGCAGGCGGGAGAATTTGATTATTCTGGCTCACAATGCCTCAAAGCCCTGAGGGAAGAGGGAATAAAAACTATTTTGATAAATCCCAACATTGCAACTATTCAAACCTCTAAAGGAATGGCAGACAAGATTTATTTCCTTCCGGTAACGCCTTATTTTGTCGAGAAAGTAATTGAAAAAGAAAAGCCGGATGGAGTCATGCTTGCATTTGGCGGGCAGACTGCATTGAATTGCGGGGTTGAATTAAATGATGCCGGAGTCTTTAAAAAACATAAAGTCGCTGTTTTAGGGACTTCAATCCAGGCAATAAAAGACACCGAGGATAGGCAACTTTTCAAGGAGAAGCTTGCAGAGATTGATGTTTTAGTGCCTGAAAGCGCTGCAATAGAAAATATTAGCGATGGACTGAAAATTGCGAAAAAGATAGGATATCCTGTAATGGCGAGGGTCGCTTATGCTCTTGGAGGGCAAGGATCGGGAATCGCTTACAATGGCGATGAGTTAAAATCAGTCCTGCAGAGGGCTTTTTCCTATTCAAAACAGATACTTGTTGAAAAATATCTTGGCGGATGGAAGGAGATAGAATATGAGGTTGTCAGGGATGCTTATAATAATTGCATAACTGTATGCAACATGGAGAATTTTGACCCGATGGGCATACATACAGGAGAAAGCATTGTAGTAGCTCCATCTCAAACACTGACAAATTCCGAATACCACAAGCTGAGGGAGATTGCGATCAGAGTCATAAGGCATCTTGGGATTGTAGGGGAGTGCAACATACAGTATGCTCTTGATACTAATTCAGAGGATTATAGGGTTATAGAAGTAAATGCCAGATTGAGCAGGAGTTCTGCATTAGCCTCTAAGGCAACAGGATATCCATTGGCATTTGTTGCGGCAAAGCTTGCTTTAGGATACTCTTTGACAGAGCTTGAGAATTCAATAACAAAAGTCACAAAGGCATGCTTTGAGCCTGCGCTCGATTATCTTGTTATCAAAATGCCAAGATGGGATTTGGAAAAATTCAAGAGGGTGGATTTCCATATTGGCAGTGAGATGAAATCTGTTGGAGAGGTAATGGCGATAGGCAGAAAATTTGAAGAGGTTTTGCAGAAAGGGCTTAGGATGCTGGGAGTAGGACTACATGGCCTGGTTTATGATAAAATAAAAATCAATGGTGATTTGGATTCAGAACTAAAACACCCGACAGATAAGAGGGTGCTTGCAGTAGCTGAAGCAATAAAGCGGGGATACTCAATCGATAAAATTCACTCTTTGAGCAAAATTGACAAGTGGTTCTTGCATAAGATAAAGAATATTGTTGATACTGAAAGCGAGATAAAAAAGCATGATGCAAAGAATTTGCCTAAAGAATTGCTCAAGCTTGCAAAACAGCAGGGGTTCTCGGATTTCCAGATATCCAGGCTTGTTTTCAAGGATAATTCAGATAAGGGCAATGCTAAAGGCAACAGCCATGAGAAAAATACACTTGCAGTAAGGGATTTAAGGAAAAAACATGGCATAATTCCTGTTGCAAAGCAAATTGATACTTTAGCTGCAGAATATCCGGCAAAGACAAATTATCTTTATATGACCTACAATGGAGAAGAAGATGATGTAAAGTTTGACAGCAAAAATTCAGTTGTTGTTTTGGGCTCAGGGGCATATAGGATAGGAAGCTCTGTTGAGTTCGACTGGTGCTGCGTGAATGCAGTCATGACTTTGAGGGGGCTTAATTATAATACGATTATGATAAACTATAATCCAGAGACTGTATCAACTGATTATGATGTATGCGACAGGCTTTATTTTGAGGAGATGAGCTTTGAGAGGGTCATGGACATCTATGAGAAAGAAGCTCCTTTAGGCATGATAATCTCAATGGGAGGGCAGATACCTAATAATCTTGCGATGAAGCTGCATAGGAATAATGTTAAAGTCTTGGGAACGAGCCCATTGAGCATAGATAATGCGGAGAACAGGCATAAATTCTCGGAGTTGTGTGACAAGCTTGAGATTGACCAGCCGGAGTGGATAGAGGCATCAAGCATCAAGGAAGCTGAGAAATTTGCTGATAAGGTTCAATATCCGGTCTTGATAAGGCCAAGCTATGTGCTTTCTGGGGCTGCAATGGCTATTGCCTTCAATAAAACTGATTTGCACAAATTCCTGGAAAAAGCGACTGAGGTCAATAAGGAACATCCGGTTGTTGTCAGCAAGTTCATAACAAATGCAAAAGAGATTGAGATAGATGCTGTTGCCTATAAAGGTGAAATTTTAATTTATGCTATATCGGAGCATGTGGAAAATGCAGGGGTGCATTCAGGGGATGCCACAATGATACTTCCGCCGCAATTTACTTACCTGGAGACAGTAAGAAGGATTAAGGACATTGCAAAGAAAATTGCGCATGCACTATCGATAACAGGGCCTTTTAATATACAATACTTGGCTAAGAGCAATGAAATAAAAGTAATCGAATGCAACTTAAGGAGCTCAAGGAGCTTCCCATTTGTTTCAAAAGTAACTAACTATAATTTTATAGATATTGCGACAAAAGCAGTGATAGGCATTAAGGAAAGTGGAAAGTATAACACTATTGATTTGGATTATGTAGGTGTTAAGGCTCCGCAGTTTTCATTTTCAAGGCTAAGGGGAGCGGACCCTGTTTCCGGAGTTGAGATGGCATCTACCGGAGAGGTTGCTTGCTTGGGAGAAAATGTGCATGAAGCTTTTTTGAAGGCTTTGCTTGCCGTTGGCTTTGAAATTCCCAAAAAAAATATTTTATTGTCAACAGGAACCATTAAAGATAAAGCGGATTTGCTTGAAAGTGTAAGAAAGCTGGATGCAATGGGCTATAAGCTCTATGCGACGCAGGGAACGCATGACTTTTTGAAAAAGAATGATGTGGAAAGCGAAGTATTGCATTGGCCTTTGGAGAAAAAAGAGCCGAATGCATTGACTTATTTGCGCGATAAAAAGATTGATTTGGCCATTAATATTCCTAAGAGCAATGAGGAGGAAGAATTAGAGAATGATTATTTAATCAGGAGAAGCGCTGTTGATTATAATATTCCTTTGATAACTAATGCGCAGAATGCCAAATTATTTGTTGAGTCTATTTATAGGCTAAAGATGGAAGACTTGAAGATAAAGGATTGGGATGGATATGATTGAAATTCAGAAAAAATCTTAATATGTTTAATCGCAAAATGTTATAGGGTTATTTTTTAATTAATAAAATGAAACAGATTCAAAAATTATACGCCAGGGCCGTAGGAGTTTTTTTTGTTTTAGTGGCTATAAGCCTGATTGCGGATTTTGCCGAATTTGGACACAGGCCTGAAACATGGCACAAGGCATTTCATGTTTTGCTCGGAGCAATTGTTCTTTATTATGGCTGGAACAGCGAAAAATTTTGGAAGCCATTTTGCCTGGCTAATGGGGCTATCTTTTTATTTGCGGGTGCATTTGGATTTGCTTTTCCTGATTTTGGGAATTTAGACGCATTTAATAGAGTTGATACAATACTGCATACGATTGTCGGAGCATCCGGATTGGCAGTCGGCATTCTTGGAAAAACTAAAGGATAATAGCTGGCTTTTAATTATCTTCTGAAAGCAAACTTATTTATTTTCTTGGCTAAATGCCCAAAACACTTATAAAACCCCGATTATTTCTGAGATAGGGTGAGTTTTAATGGCATTTGACAAGAATCTAGACAAGGAATTATTTTCAGAGACAGTAGAAATGGAGACATCAAGGATAAAGGTAGGGGTTTATTCCTACAATGATGGGGAGAAGAAACTGCAGATTTCCAGGGAAAACAGGAACCAGGATGGAGAATGGGCATTTTCCAAGTTAGGAAGGATGTTCAAGGATGAGGTTGAGGCTGTTATTCCTATTATGAAAAAGGCTTTGGATAAGATGTAGCTATTTTTTGCTTGGTTTTATGTGGATTAGAATAAGCCGGGGAATTGTCTTTTAAAAACAGTGCTATCAACAATTTGTTCCAGTGGTATTCCATTTGTTCTATGCTCGCCAGGATTTTCAAAAGCATCTATTGGCACTGTCAGGAAAGTATTATTATCAGCATCGGGATCGGCATTTGATGGATGCACTGAAGATTTGTTTGCTATGCCCTCCATAAATAAATTTTGGGCTATGACAACTTTCTGAGGTTCCGGCAAAGTTATGCCCATAAAAAATTCCTCACCTTCCCTATTATGCTTATAGCCACCAATAAAAGAAACATACTGCCGCAGTAAATCTTCATCTCCCCTAAACAAGTACCCCATTACTTTGCGGACTAAAGGATTGTCCCTTACAGTTTGGTTGTTTATTGATGCTCTATCAAGGAGCTCAGCTTCAAATCTGCTTATTTCAAGCCCGGCAGCCCTGCTGTAAGAATCGGAATTCAAAACTATTGCGCCATCTGAAATAGCAGTTGGCGTTACAAGCTCCCTTGGCGCGCTTAAGACAAACTTGACCCTGCCATTGATCGGTTCCACCATAACAAAATCATTAGTGTCATAAGGTCTTCTCCATAAGTCATCAAATATATCACGGCATAACCTTTGAGATTCAATCCTTCTGCAGGCTAATCCATATAATGATACAAGAGCTCTACCGGCAGGAACTGATTTCATAACATCCACAACAGTTCCCTGAATTGAGCCATAGAACGTCAAGCCAGGCTCGTTTAAATGCCGCTTAGGTGTGTAACTCATTTTCCCATAGGCTTTATTTGTTATATAGTAAAAGGCACAAATTTTTGAGCAATAATTTCAATCTCTGATTGAAATCTACTAACGATAGTGAGTATGAATATGCCTTTTACCCATACTCATTTCATTCGTAGCTTACAACAAAATTATAAGTATTACAAACGGGCAGCTATTGTTTCCGTAAGGAAACCCGGGAAAGCGATTCAAAATTGTCTGTTGTCCCAGAGGGACACCGAAAAGCAAAACAGTTTGTCCGTTGCTTTTCAAATGCTTTCCGCTGGCTCAATAAATTTTGTCCGTGAGTATAGGCCGCTTAAATATAAGTCAGCCATCCCTCATATTCTTTTGTTTTTCCGCTAACTGTTTTCAAAAATATATCCTGCAGCTTTTTAGCTATTGGGCCGGGCTTTCCTTCTCCAATTGCCCTGTTGTCTATCTCTCTTACCGGAGTCAATTCCGCTGCAGTTCCAGTAAGGAAGCATTCATCTGCAGTATAAACTTCATCTCTTGTGAATTTTTCTTCCCTGACTTCATAGTTAAGGCCTTTTGCAATCTGTATTATGGAAGCTCTCGTTATGCCGGGAAGTATCGTCCCTAATGGGGTAGTTTTTATCACATTATTTTTTATTATGAATATATTTTCTCCTGAGCATTCAGAGACATAGCCTTCTGTATCAAGCATCATTGCTTCGTCAAAGCCCTGCTTTACTGCCTCCAGTTTTGCAAATATTGAATTGACATAGTTTCCGGCAATTTTTGCTTTTGTCATCATTGCATTTACGTTGTTCCTTTGGAAACTTGAGGTTCGTAATTTTATTCCTTTGGCCATCCCTTCTTCACCAAGATATGCGCCCCATGACCATGCAGCTATCATGCATCTTACAGGGCTGTTTACCGGGTTCAAGCCCATAGGGCCGTCTCCTAAGAAAACTAAAGGCCTTATGTAGCAGCTCTTTAATTTATTTATTTTTACAGCCTCTTTTATTGCATTTGAGAATTCCTGCTTTGAGAATGGTATTTTTACGCTGAATATATGCGCAGAATCATATAATCTGTCAACGTGCTCCTTTAATCTGAATATAGCAGTTCCTTTTGGGGTTTCATATGCTTTTATTCCTTCAAATATAGCTGAGCCGTAGTGCAATGCATGCGTCAAAACATGGACATTAGCCTTATCCCAGTCCACAAATTTTCCATCCAGCCATATCTTGTCTGATTTGTCAACCATTAAGGCCACCTTGATTAATTTTTATCTGTTATTTTTTATTGGTGTTTTTAAGAGTTTTGTTTTTTAAAATCTTAATCTATTTTTTTAAAGCTTTTATTGATTTTTTGTATTGGAGCTTAATGAGTATTCTTATTGTGTTTTTCGGTGTTGCGGATTACCTCTACGATTTCAGCGCGGCCTATTCTTTCTTCTGATTCTTGAATGCCAATTGATTATACCCTTCCTGGAAGGCTTCTATGCTTGCTACTATAATGTCCGGGCTTGTGCCCATTGCTACAATCCTGTTCTTATTTTCATCCTCTAAAGTCATCTTTACATTGACGCTGGCATCTGTGCCGCCTTCTGTTATAGATACATTATAGTCTGTCAGCTTGAATTTGAAGCCATTGTTCATGACAGCCTTTTTTATTGCGTTTATTATAGCATCAACAGGGCCAACGCCGCTTGAGGAAAACTCTTCCTCATTGCCTTTGTAATTTATTCTTGCAATGCCTAAGGCCTTGTTGCTCCTGCTTGCTTCTACTTTGAAATCAATTACCTTCAAAGGATTTTTTACCTTTGACAATGAGGACTGCCTTATTGTTTTTTCGAGTATATACTGCAGGTCTCCTCTCAATACTTTCTTCCCTTTATCAATAAAATCTCCTATGATATTTTCACATATCCTTAAGTCATTATCGCTCAGCTCTGTATGGAATTCCTGCTTCAAAACTTTTGACAGCTCTTTTATAGTGGGCTTTGATTCAAAAATTGGCTTTTGGACATTTTCGGCTGATGCAACTACATCATAAAATCCATAATTGAGGTATTTTTCAACTTCATCAAATGATGCTTCCACGACCGGAGGCGAATAAAGGACTTTTAACGCAGCCAGAGGATCCTTCAGCCCAGCTCCTGTCAGGACTAAAACTATCTTTTCATTCTTGTCAATCTTGCCTTGCCGGACCATGCTCTGCAGCGCAGCCAAGGTAGATGCTGCTGCGGGCTCGACAAAAGTGCTTTGCGCCTTTGCCAGTGTTTTTTCTGCTTCCAATGCTGCATTGCCTTCTATGCTTATAGCATCCCCTTTTGATTCTTTTAGTGCCCTTAAAATTAGTAGTCCATCTAATGGGTCGCCAACGCTTATTGCTGAGCATACCGTGCTTGGGTTGCTTATTGGCTCGACATAGCCTAAATTTTTATGGAAAGACTGCACAACTGGATCAGCGCCTTTTGCCTGCACACCTATAATTTGCGGAAGCTTGTCAATTAATCCTAAAAGATTATACTCTTTAAATCCTTTCCAGATGGCAGAAGCGTTTGTCCCGCATCCTATCGGAACAATGACTTTGTCAGGGACTTCCCAATTTAATTGCTCTATTATTTCGTAAGCCTGTGACTTTTGGCCCTCTCTCCTGTAGGCATAATCTCCTGCAAGGTAAAAATCGTGCTTTTCGCTGATTTTTCTTGTTAGCTTTGCCGCTTCATCGTAGCTTGAGCGCACTTGTATAATTCTTGCACCGTACGCAAGGGTTTGCGCTAATTTTCCTATTGGCGTTCCCTGCGGGACTAAAATATATGCCGGAAGGTTTGCGTTTGCGCAGTAAGCAGAAACCGAGGCTGCCATATTCCCGGAAGAAGCAACAACAACTGCTTTTTTTCCAAGCTCAATGGCTTTCGTAATCTCGACCATTGTGCCCCTGTCCTTAAATGCGCCTGTTGGGTTTGCGCCTTCGTTTTTTACGTAAAGGCTGCTTAGGCCTAGCTGCTCCCCTATTTTTTTGCATTTGTACAAAGGGGTGCCGCCTTCATGCAGGCTTATTATCTTCCTTCTGCCCCTTATTGGATAGAAATCAATATATTTTGTTGCTAATCGAGGAGCGGACTTTATCATTGGCATGTCCAGCCTTTCCTTCAGAATATTATAATTAATGGATACTTCCAATGGAGCGCCGCATTTCCTGCAGTTAGTGTACTCTACTTTTTCGTCTTCTACATTGCTGCATTTTGCGCACTTCAATTCGTAAAATTCGTAGGTTTCCATTGTAGGCAATTGTGTTTTTTATTGGCTATTGCGATAAATTTTTGTCATTTCTATTATCTATTTTTAATTGTTTTTTAAAATTGTTGTAAAGTTATTATTTTAACTTCAATATGCTTCGCGATTATAGTGGCTCGGCTTCGCTTCCTGCCATTACGCTCCGCCTCGCCTATTGGTGACCTAAGCTTAATCCCTTGCCTTAGCAATAACATCCATCTCTATCAATGCGCTTTTTGGAAGCTTTGCTGCCTGGATTGTTGCCCTTGCAGGCTTGTTTTTGAAGTATTGCGCGTAAATCTCGTTCATGGTCTGGAAATCATTCATGTCTTTTAGGTAAACATTTACTTTTATAGCATCGTCCAAAGATGAGCCTGCTGCCTCCAGGACTGCCTTTAGGTTTTCCATAGTTTGCTTTGCCTGGTCCTGTATGTTTTCTTCAACCATCTGGTTTGTCTTTGGGTTTAAGGCTATCTGGCCTGCTGTAAAAACCAATCCATTGTGCTTTACTGCCTGGCTGTATGGGCCAATTGCCTCAGGCGCGTTTTTTGTTGCGATTTTTTCCATTTGTAACCACCTGCATTTTCTTTCTATTTTTGTTTTTTTTTTGAATTGCTTTTGTTGTTTGCTTTTGCCATTCTTTTATCTAACTGTTAAATGAGGGCTTTCCAGAAGAATTTTAGAAAAGCCCGGACTAAATAATCACGATTACTATAATTATAGAAATTATTGATATTCCCCTTATCTTGATTATATCAGGCATAAGGGGCGGTAACTGGTAATGAATTTATAAAGCTTGTGGAAAATACTTATTCAATTTTACCTAATCTTCCAGTCCAGCCAATCCTTTAGAATCATTCTTGAGACTCTCTCTATGTCAGGAAGATTGCCTTTTCTTTTGAGATTGTTTTTCATTGCAATGTCTGCAATTGTCTCTTCTTTGTCTTCTTTTATTGCAACATTGTATTTTCTTTCAATCAGTCCTTTATGAGTATTAAGCAATTCCAAAACTGCCAAATCCGGATCTTTCATTGAAGATGGGTTCTTTGCACCTATGAGAACTAAGTCTTGTTCGTCATCCCTTCCCTTGCCAATAATTCCGGGAGAATCTATCATCATTACATTCCTGCTTATCCTGATATACTGCTTTCCTTTGGTGTATCCGGCTTCAGAAGATGTCGGGGCAGAGCCTTTTCCTTTCAGCGCATTGATAAGGGTGCTTTTTCCGACATTGGGGTAGCCAAGAACTGCCACTATCGGCCTTTTTATCTTCTTTTTGCTCGCTAGAATCTTTATTTTTGAGATTAACATCCTTGTGCCTAGGTGATGTTTTGCAGAGACAAAGACGCAATTTTCAAACTGCCTTTTTACCTGGTCAAGATAGCTTTTTTCAACAGCATCACACTTGTTTATGACATGAATCATAATTTTCTTCTTCTGCTTGACTACCCATTCAAGTTTCTTGTTCCTGGTCTCATCAACAAATCTTGCATCTAAAATCTGCAAAATAACATCAGATCTCCTTATTATATCGTTGATTATCGCTTTGAAGCTTGGCATGGGTTATAGATTTGTAATTTAGTATAAAAGGGTTGCTGAAGAAAAATATTTGCTTATTTATTCACCAATCCGTAACCGCTCCCTTATTCGCAGAACTGACTAATTTAGCGTACTTGTATAGGACTCCTTTTGTGAATTTTAATGGAGGGGCTTTCCAGCTTTTCAATCTTTTTTCAATCTCTTCTTTTGAAATGTTTAATTGCAGCAATTGCTTATTTGCGTCTATTGTTATGCTGTCTCCGTTTTTAATGATTGCAATTGGGCCCCCTACCTGGGCTTCAGGGCATACGTGGCCAACTACCAAACCGTGAGAACCGCCAGAGAATCTTCCATCTGTAATCAATCCAACAGTATCTCCAAGTCCTTTGCCAACTAAAGCGCCTGTTGGAGCGAGCATTTCCCTCATTCCAGGGCCGCCTTTTGGGCCTTCATACCTTATTACAATTACATCGCCTTCTTTTATTTCATCCTCTAAAATTGCTTTCAAGGCATCTTCCTCAGACTCATAGACTTTAGCCGGGCCGGTTATTGCAGGGCTCTTTAATCCGGATACTTTTGCAATTGCGCCCTCTGGAGCTAGATTGCCCTTTAAAATTACTAGAGGACCAGTTGGCTTTAGTGGGTTCTTTAAATCGTGTATAACCTGCTGATGGGATTTTAATGGCTCAACATTTTTTAAATTTTCAGCCAAAGTCTTTCCAGTTACAGTCAGGCAGTCTCCATGCAATAATCCAGCTTCCAAAAGCATCTTCATAACTCCCGGAACACCGCCTACTTTGTACAAATCGAACATTACATATTTGCCGGAAGGCTTTAAATCAGCAAGATGGGGAACTTTTTTTGAAATCCTGTCAAAATCGTCAAGGCTTAATTTAACACCGACAGCGTGGGCTATTGCCAATAAGTGCAATGCGGCGTTAGTTGAGCCTCCTAAAGCCATTACAATGCTTATTGCATTCTCAAAAGCCTTTTTTGTCATTATATCTTTTGGAGTGATGCCTTTCTCAAGCATCTGCACTACATATTTAGAGGCTTCAAAACACTCCTCTTTTTTCTTTGGATCTTCTGCCGGTATTGAAGATGAAAATGGAAGAGACATTCCCATTGATTCTATTGCAGAAGCCATTGTATTTGCAGTGTACATTCCTCCGCAGCTTCCTGCGCCAGGGCATGCATTGCACTCTATATTATGAAGGTCTTCCCTGCTTATTTTTCCAGCGCTATATTGGCCGACTGCCTCAAAAATGCTGACGATATCAATATCTTCCCCTTTGTATTTTCCAGGCATTATTGTTCCGCCATAAACAAAAACAGAAGGAATGTTTAATCGCGCCATTGCAATTACGCATCCCGGCATGTTCTTATCGCAGCCGCCTATGGCTATTAATCCATCGAATCTTTCTGCACCGCTTACTGTTTCAATGGAATCTGCTATAACTTCCCTTGAGCTTAAAGAATACTTCATACCTGGAGTGCCCATTGAAATGCCATCGCTTACTGTTGGAACCCCAAATGTAAGGCCGGCTCCATTGTAGTTTTTTATGCCTTTTCGCACTTCTATTGCTAATTTGTCAATGTGCATGTTGCATGGTGTAATATCTGACCATGTGCTTGCAACCCCTATTATCGGCTTTTTAAAATCCTCGTCCTTGAAGCCGACTGCCCTTAACATGCCTCTGTTTGGCGCTCTTGAGTCTCCTTCGGTTATTATTGATGATTTTTGTTTTAGGTTTGGCATTTTAGATTAGATAATAGATTTAATATTAAAAGTTTATGTATTGGGAATGGTTTAGGAAACCTATTATAATAAGAAAATGCACTATAAATATTTTGACAACTGTATTGATTATTCCAGGCATATGGAAAATAATGATTGACAAGAAAATAAAGGTAAAATAAGCAGTATACATCCAAATATAACTCATATATTTTCAGGAAAAATGTTGGCATAACTATAATGAAGATTAATTGTTTTATGATAAGTTATTTCAATCTCTAACTCTTTTTGCCTTTAATCTTAATATCATCAGAATACGGCTCTATATGCACCAAAACATTAGTTATTCTCTCATTCGACGCTTTGATTGCATCCTTGACCTTATGCGCAATTCGATGCCCTTCCGTTACCGTTATATTGCCTTTAACCATAGCGTGCAAATCAACAAAATAATCAAATCCCACTTTTCTTACAAAGCATTTTTCAAGCCCTTCAATCCCTGCAACTGAAGATGCGACTTTTCTTATCCCACCTTCAATGTCCCGGGAAGGGGCTTCATCCATTAATTCCGCAATTGAAGGCTTCATAAGCCTATAAGCATTGAACATGATTATTCCTGAAGCAAACACTGCCGCCCATGCATCCATGCTTTCATACCCTTCTCCCCCAATAAGAGCGAGGGAAATTCCTATGAAAGCTGCAAGAGAGGTTATAGCGTCGCTCCTATGATGCCATGCGTCTGTTTTGACGGCGGTGCTTTTTGTAAAGTCCCCTATGTTTGTAACAAAACGGTAAAGCAATTCTTTTGTTGCCACAACTAAAATCAAAACAACCAGCGTAAAGGAAGCAGGCGCATGCTGAGGCGCAATTATTCTCCTCACGCTTTGTATTATTATGACAACAGCTGCCAAAAAAAGTATAAACGCGACAACGGCTGATGCGAGAGGCTCTGCTTTCCCATGCCCATAAGGATGGTCTTTGTCCGCTGGCTTTGAAGCTATCTTTAAGCCGCTCCATATAACTAAAGAGCTGAAAACATCAGCAGAGGATTCAATTGCATCGGCAATAAGCGCATAGGAGTTCCCAATTACTCCCGCCCCTCCCTTCACTATGGCAAGCAGGGCATTGATAAGTATCCCGACTATTGTGGAGCGGATTCCATATTCTGCCGGATGCAAAGCTTTGTTTTTTTCTTTTTCCATTGAGTTATTTATCCACTTTAAAAGAAATAAAAATGAATTTCCTAGTAAGGCCTTATAGCGGAGAGCACTTTAGTTCCGCCACTGTAAATCGCTTGTTAATAACATTTGTCGGCTTTCCATTTAAATAATTAAAGGTGTTATCAATGCATTTTGTCGTTAACCTTCCAACAGCCTCTTCGGTATAGAATGCATTATGCGGCGTCATAATAACATTATCCAGCTTTCTTAATTCGCTGTCCATAGGCAATGGCTCTTTTTCGAAAACATCCAAACCGGCGCCTGCAATAGCCTTGCTTTTGAGCGCTTCTATCAAGTCTTCCTGATTTATTATTGCGCCTCTTGAGCAGTTGATTATATAAGCTGATTCTTTCATCATTTTTATTTTTTCTTTGCTGATTAAATGCCTTGTTTCGTTGTTCAATGGAGCGTGTATTGTTACAAAATCTGAATTTTTCAATAATTCTTCAAGGCTTACAAATTTATAATCTGGAAAATTATTTTGCTTATTGGTTTTTGAATAAACTAATATCTCCATTTCAAATGCTTTTGCTATTTCAGCAACTTTGCCCCCAATGTTTCCAAAACCAACGATGCCAAGAATTTTCCCTTTTAATTCAGTCATCAATGGAAGGTCATATGCCCATTTTCCGTCAAGAAGCTCTTTATTAAGCCAGCCTACTTTCTTTGACAGCTCCATAATCAATGCAATTGCCTGCTCAGCAACACTATTGGTAGAATAAGCCGGGACATTCGTAACTGTAATGGCTAATTCACTGCATTTTTTAATGTCTATTAAGTCAAATCCAGTAGACCATAAAGAGATTAATTTTACTTTTAATTTGAGCAGTAAGTCGTTGTGAAACCATTTGTTTGAAATAATTATTTCGCAATCTTTCGCTTTATTGAAGAACTCTTCCCTGCTGCAGCCCCATTTGTACCTTATAACTTTGCCAATTTTTTCGAGCCTTTTTTCATTTTCTTCCTGCAGGAAGACTGTCGATTCGACTGCGATTTTCATTATAACACCCACAATCCAGCAAAAACATTATAATAAACATGAATAAACATAAAATAAAAATCCAATGAGGAATAAAATAAACTATTGATGCTTCTTCTCATTCGGCCACATTGCCTTTCTTATCTGCACGCCTACTGCCTCTAATTGGTGCTTTGCAAGAATGTCTAATTCTTCCTGCATCTTTTTGAAGCCGTGCTGCTTGTACTCGGCCATCCAGTCATCAGCGAATTTTCCATTTTGAATATCTTTCAAACAGGCTTTCATGTTTTCTTTTACGTGCTGGTCCATAACTCTTTTGCCGGAAACTAAAGCGCCCTTTCTTGCGGTTAAGGAAACGCTATTTAACATTCCAACATTGCCAAGCTTATAGGCAAGCGGAGCAATCAAGCCATGCAATTCGTGATGGACTTCCCAATAAGCCAATAAAGGGTTATAGCCGGCTTCCACTAAAATCTCGAAGGCATGCTTTACCATCTCCACAACACCGCCGCATAAATCAACTTGTTCTCCAAATAAATCGGATTCAACTTCATCCTTGAAAGTTGTCTTGAAAACTCCGGGCTTTGCAGCTCCAAGAGCTTTTGCCAGGGCCATTATGTTATTCCATGCCTCTCCGGTATGATCCTGATGCACTGCCAGCAAAGCAGGAACGCCGAATCCATTCTCATACTGCTCCCTTACAATCCTTCCAGGGCCTTTTGGAGCAATCATGGAGACATCAACATTCTTTGGGGGCGTTATCTGCTTAAAATTTATGTTAAAGCCATGAGAGAAAACCAATGTCTGCCCTTCTTTTAGATTAGGCTCTATCTGTGCTTTATAGACTTCTGATTGCGCGGTGTCTGCTATAAGCATCAATATCAAGTCTGCATTTTTTACTGCATCCTTAATTTCAAATAAAGTCTCATTTTCAATCCATCCGTCATCCAAAGCCTGCTTCCAGGAATTGCCATCTTTCCTTAGGCCTAGAATTGTGCTGACTCCGGAATCCCTATAACATAGGCTTTGCCCCCTTCCCTGAGAAGCGTAGCCAATAACTGCCAGAGTCTTTCCATCTAGATTGGAATTAATATCTGCATCCTGCAATAACTCTGCAACAACTTTTCCATTTGCATCTTTTATCTGTTTTACCATTTAAAACACCCCGCTGAATATTATTAGTTAAGGGTAAAAAGAAGTGTTTTATTAAGGTTTTTGTTTATCTTAGCCTTTAAAAGACCTTAAAACAGATTCTGGTAAAAATGAGTCGTCAGGAGCTATAGCTTTAATATCATCGCCAGCTTCTCGTAATCTCTCTGCAATTCCATCCTCAGAAACCGGCATTGGAAATCCGATGCTTGCGTTATGGTCTAAAATCGATTCATGGAATCTTAAATGTCTTGCAATTATCCTAGCTAAATCACCTTTCGGAATATCGTGCATTATTTCAGTAGGGGGGTGAAATGCCCAATTACTGTAATTGCCGCCAATGACTCTTCTCCCAATTGTGCCTAAGGCAGGATAATTTGCAACCATGCTGAAATATTCAACGGGAAAGCCATGAGCCTCTCTGATTTCTACATAAAGCGGCAGGATATATTTCATGAAAGCAGGGCCATAATGCGTGTATCCATCATGCAATGCTTTTATTTCGGGCAAAGTAAATGATAATTCCGGTTTTTGCCTTCTAAGTTTATTATCAACAAGTTCAGCTAATCTTGTATACCTCCCAGTACCATCTAATGAGATCCTAGAAATTGGAACCTGCATGGCAGGATTACTAGTACTGCAACTAATTTGATCCGGTGTTGTTACTTTAGTTTCATTCATCTTGCTTAATAGACAGTAATAAGGTGTATTATTAAAAAGTTGCCCTTTGATATTGTCTTAATAGGACTAATTGCGCTTATGATAATTCAAAGATTGCCCTAATTAGGCTATAATAATCAAAAAATAGAGAGATTTATTCAAACAACTTACCCAGATTTTCTTTTGTCAAAATTTCTTTCTTTTTTCCCTGCCTAAAAATTTTTCCATCTTTTATCAGGAAAGCCTTGCCAATTTCTTCAACAATCTCCCCAATATGATGTGTGACATAAATTACAGTTGTTTTTTTTTCTTTGCATATCTTTGAGATTGAATTAAGAAGGCTTTCCCTTGCCTTGATATCCAACCCGATGCATGGCTCATCTAAAAGCATAATTAAAGGCTCTGCCATCAATGCCCTTGCAATCAGTATTTTCTGCTTTTCTCCCTGGGAAATTACGCTAAATCCTCTTTTTATTATATGTCCTGCGCCTAACAGCTCCAACAGCTTTTTTGCCTTATTTTTATCTTTATCCGTTATTTTTTCATAAACGCCAAAGCTCGCAAACTTTCCGGATATCACTATCTCAATGAGGTCTTCGCCTTCCGGTATTTTTTCGACAAGAAACGAGCTTACACACCCAATCTTGCTCTTTAGTTCCCTTAAATCCGTCTTTCCGAATTCCTTTCCAAAAACTTTCACTTTTCCGGAGCTAGGCCACAAATTGCCGGAGATTATTTTCAATAAAGAAGTCTTGCCAGCGCCATTTGGCCCGATCAAAACCCAATGTTCCCCTCGGTTTATATTCCAGGAGATATTTTTCAGGATTTGAGTCTTCTCGCGGTGCAAAGATACATCCTGAAGCCCAATTATAGAATTTTTCATTATGATTAATGATTATTTTTTGAGTATACGGCCATTTTTTATTTTATTATTTTATTTTTTATCAAAGCTTTATTATTGAGTTTATTTAATCTTAAGTTTTAATTGGCCTTATTGAAATCTTTCTATTTTATCTTATTTGCAATCAAATCCCCCATTTCCTTAGTCCCAACTTCTGCAGCGCCTTCTTCCATTATATCGTAAGTCCTTTTTTTCTCCTCTAAAACAGTTTTAATGGCATTCTCTATGTCGGCTGCAGCTTTTTCCATCTTGAATGAATGCCTTAGCATCATTGCTGCGCTAAGTATCTGGGCTATCGGATTTGCTTTGTTTTTCCCAGCCAAATGAGGGGCGCTTCCGCCGCCTGGCTCGTACATGGCAAAGCCTTTTTCGTTTAAGGATGCAGATGCCAGCATCCCTATGCTGCCAGATGCGGCTGCAGCCTCGTCGCTTAATATGTCTCCGAACATGTTGGTTGTCACAATAACGTCCAGTTCAAAGGGTTTTTTTATTATCTTTGCAGCTGCATTGTCCACATACAAGTAATCCAGCATAACGCCCGGGTATTTTTTTGAAACTTCTGTTACAATTTTCCTGAAAAAGACGCTGGATGCCAAAACATTTGATTTGTCAATGCATGTGACTTTCTTTTTCCTTTTCAGCGCGATTTCAAATGCAACTTTTGCTATTCTCTCGACTTCATGCTTTTTATATATCATCTCGTCGGAGGCAAAATCCTCTTCTGTTATTTTTTTCCCAAAATAAGCATCGCCGGACAGCTCCCTCACTATAAGGATGTCAAATCCCCCTTTCACTATATCTTCCCTTAAAGGAGATATTTTTCTTAATGATTTGTGCACAACAGCTGGCCTTAAGTTTGCAAAGAAATCGAAGTGCTTCCTTAGGTCCAATAAACCCTTTTCTACAGACTTTTCTCTGGGCAAAGAGTCCCACTTTGGCCCTCCAACTGACCCGAATAGTATTGCATCGGAATTTTCGCATATTTTTATCGTTTCTTTTGGAAGTGTAATTTTATGCTTGCCATAAGCGATGCCGCCAACATCTGCGCGAGCGTATTCAAATTTTACTTTGTATTTTTTTGATACTGCTTCCAGTACTTTTATTGCTTCCTGCATCACTTCGGGGCCTATTCCATCCCCAGGCAAGACTGCTATTCTGTATGAGCTCATTTTATTTTGAGGATTCTATGCTTCTTATTAAATTTTATTAAAAATAAACAGCATTAAAATGATGAATAAAAAATTATTGTGCTCTGAATTTATTCAAATATGGAAGCCTTTCAGCGATTTTTTTTGCCTCTTTTTCTGCTTCTTGTAGCTCTGATAAGGGATCCCATATGCCCTGCATCAATACTATTCTGGATGATTTTGGCTGGCTTATTGAGAATGAGAAATCCCCGTAGGATACTGAGCTGCTTTCTAAGTCAATTTTCACTTCACAGCCCGGATTATTCTCTACGAATTGCATAAGGTTCCCTATGTCTTCTTTTTGCGCAGCGACTGCAGGAATTCCGATTGTGGTGCAGTTCGATGCAAATATCCCGGCAAAACTCTCTCCGATAATCGCTTTAATGCCAAATCTCATCAATGACTGGGGGGCATGCTCCCTTGACGAGCCGCAGCCGAAGTTCCTGTTCACAATCAGAATTGATGCTTCAAGATATTTTTCATCGTTGAAAGGGTGAATTTTCTTTTTTCCCCCTGAATCGAATCTTTCGTCATAAAAAGCATATTTCCCCATGTTGTCAAAAGTTATTTCCTTCAGATATCGCGCTGGGATGATCCTGTCGGTATCCATATCATTGCCCCTAAGCGGAATTCCGCGGCCTTTTACTGATTTTATTTTTAAGCCCGTCATTTTTGCATTAATAATTTTTTTCATTATTTTTTAATTATCAATTATTTTTATTTTTAATGAACTGTGCTATTGCAATTGATTTACAAATAATCCCTTACATCTGCCAGCTTTCCTTCAATTGCAGCGGCAGCTACCATTGCGGGGCTCATGAGGATGGTTCTTCCACTCGGAGAACCCTGCCTTCCTTTAAAGTTTCTGTTTGAGGAGGAAGCGCAGACTTCCCTGCCTTCTAATTTGTCAGGGTTCATAGCCAGGCACATTGAGCATCCTGCCCCCCTCCATTCAAAGCCAGCATTAGTAAAAATTTTATCCAAATCTTCTTTTTCAGCTGCTATCTTTACTTGCTGCGAACCGGGAACAACTAAAGCTTTGACATTTTTTGCAACTTTTTTTCCCAGCACAATTTTTGCAGCCTCCCTTAAATCGGACAGCCTGCTGTTGGTGCATGATCCAATAAACGCAACATCTATTTTTGTTCCTGCAATGTATGTTCCGGGCTCAAAACCCATATGATCGTAAGCTTCCATTGCAGTCTGCCTTTGGTCTTCTGGAAGGTCTTCTGGCTTTGGAAATCTTTCACTTATGCCGACAGACTGCCCGGGATTAGTGCCCCACGTTACTATAGGCTCTATTTTGCTGCCGTTAATTTCTACAGCGCCATCATATTCTGCATTATTTCCGGATGCGATTAAGCTCCACCACTTGACTGCATTTTCAAAATTTTCATCTTTAGGGGCAAATTCCTTTCCTTTGATGTAATCAAAAGTTACTTTATCTGGATTTACATAGCCGGCTATTGCACCTCCTTCAATGCTCATATTGCAAACTGACATCCTTTCTTCCATTGACATATTGCTGATGACATTTCCATTATACTCGTAAGCATGGCCAATTCCTCCTTTGATTCCAAGCTGCTGGATTATTTTAAGGATGACATCTTTTGCATAAACTCCTTTTCCAAGCCTGCCATTAACATTAATTTTTCTCACTTTTGGCTTTGTCATTGCAAGGCATTGTGTCGCTAAAACATCCCTTACCTGGCTTGTTCCGATTCCAAAGCCTATTGCCCCAAAAGCTCCATGTGTGGATGTATGGCTGTCTCCGCAGACAATGGTCATGCCTGGCTGCGTTAATCCCAATTCCGGGCCGATAACATGGGCAATCCCTTGTTTCTTTGTCTTGAAATCGTATAATGGAATTCCAAATTCTTTTGTGTTTTTTTCCAAGGCAGAAAGCATCTGCTCGGCAAGAGGATCCTTTAAAGGCCTTGAAATATCATCAGTAGGCATGATATGGTCCACAGTGGCAAAAGTGTTTTGAGGATAAGCCACTTTTAGTTTTTTTTCCCTCAGCATCTGGAAAGCCTGGGGTGTTGTGACTTCATGGATTAAATGCAGCCCTATGAATAATTGAGTTTGACCGGAAGGAAGCTGCCTTACTGTATGCAAATCCCATACTTTGCTGAAGAGATTTTCAGAACTCATTTTTATTTCTCGCTTAGAGGATTCCTACCTATTCCGGTAACGCCAGTCCTGCTTACATCTTTGATGCCGAATGGCCTTACCAATTCCAGGAAAGTATTGATTTTAAGAGGCTCCCCCACAATCTCTACAGTTATTGCCTTGGGGGTTATATCTACAATCTTGTTTTTATAGACGTTGGCATATTTTACAATCTCATTATGGGCCTTTTTATCGGATGCTGAAATTTTTACGAGGCACAGCTCTCTGATGACTGACAAATCTGCATGAAACTCTGAAACCTTGATAACATCTATCAGCTTGTTAAGCTGCTTCTCTATCTGCTCCAGCTTCTTGTCGTCAGCCGCGACAGTTATTATTATCTTAGAAACTCCTTTTTCCTGCGTATTTCCAACGGTAATCGTGTCAATGTTAAAGCCCCTCCTTGCGAACATTCCGGAAATCTTAGCCAGGACGCCCGGTTCATCGTACACAGTCATTCCGATTGTATGTTTCATTTTTGGGGTGAATTATATTATTTTTATTTTTTTTGTTTATTATTTTTCCTATTTTTCAGTATTGTGTTTTTTATTGATTGTTTTTTATTGTTTTATTTTTGGATATTATTATTGAGTTTTTGTTATTGGAATATAATTTTTATTTTTTTGTGTATTGAGTTTTTTATTGCGCTAATTTTTATCTTCTCGCAGCCAACACATCTTCCCATTGCTGCTTGAATATGACACTTCCCCCTATTATTTCCTTAAGCTTTGATGCAGGGGGGAGCATTGGAAGTATGTTTTCCTCTTCAACAACCTTGACGTCTATCAAAAATGTTTCATCGCTTTTTTTTGCCTGGTTCAAAGCGTCAATGAACTCGCTTTTCTTGGTGACTGTCATGCCCTTAAGATGGTACGCCTCTGCCATTTTCTGGAATGAGGGATTTGCTGAGTATTCTACTCCAGAATACCTTCTTTTCTGGAAAAGCTCAAGCCATTGCCTTACCATGCCCAAGTAATTATTGTTCATTATCATCGGGATGACTTTTATTTTATGCTCCTTCAATGTTGCTAATTCCTGAGAGGTCATCTGGAAGCTTCCGTCTCCATCCAGATCATAGACTTCGACATCAGGCAGCGCGACTTTTGCGCCCATTGCAGCAGGAAGGCCGAAGCCCATTGTTCCAGCTCCTCCCGAGGTTATCCATGTTCTTGGAGTTTTTCTTTTGATGAAATGCTCTCCGAACATCTGGTGCTGGCCAACTCCGGTTGTAATAATATCAGTATCCTTGATAAATTTTGAAAGCTCCTTGCAGCAGAATTTTACAGTAAGGCCCTCTTCCGCTATTGCCTTGTCCTCTGCTGACTCGCATAGTTCCATAATCTCAGAAAGCTTATTTCTCCATGCGGTTGATTTATTCTTGTCCTTCATTCCTTCTGAAATCAATAGTTTTGTCAATTGTGACAGCGTTATGCGCGCATCCCCAACAATAGGCACCTCAACATTTACGTTCTTGCCTATCTCGGAAGGATCGATGTCTATATGGATTATTTTTTTCATTTCCTGGAATGATTTTGTGTCTCCGGTTATCCTATCAGAAAACCTGCAGCCTATTGCTATAAGCACATCAGTATTTATTATTGCGTAATTTGCTGCCTCTGTTCCGTGCATTCCGGTAACGTGCATGGACAATGGATGGTCTTCCGGAAAAACTCCTTTGGCCATTGTTGTTGTTGAGACCGGAGCAACTAAAGTTTCTGCAAAAGCCAAAAGCTCTCTGTGGGCGTCAGCTATGATTGTGCCGCCGCCTGCCAAAATCAAAGGCCGTTCTGCCTCAAGCATCAGTTTAACTGCTTTCTTTAGCTGGATAGGATTTGGCCTTAGCGTGGGCTTGTAAGACGGTATCACCACCTTTTCTGGTATTGCGGCATTGCTGTCCTTTAGCTGAATGTCTTTTGGAACATCGATGTAAACTGGGCCCGGTCTTCCTTCTCTTGCAAGCTTGTAGGCTTTCCCCATTATAAGGGGGATATCGTCGGCATTCCTTATCTGGAAATTATGCTTTGTTATTGGGATTGTTATGCCTATCATGTCTGTTTCCTGGAAAGCGTCATTGCCTATAAGATGTGTAGGCACTTGCCCGGCAATTGCAACTATAGGCACAGAATCCATCATTGCATCTGCAATGCCAGTAACTAAATTACAGCCTCCCGGCCCCGATGTGGCCACACAAGTTCCAACTTTTCCAGAGGCTCTTGCATAGCCTTCTGCTGCATGCGTAGCTCCCTGCTCATGCCTTACCAGTATGCTCCTTATTTCTTTTTGATAGTCATATAAGGAATCGTAAAACGGAATTATTGCGCCGCCATTTATGCCGAACAATACATCTACTTTTTCTTTCAGCATCGCCTTAATCATCAATTCACTGCCTTTCATTTTATATTGCTCCTTTATTATTTTTTATCGAGACATTCTTAAAATTCATTGCCTTGTTTATGCCCTGTATAAAAGCTTTTGTGGAAGCCATTATGACATCTTCGTCAACAGCCTCTGCCTTGAATATGTTTCCATTATTGTCCTCTACTTTTATCGCTACTTCTGCCAAAGCATCTGTTCCGCCTGTTATTGCTTTCAAATTGTATTCTTTCAATGAAATTGATGGGCCTATTACTGATTTTATTGCGTTGCATACGGCATCTACTGGGCCAACACCTTCTCCTTTTCCGCTTTTAGATTGGTTCATTATATTCAATTTTACAAAGGCGTTTGGCCTTGTCTTGTTGCCGGTGCTGATGCTTATTTCTTCCAATGAAATTATTATCTCTTCTTTTTTTAATGCGCCTGCAACGTCGCTTGCTATCGCAATTATGTCTTCTCTCATGACTTCTTTCTGTTTATCGGCAAGTTCTTTTATCCTTTGGATTATGCTGTCCACTTGCTCTCTTGAAAGCTCATATCCTATCCCTTTCAGCATGGCATTGACAGCATGCTTTCCTGAATGCTTCCCCATCACAAGCCCCTGCCCTACCCATCCAACATCTTCAGCTTGAATTATCTCATAAGTTGATTTATCTGATATGACGCCATGCTGATGGATTCCTGCTTCGTGCGCGAATGCATTTGCCCCGACAATTGCCTTATTTCTCTGCACGGCCAAACCAGTAAGGTCGGATACCATCCTTGAGGTTTTGTATATTTCTTTTGTGTTTATTTCAGTGTAAAAGCTCTTGAAGTAATCTGCCCGGGTTTTTAAATTCATCACAATCTCTTCCATTGAAGCATTTCCAGCTCTCTCGCCGATGCCGTTTATTGTGCATTCTGCCTGGGTTGCTCCATTCTGGATTGCTGCCAATGAATTTGCGACCGCTAATCCAAGATCGTCATGGCAGTGGCAGCTTATAACTATATTGTTTGCTTCCGGAACTTTCTCAAAAAGATATTTTATCCTCTTTCCGAATTCTTCAGGCTCTGCATATCCCACAGTATCTGGAATGTTTATAGTTACAGCGCCTGCATTTATTGCTGCCCTTACTACATCGCACATATAGTCCATGTCTGTCCTTGCTGCGTCTTCCGGAGAAAATTCAACATCATCGCAATACTGCTTTGCATGCTTTACTGCATCAACTGCCATCTGGATGATTTCTTCCCTGGATTTCCTTAATTTTTTATCCATATGTATCTGGGAAGTTGCTATAAAAGTGTGGATTCTTGGCTTGTCAGAGTATTTTATGGCTTCCCATGCGCGGTCTATGTCCTGATTTATCGCTCTCGCCAATCCGCATATAACAGGGCCTTTTACACTCTGCGCGATCAATTTTACAGCTTCAAAATCCCCGTCAGAAGATATAGGAAAGCCTGCTTCAATTATATCAACATTTAATTTTGCAAGCTGCTTCGCTATTATCAATTTTTCCTGGACTGTTAAGCTGCCGCCAGGGCTCTGCTCGCCGTCCCTTAAGGTTGTGTCAAATATTAGGATTTTTTTCATTTTTAGCAGGTTCGGTTTTTATTTTTTTTCATTATTTTTTTATTATGGGGTTTTTATTGGTGTTTTTTGGATTAGTTTATTGATTGTTTGTTTTTATTGAGTTTTTTCGTATTGGCTGCTTAAACTGTTTTTTTGATTTTTGGTGTTTGTTTATTTTTTGTTAATGCCTTTTTTGTTGATTTTGAATCCTTTTGTTGCTTTATTAGTGTTTTAATTAGGTTTTTTTGAACGATGGTGCCATAAACCCCTGGAATACAAGGCTATGGCTAAATCAGCACTAGAAGCAAAACTAGCAATAAAGTCGAAACCTTTAAGCTTGATAAATGTGCCATAACATAGCTGTCTATAGACAGTATTTAAAAAGTTTGCGGTAAAATTGGGATTTTCCGTTTATTTTAACAAAGTTTAAATACAAGCGGCCTTTTAACAGGATTATATGTTCACTAGCAGAGTTAATGGAAAGTGCAGTTCTTCTTATAATGCGCTAGTGGCATCTATTTGCGCTTGCGCTGGCATTGTTTAATTCTGATGTTCCGCCTAAAAATCTTTCGGGGCATCAGATTTCTCTATAAAAAATTAAACTCAAAGCGGCTGAAAACTAAAATTTTCCGGGCCAGCAAAAACTCGGAGGTGATAAAAAATGAACAAATGGGAAAGGATATACATAAGGAATATAGGAAATATAGAAATAGTAGATACTGAAGACAGAATGGAAGAATTTTTGGATAAGTAAAGCAGGTATAGCATGAACTACAAAAGTTTTAAGCCTTGGAAAATATGTTGCTGCGTGGGTTAGGCCCAGCTAATTGTAATTCTTAGCATCATAATTGGCGGCTATAATTTTAAATAAAAGTATTTGCCTAATTTGGCGCCTTTAGAAACAAAAATTTATTAACTTCTGGTGAAAATCTATTTTAAATGGTTTTACTCTGCGGCATTGATGAAGCTGGACGCGGTCCTATCATAGGCCCTCTAGTGATGTGCGGCGTTTTGATAGGGCATGAAGCCGAAAAAAATCTGGCTAATCTTGGGGTCAGGGACTCAAAGCTTCTGACAAGGGAAAGGAGGGATTTTTTATTCGATAAGATTAAGAACATTTCCAAGAGGTATGAAATAATTGTTATTAACCCTGATGAAATAGACAGGGCAGTAAATAATCAGGATGGATTGAACCTTAATCGGCTTGAGGCAAGAAAATCCGCCGAAATCCTGAATAAATTAAAGCCTGAAAAGGCCATTGTCGATGCGCCAAGCAATAATATAAGCAGCTACAAGGAATATCTGCTTGGATTTGTAGAAAACAAGAAAATTCGGCTTGTACTGGAGCATAAAGCTGACTTAAACTATGTCATTGTAGGCGCTGCTTCTGTGCTTGCGAAGGTAACGAGGGACAATGAGGTGGATAGAATAAAAAAAGAGATTGGAATTGATTTTGGCAGCGGCTATATGTCAGACCCTAAAACCGTTGCATTCCTGGAAAAACATTACGAGGATTATAGCCATCTATTCCGAAAGAGCTGGTTCCCTTACCAGGATATCATGAATAAGAGATTCCAGAAAAAATTGGAGGATTTCTCACAATTCATAGAAAAGGCTGAAGACAAAAATGCAGGCATAATGGACAAGCTTAAAAAATTGGAGGATTTAGGCTATAAATTTGTTCCAACTTCTACCGAACATGAGCATGTAAGGATGAAGGGGCCGTGCGCGATAACATTGTACAAGAACGGGAAATTATTGGTGCAAGGCAAGGAAGAAGACAAGAAATATGCTGAGAAGCTGTTAAAGTAGGTTTGCATTTAGTTTTAATCTTAAATTAGTTTAACTAAACCATAAACCTTTTTAAAATCTGGTTTTTATCCTTATTTTCATGCGCCAGTAGCTCAGCTTGGATAGAGCGAAAGGTTCCTAACCTTTAGGCCGGGGGTTCGAAACAATCTTTTCCCGACTTCGTCGGCAAAAGTGCTTGAAAATCATCAGATTTTCAGCACCTCGAAAATGCAAGGCATTTTCGTTGGCTTGACCAAAACCTACAGCGGGGCTCTGCGAACCCCGAAAAGTGGAA
>CAYTDO010000060.1:0-11289 GCA_964436645.1 uncultured Methanosarcinales archaeon | reverse complement strand
GGTACTGAACTCCGTTCAAGTATTCGTTCAAGCATGTCGGCTCATTAAGAAATACTTTTACGGCTGGAGCCGATGGCACCCGAAGCGCAGCGGAGATTTTGAATGCTGCCGCGCGGCTAAATAATATTTTTATCATTTATAGGTAGTTACAAAACGAAAGGTTTATATATAGCGAAAAATAAAATAATACTTATGAGAGCACAACTAGAGGCTATTGCACAAGCACTAGCGCAAGAAATGGAAACTACCGGCACATTGGCACTTGGTGGTCGAAAAATGTATAAAAACTCTTCCAACCCTTCTCCTTATGGTGGATTATGCCGTCCTGCAGTTGAAAAATTAGTTGAATTGGTTAAAGAAGCCCTTCCTTATGCAAGAGTTGATAGGGTATCATTTACTACTGTAAACGATGATGCATGGAAGCGCTCAAGGCACGTTGTCGCTCAAGTCACAACCCTGGAAGGAGTTTATATTGTTGACCCGACTATAAGGCAATACAGGCCTGATGCAGGAATGGTATACTCAAAAGATGTGCATTATCCGATTGAATTTTATCCGGGCAGCATAACACTAGTAACAGTGTATGATGGATTAGCCGGTTCAAGATAATTTGTTTTTTGGTAATGGATGAGTAAATACAAACAGAGATACTTCAAAATGCAGCAAAACAAGCCATTGACATTCAAGGAATTTGTAGCAACAGACCCAGTACTTCAAGGTCATCGCAGATATGACAATTTTTTCCTATATTTTACTACGGATGGTCCGGCTGCGCCATTTATTAGACACAAACCGCATACGATTAGATTTATAGGAGAGCATTCCGATTTAGAGCAAAAATTACGTGAAGGTGTAATGCATCGTGACAGATCAATGGCAACATCAGAGGCTATAAAACCCATTGAAGCAGATTTATATAAAGCATATACGATTATGCATGGATATGGCGCTTCAGATGACGATTTGCTGATTGCGCCAAAATAAACTTTGTTTTCTTACCCTCCAAACAGCCCAACAAACACTTCTTGCGGTATTTCTATCCCAGCCTCAACAAAGCATTTAGCAAGATAATACCCATTGTTAGATCTCATATTGAATAACCGTGAAAGTGTAAAACTATTCAAAAATCCTTCATTAATCTTTAAAGAAATCTCTTTATTCCTTTTAATTATTTTTTTATTGGAAAAATCCACCATAAACTCAACCTTGTCAATATTGTGCCTGGACAGCTCCCATTCCACTAGATCCTTAATGACTCTTTCCCGGGCAGTAGTTTTCAAATAATTCTCAATATCAGACACCCCTTTGAAAGAATAGAAATCTATTCCATTAGCCTTGCTGAAAGAATAAACCCTTCCAAGATATTTAGATACAGTCTGTCTAGGACCCTTGCCCTTGCCCTTAAATCCTCGCTTATACCACTTATTTTCAACAAGGTAAGCATATGCGTTTCCATTGATATTCTTAATCCTTATGAAGCTCATAGAATGATTTAGGCACTATAAAGTATAAAATACTTTCGTTGATAATAAAGCCTAAAAACCTCAAATTTTGCCTTTTTAGAACACCAGTATACAAATTACTACAAAAAATCACTTAACATTCTCTTTGATTTCGTTCCTGAACTTCTCGTTTATCTTTTTAAGCCTTGAAATAGCACCATTTAGGGCAGCTTTAGGGCTTTCGTCTCCATCAGTTTCTAAGATAAACTTCGGCTTGCTTATCTCTGGGTGCCTTATGCTGTAAGTAGCGACTTTAACATGATTATCATTCCAAAGCTCAGCTTTTAGAATATTAAGGTAAGTATGCCCCATATTATCGATTTCAAAAACAAGCCTTCCTTTCTTATCCTCAAGAACATCTATTTTCATAGTCAATGGCAATCTCACTTTGTTTAAAAAAGTTTTGATTTTTAAATAGTCTAAGTTAATGTCATGCTAGGCGATGCGTGAGCGTAATGCATGAAAAGCGAACGCCGAGCAGTAAAATTTGCGAAGCATATTGAATCTAAAAAAAATACTTCTTTATATAATTAAAATAATGAAACAAATACAAAAATCAAAAATAACTATATCTCTTTTTTCTCGTCGGAAAATCATAAATTAAAAAGTTGCATCTAAGCAACTCCTTAGCATAAAATCCTCGTCGGCAAATTAAATAAAGTCTAATCTAAACAACTTTTTTCTCGTCGGAAACTAAGTTACCTTCCCAATCCTGAAACAGCTTACGTTAATTCTCTTGATTCTTCTCGTATGAAATCCCATTGTAGCTTTCAGGGGGAAATTGAAGTCCATTATGTTTGTAACTCTAAACCCGTTTTCTCGCGAAAAAGCCTCAATGAACTGCTTGCTTTCACTTTTGTGGAAACTATATATGATATCAGCAACTTCAAACGCCTTTTTTAGGAATAATCTGTCTGCATTCCTCACTTTCACTCCAAAAGGCGGGTTTTGCACTACTAATCCTGCCTTTTCATTAAAATGGGCCACATCATCCAATACCCAAACAGCTTCCCCAGATAGCTTACACTCACTTTTAGCCTTCTCCCAGTTGTTTTTGGCTATTTCCAGGGCATCTTTATCAAAATCCACAAAATAGACCTTTTCTGCCCCCAAAACTAATAACCCTATCCCAAGAATTCCAGGCCCACAGCCTAGATCAACACTCACTTTCCCTATATCTCCATTCATGAAAGCTGCCCAAAGCACTTCCGCAGCTATCTCCGGGTCTGTAGTGTACTGCTCTACTCTAACTTTAGCCTCATTGAACCCTGCCAGTTTAGATAGAAGCACAGCAAGCTGCTTTTTTGAGCCTATTTGGCCCCCTTCTGAACTCTCACTTTTACCCATTTTTACCCTATTTTTGTTGTTTTTCAAGCCTTATTGGCTCACTTTTAACCTATTTAGGCTGCTGTTGTTTTTAGCCCCTAAAATCCAGGCTCAAAATCCATCATTTTTGCCTCACTTTTCGCTGCTCTTTTTGTAAATGGAAGGCCGTTCATTTTAAAAATTTTTGGCATTAATTTTTTGTGCATGGCATGTTTTTGCAGGTGCATTCTTTTTCTCCCTCTTCATTCCCATTCCCAGCATCATTCCCACTCATTCCCCGTCGGAAAACTGCTTTAGAATCATTCCCATCAAAGTCCAGCATAATTCCCAATTTAATCCCATTTTATTCCCAAGTATTTAAGCTTTTTGCTCTAACAAATATTCCCAAAATTGTCCCAAGACGTTCCCAAGATATTCCCAAAAAACGAAATATTTAAATAAAAACCTGATTTAAATCAAAATATGTTTTGGATAAACAGGTCAGCAGAAAAAAAAATTGTACAGATAAACCACCTTGTCGCAAGGTCTTTCTCAAACGTAAAACGGGACACCCAAAACATCTTCCAGTGGCTCAACTTTTTGTATCAAAAAAACATGCAGCAGGAAAACAAAATAAAACAGTTGGAGTTGGAGCTTTCCTACATCCCGAAAAGGCCGGAGGATATCAGAAAAATCATAGACACCTACTATTCTTTTGAAAACATAAATGAAAGGATTAAGATCCTGAGCGAAAAAGTAGACGAGCTAAAGGTCAGAAAGAAAAGTGAGGCATATATTCAGCAACCAACCAGTATAATCCGGGAAAGTCCGAAATTAGAGCAGATAGAAAGCAGGCTCAATCAGCTTGAAGAGCAAAGAAAGGCTACCATAAGGGAAAAGGTAGTGCAAAGAGTCACAAGAAATTCAAAGGATTATGTTAAGAGCCTTATGCTCTCATATATAAGGAAATACGGCCAGATTGGAGCCTTGCAGCTGAAAGATATGGTGGTGCATGATCAAGGCTTGTGCTCAAAGAGCTCATTCTATAGGATGCTGGACGAGATAGAATCGGGTGAGGACGTAACTGTTGTCAGAAAAGGCAAGCAAAATTACTACCTTTTTAAGCAATCTAGAGAGCAATAAATATAGCAATATACATAAAATACCCCCCATTGAAACTGCTGCAAAATAGCATACCCAAGTTATATTTTAAGCCACATAAAACTATTTAAGCACCCGGCATGGCTGAATTTGGATAAAGGTGATGCGTATTTTTAATGAATTTTTCAAAGAGAGGAAAAAACTTTTCTCAAAAAAGAAGCCTAAGATTGAAGATCCAAAGCTCAAAGAAGCCTTAGAAGGCGTCAGAACTGAGTTGGACGAGCATTTGGAGGCTTTGAACGAGAATACAAGCGAAATCCAGACCAGCTACGAATGCATAAACGAGATTAATAGCAAAGTCGAAAAAATAGCAGAAAGAATAGAAACTATTGAAATATTCTTGCAGCAGCATAGCAATTTTGTAGCTGTTGAAAAATCATTTGATATAAAGCCTTTGACGCAGACAGAAAAGGACATATTCCTTGTCATATACGCATTAGAAGATGAGAAGGGCCTTGTCTCTTGCGAGCAGATAAGGAAAAAGACAGGATTGGCTTCTTATGTAGTTAACGAATACTTGGCGAGGCTTGTCGAAAAAGGAATACCTTTGATGAAGAAGTTCATTAATGGCTCACCTTACATCAGGCTAAACCCAGAATTCAAGAGAGTGCAGGCAAAGGAAAATATCCTGATGATAGACGCAGCACAAAAGCAGCTGGTTAGCTTTTAAAATTTTTAATTATTGATTAAAAGTTTTAGTCGCCTTTTTTCTTATATTTTTTAATTATTGATTAAATAATTTAGCTGCATTTTATCAATCAAATTTTTAAAAAATATTGTTTGCTATTTTCTAAGTTACCAGCCAACTCAAAGTAAAGGCTTTCTAGCAACAATTTTAGAAAATCCGATGGAAACCCCATTAGTTAAATTTTTGTCTATGGTTAAACACAAGAAAAAGGCCTCGTCCAAAAGATTTATATAAAAGTTCTGTTAATACTTATTAAGGTAACTTTTTTACCATTAAAAGTTCAAAAATACACTCTAAACAGAACTTTTTGTCGAAAATGATTAACAAATTCCCATCCCAATATATTGCAAACAGCAATCTAATTGAGATACTAAGCAAGGCAACAAAAACCAGTCCCAGCATCCACATACTAAAAAAGAGAAAAGACATCATCAAGGAAATAACCCGCCTGTCAGAAACTGAATTGCTTAACCACATCTCCCAATCTGAGCTAAATTGTCTTAAAGCACCACAAAAAGAAGAAAAGCTGCCGGTTTTTTTATCTGAAGAAGAGATTAACAGAATGCTCTTTGCTGTAAGGTCTGTTAATGATGCAAGGGGCGAAACATTGATACTGTTTCTTTACAATACCGGTTGCAGGCCTGGCGAGGCCGGCCGCATTAAAGTCAAGGATATAGATTTCAACAACAAATTTGTTTTGGTTAAGAAGACAAAGGGAAAAAAGGAAAGGACTGCTCATATATTTGATGAAGGATTCCTTCAATACCTGAAATTTTACATAAGCAATAAAAAGGATGAGGATTATGTTTTCTTAAGTAATTGGAATAAGCCCTATACTGTCAAAGGGATTACTAAAAAGCTTAAGTCTATTGCAAAGAAAGCGGACATAGACCCCGTTAAAATATCAGCGCATAAGTTTAGGCACACCCATGCTGTTCATGCCATAAAAAGTGGTGTTAGCATTGTAAGCGTTAGGGATCAGTTAGGGCACTCTAGCATTGCAATAACGGATAAATACACCAAAATAGTTGACACTATTAGGAGAAAAGATTATGAGCAGCACCATCCTTTCTCTTTAAAGTCCAATCAAGCATCAAAATACTGTTTGAATTGTGGAAAAGAATTGCCTTCAAACGCTCTTTTTTGCCCTAATTGCGGCACCAAACGGCTTCCATGAAAATGCAGGTTAGCAGCCTTGAGGCCGAGCCCCTTGCTAAGCACATCTAAAAAGGCCAAGGGGCCGCTCCGTGAGATGCGACGAGCGGCTTTTTAGCTCGCCGCTCGCAATTCGCCGGACCTAGCCGATACTTTTAGCCCAGATGCAATGGGCTCGAAGCTGCTAACCCGTAGCGTAGCGGAGATTTTCATGGAAGCCGCACCAAACAAGACTAACAAACTCTGGACAAATATTATGGATATTCAAAACATAATTTGCGGTTATGAACGGGAAATTGTTTAATGGGTTGAGGATCATTACAAAGAGCTAGGTTATGAAAAAATAATCAAGGCATCTGAAAGAGAATTTGTAGAAGGAGATGATTTAGTTGATTTTTTTAAGCAATCTCCTGATGCTTTGTTAATCAACCATCAAACAGGCGAAACCCTGCATCATTTTCAAGATGATTGGTCAACTTCAGCAAAATAAAAGGAAATTAATATTAGGCAAAATCTAAATGAGGAAGCTCAATTAAAAAGCCATTATAAACTCCCCGGATGGAAAACGGAGAGTTAAAAACTAAAGTAAGGGAAGAAAACATCGGGTAATCGACATTATCGCGGAAAATCGCAATAGAATGCGTTTAACTGCATTTTAATTCTCATCCAGTTCCAACCACAAAAAACTTGAGATAAACGAAAGCAAAATACATCGCTATAAGAATTGATGCCTCAAACTTGTCTAATTTGCCGCCTCTCATGAAAAACAGCCACGCGACTAGGGTAGAAACAGCCATGAAAGGAATATCGAAAGACAACTCCATATCCTGCACAAAAACAGGCGCTATAATGGCTCCGGCTCCAAGTGAAAGCAGCGGATCAGTAATGCCTCCCCCGATTATATTCCCTATGGATAAGCCATGCGATCCCCTGATTATTGAGTGCATAGATATTGTAAGCTCTGGCAATGAAGTGCCAAATCCTATAATAAGCCCAATAAGCTCCCCGTCTATGTTAAAAATTTTAGCCATGAAAACTCCATTATTAATGACTAAATGCGCTGAATAGATGACTCCAATAATGCCAATAAAAATAATGAAAAGGTCAAAAACCATATCAAGAAGATTAATGTCTTTCCCGTCTACAACTTTCTTGAAAATATGTTCCTGCCTTAATACTATGAATATGTATCCAAAATATACGAGTATCAATGTCAATCCTTCTACAAAATCTATCTTTCGGTCATCCAAAAAAAACAAGAACATAAGGCCTATAGCAAGGAAAAGCATATACCAGTCTCTTTTCATGGAGCTTTTCTTTCTCTCCATGTAAAAGACGGTAAAAAGCCCGCAGAATCCCAGTACAAAGGTTATCAAGGAGATGTTGCTGCCTATTACCGTTCCTATTGCAATACCGCTTGTGTCAATGCCCTGCAGCCTGTTATATCCAGCAACAATATTCGTCATTATCTCGCCTAAAGAAGTTCCTATCGAAGTGACTGTTAACCCAACCACCAAAGTGGACACGTGCAGCGAGTCTGCAATCTTCTTCGCATACTCAACAGCTATATCCGAGCCAAACCAGAGCCCAAGGACTCCTAGCGTTAGAAGAAGGGCCTCATTTTCCATGCTTGATTTCTACCTCTTTAGACATATAAATCATAAATTTGGAAAGAAAATGATGAGCAAAGCATCATTCTTTTACACAAACACCCATTTCATCTGCAATCTTTCCGGACAACTTGCATGTATATCCTTGTGGGCAGCTAAATCCTGCTATCCCCCCACATTCACATTGGGCGCGGCACATTTGAATGCATACTTCCGCGTTAGTTCCGGCGCATGGGCTTCCGCATTCATTCCAACTGCCCCCAGCGTCTTTGCATTGCTCTTCTGAAATGCCTTCAAAACCGCTGTCGGTTTCGGTTGGAGTCTCGTCTATATTTCCATCATTTGTATCTTCTGCAGGATTATTATTTTGAGTGCAGGCTGCAATTGCAAATAGAAAAATTACTAAAAAGCTTAGAGTTTTTAATTTCATAAAAATTCAATACTTTGATTGTTTTTATTCTTTTCGTTTTTTTATCCTTATTTTTTACCAAAACTTTTGATAAAAATTAATATTTTTTATAGTGCCTAAAAAACTGCTAAAAAATGATTTATTCATAAATTAGCCACAAAATAGACTAAATTATTTGATTATTAACTAAATATTTTAATAAAATTTATTATTGAGTTAATATATAATAAAAAATCCCTTTCAGAATAGATGGAATTAAAAAAAGGTATAGGTAAATCTATATCAAGATAAGATTATTATAAAAAATATATTGCCTACTATATATTAAAAACTATAATTGGTTCCTTATTGAATTTTTCATCAAAAAGTGAGAGTTCAAATAGCGCTTTTACTAAAAATCAAGCTAAACAAAAACCCTAATACTCAAAAAAAGCTCAAAAAAGAGAAAAAAGTCAAAAAGAACAAAATATCTTCTAAAAAAGTATATCGAAAGCAGCCTCCAAAATGGTTCCTAACGTGCCTGTTAGTCCTAAATACAAGATAATCACGAAGTTAGGTCAAAAGAAAAAAAAGGGAGGGACGTTATTGGGCTGAAAAATTAATTAAAAGCTATCTAAATCATAAAGTGAGACCTTTTAGGCACTATGGGATTAACTTTACTTTTACTCTCTAAAGGGTTAAAAGGGTAAAAGTATGCCTTTCTGGCTTTTGGAAAGCCTTGCCATAGCCCGTTTAGTTTGTCTATAATCTTTCAATTTCTTATGGGCTGCAAAAAATAAAAGTGAGACTTTATGCTTGTATTGTTTCAGACAATAATTTTTCTTAAAATTCCTAATTTATATCTTATAAAAAACCTTAAATACTAGCTTTCCAAAAAGCCAGTTAGAGGTGCTTAATAATGTTTAACTCAAAAAAAGCTCAATTAGGAATAATAGAATTTAAGTTTTTTATAATCGGCCTCGTTATTGGAGTAGTCGCTGTAATTATTCTTGTGCTTTTGGCAAATAAAGGGATTCTTCCGTTCAAGCTGAGCTTTTTATGCCCTGCACCCACCCTGCCCAGATAGTTTTTAAATTTCTCATCAAGAAAATCCGAATGCAATCGCCGCTATTTTAGTCCTGCTGCATCTTTTAATTGCTTGTCAACAGCCACTAAAGCCTGCAAATCCCGCTCAAGTTGAGATGCAACGTTTTTCGCTTCTGCCCAATTAATTTCATTAGGTTTTTTCCCCCTAATCAAAGGATCAAGCTTTTCGACTGTATCTCTCAAAAGATTCCCTTCCCATACACTTAGCGTTTGCAATAATCCCCTTATGTTGGTTTTTTGATTTGTAGTGAGCACGGGCAGCTGCAACAATTCCTCCATAGCTTCCTTTAATTTTGGATAACGAGATCTGAATTGCTGCCATCTTTGCTGCCTCTCAAGGCTTTTAAGGTCTGACTCAACAACCCTTAACATACCAGCACTATCTTTTGCTTTAGCCAGCTTGTGAAGCTTGCTTGCAGATTCCAAATCACGTTTAAGGCCGTTAAGAGTATCAAACTCCCTCAAAAAATATCTTTCATCTTTTTCAAGGTACCATCTTGCATTTTTAATTGTCTTTGTCGCCGTAACCATTTTCAATCACCTTTGTTATCCAACATAACTCATTTTTTTCTGCTCGCTTAATTGCTGAGCTTGATTAGTGTCTGAAAGTATAGTCTTTAATTTCTGCTCAAACTTCTCGGCCTGCACAAGCAGAGGCTTATAATCCACTTTTAATCCCAGGTATTTGTCTAAAACCTCGATTGCCTTGGCAGCAGCCTTGCTGTCCGGAAGGCTTGTATGCGTCTCCGCAAAGATGCAGCTTATTGGGACTTTTTCTGCCTTCAATAAAACTGCACCGGTAACCCCTATGATTATTCCTTCCTTTAGCTGCTCTGCTTTTATTTTTTCAAACTTCTTTTTGCTTGCATCATTATTAGAATAGAAAAAAACTCTTGAAGTAGTTGTTTCGTCGCTGCTTCCGACGCCCTCAAGGCATATGACCTCATTTATTTTTAATTGCTTTATAATATCCATAACAATGTCAGATAAAGCCCACTCAATGCCCGCAGAAGCAGTGATTGCATGCAATAAAACTAGATTATACCTCTTATTATAAAAAATTCCCAAAGGCTCTACTAACTTGCCTTCATGTATAGCGACGGTAGCAGGAGTTTCATTTGCTATTATCCTTCCTATCTGCTCAAATTTCAAATGTTCCAGTAAGAATTCAGAGGCTATTGTACCCACCAGTCCGAATCCCGGAAATCCCTCTATAAGCCTGCAATTTTTTGGCTTTTTTTTAAGGTAAAGTTTCATTTTATCTTCTTGCTCCAACTGGCTGTCGCTGCTGTGTTTTTTGCCATATTTCTATTCTTTTCTTATAATCTATGGGCAATGCTCCAGCCCTTTCATGGGAATATGTATTTTGTTTTGCACCTTCTTTCCGCTTGGCTTCTATCAACTTTTTAACTTGATATATCTTGCTCGAAACTGTCCTCTTTGCCGCTCTTATATTAGAATTTTTGCTTTTCTTGACCTGGAGAGCGAACCATCCCAATATGTAGGCCTTTTTCATTCCTTCCAGTCTGTCTGTCCTGAACATTTGTATAGTTTGATCCGCGTTTTTACTGTAGCTATCGAGAGCATTAGAAGGATTTTGCCATCTGGTAAACAAAGTACGAACATCCATATTTGAAATTAGCTTATTTACATACAATCCATTTCTGTCTATCCTGTCCAAGAAAGCCTTGCCGAATTTTATTGTATAATCCTGTAATATTGCAAGCTTGTCCGCTATCTGCCTTTCCATATCTCCTCTTGCCAATGGGTCTGTTATAGCAGCGTGCTTTCCAACCAGGCTGTTGATATGCCGCATGACATCATGCATTTTATCGACAAGCTCTTTCATTGAGAGAGCCGTGTCAATGGACTTGCTGCCTAAACTAAAAAGAGATGCTAATCCTTTTGCCATCTTTCACCAATTTTATTATTAATTCCTCTCTCAGTTTCTATATAAAGGTTTTGAATTTCGGATTATGTCTCAATTACCAGTTTTTTCCCATCTGGATGTATATATGCTTCTTTTCCTTCTTCAAGCTTCAAATACCTAACTATCTCTTTCGGTATCCGGACAGCTAAAGAATTCCCCGTCTTGGTTATTTTAGTCTTTTTGCCAATACCCCATATTCCATTCTTCCTTGCAGCTTCTTCAATTTTTATTGTAGTCTCTGAATCCGTAAAAGACTCATTGCATTTATTGCAGATATCCGCGGGGAATTCCCCTAAATAGATTCCAAACATATTTTCTTTAATCCTGCCTTTTCTTAATTCTCCTTTTTCGCAAATAGGGCATTTCATTTTCCTCACCTTGGCTTGACTGTTATAACAAAGCAAACATCATTGATTTTTTTATAGACAACGCAAAAATATTTG
>CAYTDO010000059.1:0-11912 GCA_964436645.1 uncultured Methanosarcinales archaeon | reverse complement strand
TATAGATTAGTTTCTTCCACAGATTTAAGTTATGCACGTGAATTACTGCATTTATTTCTTTTGATGCAAGGTATAGGGCTGAATGGGTTAATGATTCTGATGAGGCTATTATTGGGCCTTTGCAGGTTAATTTATTTTTGGATATATCTGACTTAGTCACAATTGTATAATGATTGTTAGTAAGTAATGGGAT
The DNA here is from genome assembly GCA_964436645.1 of uncultured Methanosarcinales archaeon. Taxonomy (GTDB): domain Archaea; phylum Nanobdellota; class Nanobdellia; order Woesearchaeales; family GW2011-AR4; genus JACPJP01. The sequence continues at coordinate 11,719 of CAYTDO010000059.1, read as the reverse complement.
GCTTCCAGTTTGCGACCCGCTTATTATAAACTGGTTATTTTTAAGCCTCATGCTTATGTTCCCAAATCCAGTTCCATCCCTATATGCCCCCATTAGCCCAAGGCCATATAGCTTAGACCTCCATTTGTTCATCTCATTAATTTTTTCCTCAGAAACGGTTTTTCCTCTAATCCAGTTGCACTTGAATTTTATATAGCCTTCATTAATCATTGGAAATAAATTTTATTTTTTCAGGGGCTATTATGCCTTTTTCAGTTATAATGCCGTTTATATATTTTGCAGGAGTTACATCGAATGCCGGATTCCTGGCTTGGCTTTCTTTTGGCATTATTTTTATCTTGGTTAATTTGCCGTTATGCCATCCAGTCATGCAGCTAACTTCTTCTTCATCTCTCTCTTCTATAATTATGCCATCGCCTGTTTTTGTATTAAGGTCTATAGTTGAGAGAGGTGCTGCTATATAGAAGGGAATATTGTTTTCCTTTGCTAAAACTGCCTTTTCGTAAGTTCCTATTTTATTTGCTGTATCCCCATTAGCAGCTATACGGTCTGCCCCAGTGATTGCCATATCTATCTCCCCTCTTTGCATAAAGTATCCTGCCGCATTGTCGGCAATAACAGAATGGGGTATGTTTTCCTGCGCAAGCTCCCATGCAGTCAGCATAGCGCCCTGGCACCTTGGCCTTGTTTCATCAACAAAAACGTGAATGTGCTTTTTGTTATAATGCGCCATCCTTATAGGAGCAAGAGCGGTGCCATAATCAATCGTTGCCAAAGCCCCCGCATTGCAATGAGTTAATATCTTATAATTTTGCTTTATTATTCCATTTCCAAACTCGCCTATCTTTCTGCACGCCTCTAAGCTATCAGATGCATAATCATTCGCGGCCTGAATTGCAGTTTTTTTCGCGTCATATACTGTTGCTCGGGATATTATTTTATTAGCCATAAAGTCTACTGCATGAAATAAGTCTCGCGCTGTCGGCCTGGTTGATTTGATTTTTTTTCCGTCTGCTTCTAAAGTTTTATGCAGATTTTTAATATTATTCCCGTTAAAGCTTAAAGCAGAAATAGCCATTCCAAATGCCGCCATCCCCCCTATGGCAGGAGCTCCCCTTACCGCCATATTTTTTATCGCTGCTGAAACATCTTCCACTGTTTTAAGTTTTACTATCTTAAATTTATGAGGCAATAGCCTTTGGTCTATTGTGTATATTGCGCTGCCTTCCATCCAGACCGTCCTATAGTTCTTGCCTTGTATTATCATTGCAAAAGGGTTTAAAGTATTCCAATGAATTGATTGGTCTAAGATTTTATCGGGGCTTATTTTTTATCGGATTCCTGCAGATGCTTTTCCATTTCCGCCCATAAATCCTTCTCAACATCATGGTATTTTCCTATAAGGTTGTCTTTTTCTTCTTTGTCTGATTCAAGATTGTACAGCTCTTTCTTCTTATTCGTAGAGTTATAAATCAATTTCCATTTATTGGTCCTGATGCTATGGACATTATGAATCTCGGGAGAAGGTGTAGGGCCCCCTAATCCCCCGGTTCCGGAATAAGCAATTCGCTCCTCTTCCTTGCCATAAATAAATGGAAGAAAAGACTTGCCTTGAATAGTCTTATAATCCTTTTTTTCTTTCAGTTTAAGCATGTCTAATATTGCAGGGAGAATATCTATGCTTCTTACAAGGCTTTTTATTTCTATTCCTTTAGGGATATTTTTGCCGATTATGTACAGGAAGCATTTGATGGTGTAATCATAAAGATAAACCCCATACGCCTTTTCCCCAATTTTATCGCCGACGCTGGCGCCATGATCAGAGAAGACCATTATAATGGAATTTTCGTACAAGCCTAACTCCTTTATTTTTTCAATCATAGCTCTCAGATATTCTCCGCTAGCTTCAGCCAGCTTAAGATAATCCCTAAAATTTTTTTTGGTGTTGTTGAAGTATTCTCGGTCAAAATCAGAATGTTTTTTGATCACATCACGCACCATGCTGATATGTATCCCGCCATAACGAAGAAAAATAAAGAACGGTTTTTTGCCTTTTATCTGGTTTAAGATTTCAATATGCCTTTTTAAGAAGTCAATCTTAAATTCATCGTGTATGTGGTATTTATCGAATCCTTGCTGCGGTATAACTCCTTCTCCCGGAGAGTCTGCTTCAGTGTAATATCCATTTTCTTTCATGTATTCCGCTAATGTGAAAAAACTTTTTTTATAGAAGCTATGAACCTTATAATAGCCATTAACCCCATTAACATTGCCGTAAACGCCGGAAAATAAAGAGTATAGTGAGGCTATGGTATATGGCGCATATGTTATCAGTTTGGAGGAAAAAACTGCTTCATCTTTTAATTGATTATAGTAAGGAATTTTGCCAATAGCATCGCATCTTGCCCCATCTATCATTATCATTATGATATTTGGCTTCTTTTTGAATAATGCGCTTGAAAGCTTATTTAAGAGTTCCATGGTTTTTGCATTTTCTATAGTATAATGGGCAATTGATTATAAATTACTATAATGACATCGGTGATATATTCTGATGCCTTAGCCAGTTTATTCTATATAACCCAGCTCTTTCAGCAATTTTTTTGATTTTTCGGTTAAATCTATATCAGTATCGTGTTTTGAACTTTCAATCCATTTTAATAATTCCTCCTTCAATGCATTAAATATCTTAGGTTCCTTGTCAATGAGGTTTACGCTCTCTTTTGGATCATTTTTTAGATTATAAAGCTCATAAATATTATTTTTAGGGTGGGGTATGCATATTAATTTCCACTCATTTGTCCTGATTGCCCTCCACTTGCCTTCAATTCCAGGGAGAAAAGACCTGTTGTTTTGCTTGAAAATTAGCTCTCCATTTTCTGCGAAAAGAAACTTTCTGTCATCTCCCCGGCCTTTAATCATTGGCGCAAGGCTCTTTCCATCAATCTTGTCCAAAACAGGTATATCCAAAATCTCCAGCAATGTCGGCATTATGTCTATTGACTGCGCTTGCGATTGGATTCTCTTTTGCGCCATTCCGGGAATCTTCATAATGAGAGGGATGCGAAGGGTTTCTTCATATAAAGACATAGTATGCTGAAAGAAAAGATTATGCTCGCCTAAAGATTCTCCGTGGTCTGAACACAATATTATTATTGTGTTATTCATCAAATTCAGCTCATAAAGGTACCCTATGACTTTGCCGATTTGTATATCTATAAACCTTATCATTCCGTCATAATGCGCTATTGCATGGTGTATCTCTTCTTTAGGAAGCTTGTTATTAAAAATAAGGTCTCCTCTTCTGATTTTTTTGAAATCATTAAAGGCATGGTTTCCAGTATAAGATTTGTCAAACATATTGTCAAAAGGTGAAGGCGGATTATAAGGATGGTGCAGGTCATCGTAATGTGCGTACAGGAAAAATTTTTTGTTTTTATTCTTAATGAGCTGATTTCTTATGAAAAAACTCAATTCTTCGCCTTTATTTGCTTTATAACTCCAGTCTACAGATTTCTTAATTGTCCTCCTGATTTTATTTATTATCCTCCAGTTCAGAGAAGTGAAGCTGTCAAACCCCTTATCGATGCCATCGCCTATAGAATCTATATCATAACCTATGGTTTTGTAGCCATGAGCCTTTAGGGTTTCCGCAAGGGTTGTAAGCTTCTGATCTAATTTTTGCCTATGGATAAACCTAAGCCCGTGAGAGTGGGGATGCAATCCGGTCATCATTGAAGCTACGGCCGGAGTGGTGCTTGGTATCGTTGTTATAGCGTTGCTGAAAAAAATGCTTTCCTTTGCAAGCTTGTCTATATTGGGGCTTGTATCCCTGCCATAGCCGCTAACACCAAGATGGTCTGCGCGCAATGCATCTATAACAATAAATACTATATTCATGCTCAATGTTAACTGCAAATTATTTAAATACCTTTTGCCCAATGCTCAATAAAGAAATAAAAAATTTGGATATTGATATGAGTAATATTATCAATTTGCAGGATTATAAAATTTTTTAATCATACCATTTTCCAGCCAAACTATCGCTTTTTGGTAATCTTCAGCCGTGTCAAACTCCAGCCATCCATGGCTTACTATTATAGGCTCCACCCTATGCCCATCTTTAATGATTGTATTTAAGATAGAAGTCATATAAGCATTTCTGAAAGATTTGGAGTCCATCCATGGCTCATCGCTGCTGTAATACTTCTTTTTATTCTCATAGTATACTTTTTTAAGAATTTTTATGCCTCGTTTCGAAAATTTTATCAGTCCGACATATCTGAACTTCGCATCTTCCAGGTCGCAATTGCTCCTGCCTAACTCTGCTATCTTTCCCTCCCGGTCTATGACCAGGCTCTCAACATCGCTCTCCGGATTATGCAATCGTAATTTCCAATAGTCCCAATAATCTTTATCGGCAGTTACTCCGATGTCCATTTTACTTGATTTAATCTCTTCGAGTAGCCTTCTCTCATATAGTATATCACTATAGCATACAAGAATATCTTCATTCATCTCTTCTTCTGCGCACATTAAGGTTTCTACCATATTTGTGTCAGCATAATTTTTATTAAAGTAGTATGTTACATCTTTTATATCAATTTTATCCGGCTTATACCCTCTTACCACAATTATATTCCTGATGCCGCAAGCCCTTAATGTATCTATTTGGGTCTGCAATAAAGTCTTGCCGTTAAATTCTAGCATTGCCTTTGGAATGTTAATAGTATATTTGCCAAGCCTCGTGCCCATTCCAGCAGCCAGGATTATTGCTTTCATTACAATGATAAAAATTAAACCGGTTTTAAAATTATATAATTAATCTGACCAAAAAAATGTTCTCCTGAGGAATGCCTCAACCAGTTTTTTATTCGCTTCCTTGTCGCAGCCTTGCCTTTCAGGATGCCACAAAATCCCCGCTATTGCGTATTTTGGGTGGTAAAAGCCCTCAACTATCCCATCAGAAGACAATGCAAAGGGGATTAAATCTGCTGATAGGGAACTTGCATTTATGCCATGATCATGGTATGAATTGACCGTAAACTTTTCTTTTTCAAATAAATCTGCAGGTTCTTTGCCGATTATGTTTATCAAATGCGCCGTTCCAACGTGGTTTATGCCAGTCACAGACTTGATGTTTTGCACAAGCTTGCCTCCAAAAAAAACATTTGCCAGTTGCGCTCCCCTGCAAATGCCGATTAATGGTATTTTTTTCTTGATTGAAATTTCCACAAGTTTTTTTTCAGTATCATCTCTTTCTGCTGAAACCCTTCTATTTTGGCCTTTTCCGCCATAAAGGGACGGGTTTACGTCATCCCCTCCGCTTAGTATTATGCCTTTTACCGGCAATTCATCAAAATACTTTTCAATATTTTTGCATACGTTCGGGATTAATAATAAGGTTATTCCAAAATTTTCAAAGTATTTGACGTAATCATTTTCAAGAGTGCCCCTGCTTGCTCCTTTTTCCTCCCCTATGTTTCTTTGGGAAATTGCAATTAACATTTTAGGTGCTCCATGGTCCTTACCTGCCTGTTGGCACAATCAATTTCCATTCTTTCTGCTTTTGACCACTTGTCAAAATTTACCTTACCGCACCCTATAACTGCAGGTATATCCAGCTCTGCCGCCCTGATAGTCATATGTGAATTCGCCCCGCCATACTTTGTCATCAAGCCGGCAATATCATGCGAGAATATCCAGTCATATCCGGGATCGGCAGACTCCAAAAGCAGTATCTTGCCTTTTAAGTTATTATTGATGTCCTTTTCCAAAAGAACTTCTGCGCTTATTTTCTTGAATGTGACAAAGTTGGGTTCGTCTTCATCCAAATAAAACTCATACACATCATTAGGCTTTGATATAAGGTTAGGGAATTTTATTGGCTTCATCTGATTGTAATACTTCTTGTTTACGCTTATGTCAGTTGTTAGTATTTCATGCAGGCTTCTGTGATCAAGGGAGGAATAAAGGCCTAATATTGTCTGTATGTTGGCATAAGACAGTTCTTCCCTGGGTATCTTATGCTCTTTTCCTAATTTCTCTATAAGCTGCAGGGCTTTGCTCAGGCTTTTTGTAAATATATATTTTGCATATTCCCTCCCTTCAATTGATTTAATTATAAAGTCTATAAGGCCGCCCGCCGAAGTTTTCAGGCCATGAGATGCTATTAGCTTATCGATCTTCTTAAGCTGGATTTTGCTGAAGTTAAATTTTTCTTGCAGCCCCGGCGCGTTTACCTTCTTTATAGAAAAGTAATTCTCAAAATTTTCATCATACCTTTTTGAGGTGATATCATAAGTTCCTGGGCGCAAATGCCCGTATTTTTTCAGAAACTCGGATTTTGGCATTTTTCCCATTTGTAATGAATAAAAATCCATACCCATATTTTTTGCCACAGTAGAGATTCCGCTCATAAAACACTTGTGCTCATTCCTGCTTATCACCCCAATATCAGCAAGGGACTTGAGCATCTGGGTGGCGACAAATGCGGATCTTGCGATTCCGGCGAATGGGAGGGTTCCGTATCTCTTGCAATCCTCAATAAGCCAGTAAATCTTGTCTATCTTGTGCATATTGGAGTTCGCAACAATCTCATATCTCTTTTTCAGCTCCTCAATCTTTTCCAGGTCCCTATTGTGCAATCCATCCTGGAAAAAAGTTTTGTTGGTGAGGTCAAGGAGGCATTTTTTAATTTCTGCAATCTCTTTTTGGCTCAATCCATGCTCTTCCAATGCAGCGAGGTTCCTTTCCAGGCTAAAATAATAGCACGAGAAGACAATCTCAAATTCAACCTTATCATGCAGCTTTGGCTTTTCTGATAGCTTTTTGAGATAATAGCCCACTAGCTTCCTTGATGTGCCTTCGCTAAGCGCTTTTGGGATGAAGGAATTAAAGTCGACTCTGACATCGATAAAAGGCGTCCCGAGAAAGGTCTTTATCAGGGGAAAAGACCTGAGGTTGCTATAGCCGTAATTATACCTTTGGTACGCCCAAATTCTATCGGTTATGATATCCTTATACAGGCTCTCTGCCAGCCTTTTTGGCTTAGTGCCTATCATCTCTGCAGGATTCCAGTCCGGCATAACTCCAAAAAGAGTAGTGTCTCCATACAAAAAAATATGCGGGGAACTAAGTTTTTTTATCTTCTTATAAGCTCTTCTAAGGTACTCTTTGATTTCAGAATCCACGGTAAGATATTCTTTTTTCTTGGTTACAATTGGCCTTACCTGAAAAATATACACCTTTTTATCTTTTCCAATTGCAAACTCTATATCGAGGGAATCTGATTTTAGGATTCGCATTACCTCTTCGACAGCCTTGAACAAATTTTTGAAGCGGCTGTCTTTTGTAGGGTAATCTCTGTATTTTACCAGTGTCTTCAGCTTGTCTGATGCTCCTGATGTCACTGTATCGGTTCTCAAAGTGATTTCATCAAAGTTAACAATATAATATGGCGCCAATGTAACAATATCCCTTGTGAACACAACGCCGCTGATTGATGTGTTCTTCAAATATTCCTGGATAAATATCTGGTCTTGGGGGTCAGGGCTGCCAAAGGACAAGATGACTTCCTCAACAGAGTCTATCAGGGCATCAGTATCTGAAGGATCAATATCAAGGATTGATTTGAAATGCCCTGCTTTGGATTCCTCAGAAGTGTCTTCCTGGAGGCTGCTTGAGCGGATTATTATATGGTTTGATTTAAAAAATTCCTTCGTCTTATTTACTATGCTATCGCTATTTTTTCTCCATTCCCCTACTGTAAAGGCTATCTGCGGGAATATTTTTGATTTTTTTGCTATATTCCGCAGATAACCCAGCATTTCTGATTTGGTTTTAAACTTCATTTTACCTGATTATAAAAAGTTCTTTTGAGATTATTGCGGCTGATTTTTATTGCTCCCGCGGATTTTTTTTCTTAATCCAAAACTCAATATAATTCTATTAGCAATAGAATCAAAATCCGGATTATCCTCATTATTGTCTATAATGATATCTGGAGATGAAGGGGGGTTGAAAGGTATGTCTACCCCTACGACATTTTTGATTTTGCCTTCAAGAGCCTTCTTGTACATGTCTTTGTTGTCTCTCTGCGCAAGCTTTTCCATTTTTACATCAATATAAGCTTCCCGGTATTCGGAGAAAGTTTTCCTATTGGACCTCTGGTTGTCATGGAATAAAGAGAGGATGCAAACAACGGCGCTTATTCCGTAAGAATCAAGAAATTTGCATAGGTTGGTCATCCTGACTGCATTTCTTCTGCGATCCTCCACAGTATGCCCAAGGTCTTCACCCATCATTTTCCTGAAGTCATCGCCATCCAAAAAAACCCATTTTCCTTCATAATCCTTAAGCCTGGAAAACAGTTTTTTCCCTATAGTTGTTTTGCCTGATGATGACAAGCCAATTATCCAGATTATCATTCGAATCGCCTTTCAAGAGTTTACAAATCCTATAAATACTTAAATATATCTTCATCGTTAATCTGAAATGGTTTATATAGTTTATTGTCATTTAGTGGCAGACTAAAGTAAGTTATAGTAAACAACTGTGCTAAGCATAGAAAGACAAAGCAATTTATAACCGACTTTTGTCTTTCTCTAATTTCCATTGCATAAGAAAGAATTTTAGCAGAAATACTGCCAACAGGACAAATGAAAGCTTTTAACGCAATTGCGGCATCGGTAATTTTGTTGCTTATAGGGATAGTTTTAGGAATTTATTCCGTGAAATGGGCAATCTTATTCGCAGTTGGATTGGCTGTATTGGAATTTTGCTCATATGCGCTGGTTAATTATTTGCGGCAGGATTTCCAGTGGCTAATCACCCCAGAAGATGAGTGCCCCGATATAGACAAAGAAGGGCTTAAAAAATTTTTAAAGCATGGATATGACGAAGAGCTTGGATGGGTGAGGAAGCCTAATACAAAAAAAGATGAAATCGGAAAATTTGGAAAGACAACTTACCATATAGGCAATGACGGCTCAAGGAAAAACCCCGGCCATGAAAGCCTTCCAAAAATCATATCATTTTACGGCGATTCATTTCCATTTGGAAGGCAGGTAAATGACAATGAGACCTGCGAATGGTATCTTTCTAAACTTACAAAAACCAATGTCCTTAACTTCGCTGTCGGTAATTATGGACTGGATCAGGCCCTGCTAAGGCTGAAAAGGGAATATCCAAAAAACAAGACGAAGGTTGTGATCATCGGGGTAGTGCCGTCCACCATTGTTAGGATAATGTGCATGTGGAAGCATTACAATGAGTATGGAAATGCTTTTGGATTTAAGCCGCGATTCATAGTCGAGGGAAATGAGCTAAAGCTTGTTGAAAATATCATAAACAGCGAAGATAAATTTTTAAAATACATTAAATATCTTCCAATAATAAAAAAGCATGATTACTTTTACAAAAATAAGTTCAAGAAGGAAATGAGCCATTTTCCTTACTTCATCTCATTATTAAGCGACCCCATGAGGAATGTCAGGCTTATCTATCTTATCTTGCTGGATAAATGGCTAGTAGAAGAGAAAAAGCCTCAGGCTTATCCGCCTCCCATGAAGGTTATAATGGAGATAAACCTGAGGCTCCGTGTTGATCTTTTTTCAAAGAACATGAATTCAGTTGCTTTGCTTAAGAAAATCGCTGAGGAATTTGTGAACTATGGCGCAAGGGAAAAATTCACCCCGGTATTTGTGCTGATGCCCCAGAAAGATGACTTGTCTTTTATCAGGGATAAAAATAACTATTACTATAAGGGGTTAATAGATGATCTTAAAGAAAAAATGATTGTTATCGACCTGACAAAAAGCCTGATTGGCAGAAGAGACCTTGATGAGCTTTACTCAGACGACAACGAATACGGCGGGCATTACAACAAGCATGGAAATGAGCTTATTGCAAAAATAATCCGCAACAGGCTCAAGAAAGAGAAGATTATATGAGTTTATGGCTATAGCTTAAAGCCTAATTTCTTGCTTTTTAATTCTTTTTCGTATTCGCGTATAAGATTTTTTTCCCCGTATACACATTCATACAATATGCTGTTCTGAGGTATGTTATGGCTCCTCTCCGGAGAATGGAGAATCAGTTCCTTATCTTTGGAATAAAGTAATTTTTTGCATTTTTTAAGGCTTAGATGCGTTCCTGGCTTTCCGCTCCCTATAAAACGCTTTATTGGCCTGTCTAATAATGAGAAAGTGTAATCAAACACCGCCATCCTTGATTGTTTTATGATATTGCAAAACGTTTCTTCATCCTCAAAAGCATAAAGCAATGATACTCCCTTTGCAAAAAATAAATCGCATGGGACTATCGCTTTTTCTTCAAATAAAGCCAGCTTGTAATCCTTATAGAGGTAAGATGCAACAGTATTCATCATGCCGGAGTTGTCCACGCCTATGAATAAAATGTCTTTTACCTGAAGTTCGCCGAATTTTTGGTTTATGTGCTCCAGTGAGTCTATGACTCCCATCAAAGAAGAGCCTATTTCATAATAAGTTAAAGGCTTCAACTTATTTTTGCATGCCAATAGCGCAGCATATTTCTTAATATTATCAAAAAGGTCTTCTCCATGATGTATAAGATTCAGATTTCCCGTCCTATAAGCAATGACATCTTTAAGATACCTTGAAACCATAAAGAAGTCGTAAGCTTCCTGCCCTTCTCTTATGTCGCGGGGTATTTTTTTATCGCCGTCTTTAGATCCGAATTCAAGATAAGTTTTAATGCCTGCCATTTTAAATCATCATTGCTAAGCTTTTATTTATAAATTTTTGGAATGGGGGCATAATCCTACAGCAAAATTTAAAAAGGCACTTCTATGAAATCAAAGTATGGGGGCTATAATGATAAAGTATAGGGATATCAAAGAAAAGCAGAATGCTGACGTTCAGAGGAAGAGCACAGATCCTCGCTGGACAAAAGACCTATACAATTTTTACCGTAACTTCTCAACTCCATTCACTTACCTTTTTGTCAGAATTGGAATTTCTTCCAGCGCTATCTCCATACTAAACTTTATTCCCTGCATAATAGGATTCTTCTTGCTTTCTGCAGGCACATATCCCATGATGATTGCCGGACTTCTGTTTTTTATGCTGTTCAAGACTCTCGACTGCTCGGATGGAGAGGCCGCAAGAATACAAAACCCTGATGCCAGCAATCCGCTAAAAAAGGTAATGGAGGGACCTTACTTCGATGGTGTTGGGCATTTTATAGAGCCGATTTGCCTTGGAGCGGGATTAGGCATAGGGCTTTATCATCTTTATGGTATGGAAATATACCTCACCTTAGGAGCACTTCTTGCAATAATCCTGACTTTAGAATTTGCGCTCAATGAACTTGTGAGGTCATATTTCAGGAGGGGAATTATAGAAAGGAAAATAAAATTAAAAAAAGACTTGAAACATGCGCAAAAAGAATTGATGGAGAGGCTAGGCGGCAGCTCATGGCCAAAAAGAAATGTTTTCCTTAAAATATTCGGCATCTATCCTCAAGGGCTCTTTTACAGCAGGGAATTTTTTGACCCAATACTGGTAATTCTTATCATTGTTGAGCTTCTTGGTTTTGGGTGGGTATTTGGCATAGCAATATTGCCTGCTTACATTTTGGTTGCAGGCAGTGTAAAGCTGGTAAAAATTGTCGCGCTTATAGCCAAATTAAATGGCAAAAGGCTTATTACTTCAACCCTAAACGAACTGCAGAACCA
>CAYTDO010000058.1:0-8695 GCA_964436645.1 uncultured Methanosarcinales archaeon | reverse complement strand
TTTATAGAAGTCTATAAGCTCGCCATAGCTATATTCCTTACTGCCAATCTTATAATAACCAGAATAGAAAAACTCAGAAGATGCGCAGTCCAAGGCCAATGAAATTTTACCTTTATAGCCGGTATCCTGAATAGCCTCCATAATTAAAGCCAATCTTTCATCAGCATTCTCAATTTTAGGAACAAAACCGCCTTCATCGCCTAATAATATTCCCTGGCTCCCGTACTTTTTCTTTAATTTCCTGCCCAATTCATGATAGACCTCTGCTCCAGCCCTCAAAGCCTCTGAAAAGCTGTTAAACTTTACCGGCATTATCATATGCTCCTGAATGTCATTCTCCATCCCTGCATGCTTGCCACCATTCATTATATTCAGCTGAGGTACCGGCAAAATAAATTTTTTGGATTTTACTCCGGAAAGCTCATTCAGATATTGGAACAAAGGAATATTCTGCTCAATCGAAGCTACCTTACAAACAGCCATTGAAACCCCAAGTATAGCATTACCGCCTAACTTGGATTTATTTTCAGTCCCGTCCAGCTCAACCATTGATTTATCAATTTGAGCTTGATGAGAGCATTCCATTCCAACAATTTTCTTAGAAAGAATCTTATTAACATTATCAACAGCTTTCAAGACGCCTTTTCCATTATACCTTGCCTTATCTCCATCCCTTAATTCCAAAGCCTCATGAGTTCCCGTAGAAGCTCCGGAAGGCACTATTGCCGAAGCAAAGCTTTTCTCCGTAAAAACATCAACTTCTATAGTCGGGTTACCTCTTGAATCAAGAACTTCCCTCGCGATTATTTTTTTGATTTTTGACAATAAAACCACCATATCAACAACTAACTTATTTGTTTATAAATATTTTGGAATTGTTAAAAGCAAAAATAAAATAATTTATATATAAGGTAGTTTAGTTTACTAATGGGGGTGTGATATTGGACTATTATTGTAAGGAATGTAAGGCTGGAATCACTTCTAAAGAGTATGAGTATTCTATTAATAAATATGGGCAACCATTATGTAGGGTTCATCAGAAGAGTAATTTTTCAAATAATAGTGGAGAGAAATTACCAAAAAGGGTAGGGAGGTATCCTGAAGGGATGATAAAAGGGCGAATTGCCGAAGCATTAATTGAAGAGTTATTTTTATACTTAAAATATGATGTATTCAGATACGGAATGGAAAATACAGTTCCGGGAGTTATGAAACTTCTTAAGGGAGTCAGATCTGAGGTTGCAGATACAATAAGAAAAATGCCAGATTTTGTTATTCAAAACCCGAATACTGGTGCTGTCTTTTTTATTGAAGTTAAATTTAGGGCAAGTGAAGAATTTTCATTAAGCGACATTGATGAAGAATATGGTAAAGATTATCCATTTGAGAATGCTTTTTTTATCATTGTATCAAAAAAACACATAAAGTGCCTATCTTATAAAGAATTAAAATCTGAGAATAAAATAACCCCTGCTTCGCGTAATTATCTTGGTAATAGAAATGAATTTGAATTGGACAACGAGGTTATAAAAGATTTTTGTGATTTTGCCGTGAAATTTTTTAGTGAAGTATAGTTAAACCTTAAAGAATGTTTACCCGATATAATCCACACCCCCTCCAAACCTTCCTTTCAGTTTCTTCAAAGCTGTTTGCCGTACAACTTCCTCTATCTGCTCTGTCTTGTACATTATATCAGATTCCATCTCCTTGATTTCATTATGCAATTTTTTCATGTCTATCTTTAATTTCAATTTGGCATCCAAAAACTTCAAAAGCTCAACAGCCCCCTTAATCCCCAAATACATTGGATGACCGTAAGTCTCAGCCAGAAAAGCAATTGCATCAATATTCCTGCGCTTGGCAAGCCCAACAAGAAGCCCGGAAACCCCGATTATAGGCCCCACAACTCCATAAAGCTTATCATCAACAGATTTATCCTTGTATTTCGCAACTATCTTTTTATTATTGCCAGTGCAGAAGATCCTTGGCTTCTTGGGATCCTCTGCCAGACCTATCCCGCCTAGAGTGATTATTTCCTTGCAGTTAAACTCCTCAGCCAAATCAAGGATTTTCTCGGAAAATTCGTAGCTGCTTATCTCATCAGTAGGCTGGACATCACCGCCTAAAAGTATTAAGTCATTTCTCTTCCCGTCAAATTGCTTATAAAATATCTCAACCTTAGGCAGCTCAACAAGATTATCTTCATTGACAAAAACAGAGTGAGGGAAGCTATGGGATGTTATTTCATATATCTTTTTTGCTTTAAGCTCGTCTATAAGAAAATCAATTGCAACCTTGCCGACATTTCCTATTCCCGGAAGCCCCTCAATCAATGTAGGATTGTGCAGCTTTGGCTTTTTCCCTATCTGGTCTATTTTTAATGAAGTCATAGCAACCCTTCTTCCTTGAAAGAGCCTAATTTTGCTTTTCTTCTGTAAGAAGCGTATTTATCATCAGGGCTGAATTTTGCGGGCTTTGGAGTTAAAGCATTAGAGCCACATGAGCATGTGTCTTTAAGAGTATATTTTCCGCATTTAGTGCATTTCAATATTGATTTCATTCTTGGGCCTTGACAAACTCCCCTTTACCATCATTTTCTTCCAAATATTCCAAAACATTTTCAGAAGCCTTCTTCATTATCTTCTCAGCTTCCTTGTAAGTTTTTGCATTCGCAGCAATCCTATACAAGCCACCACCTAAATACCTTATATTTATGCTTTTGTCGTCATTTTCCCGGGCCTTGCTTAATGCCCCTTTTATCACTTCAACGCCATCAGGCGCATAGCTTGTCAATTTCAATTTGCCCTCAATTTCAACATTAACCTCTTTAATCCTTAATTTGATTGCTTCCTCAAGTGCTTTTGCAGTTTTTTCATCAAGCCCTGCATCATTGATTGCGCTGCTGTCGGAAGCAACCTTCTGGAAAAATTCATATAAAGAAATATATTTATTCAATACATTATTGGACACATCTTCAAATAATTTCTTCAAAGGAATGTTTAAATATTTTGCTACAAATTCAAGGATTTTCTCAGCTTTCTGCTCCTGCTTTATCTCATCAAGCTTTAGTCTTTTTTGAGTCTCTGCAACCCTCCTTAATGATAAGTCTATATGCCCTCTGTCTTCGTGGACCCTCAATACCTTGCACACGACTTTTTTGTCTTCCCGCACAAAATCCCGGATATTCCTGATTCTTCCGGGGCTTACCTCAGAGATATGTATCATGCCGCTCTTGCCGTATTCGTCCAAGTTGACAAAAACAGAATGGAATTGCACCATTGTAACTGTGCAGAGAACTAGTTCATCTTCTTCTGGAAATCCTTTTTTCTGTAAAAGCATTTTGAAACGGTAAGTTTATTCCAATACCTCGAGAATCCTGGCCTTTACCCTGCTCTTTCCGCCGGTAGGCTCTGCCAGCATTTTCCCGCATACAAGGCATAAAACATTCGAAGACGCTTTGCCGAACATTATCTGCTCGTTCTTGCATTTAGGGCATCTTATCTTTATGAATTTGCTTGAAGGTTCTTTTCTAGTCATAAACATCACCCGCTTACTTGAATTCTATTTTCTTTGCTCTAAAGCCCTGCTTCTGAATGTGCTGTTTCTTGCACTGGCTGCATTCATATCTTAAATCTGTTTTTTTAGTAGGCTTTCTGCCAGTCATTTTGAATTTTGAAATAGGCGGCTTGCTGTACCTGCCCATGTTGCCGTGCCCTCGCGCGCTTCCCCTTCTCCTTGCCCTTACCTTGCTTCCATAAGTCATAGTTCTAGGGCTTTTCTTCTTACTCATTGCTGATTTATGAGAGGTATGCTTCCTGCAATAAGGGCAGAATCTATTGATAGTCTTAGGAAATTTCATGGTATTTAGGTATCTGACGGTGATTTAAAAAGGTTTCGATAAATCATTTTAATACAATGAAGCGCAAAAAAAGTCTTTGCCGGTAGATGTTTAAAATTCAAAAAGGGATAAGATTTAAATACCTAAAGAAGAAAAAACTAAATAATGGATAGGGATTTAATAAATAAATGGCTGCGTGAAAAAACCATTAATACTTCCCAAGCCAGGAAAATGCTGGTCGATATTGAAATCTACAAGAAAGAAAGCCATTCAAATAAATTCATCGTATCCTTGTCAACCATAGGGGCAATTCTGCTTGGAATAGGGGCAATTCTGTTCATAGCCTCCAATTGGCAGGAGCTTTCAAGCATTTCCAAAACCCTGATTTTAGTCGCAAGCACAGCTTTAGCATATTACTTCGGCTATCTCCTAAAATACCAAAAGCAGAACCTGCCAAAAGTCGGAGCTTCACTGCTGTTTTTAGGCGCTTTATTGTTTGGCGCAACTGTCATCCTAATCTCCCAAATATATAACTTAAATGCAAATAGCCATATTCTAGTACTAATCTGGCTTATGGGGATTTTGCCATTAGTTTATGCCTTAGGCTCTGCTCCTATTGCAGGGTTGGCTGCTCTATTATTTTACTTATGGGTGGGTTTATTCTTCTCAACGGAAAGAGACTGGTGGTTTTTCAGTTTCCTTGGTAGGTTCAGCATAATATTGTTCATTGCAGCTTCGATAATGCTTTTTGCAATCGGAGGCCTTCATTATTTGTTGCCAAAACTCAAAGATATAGCAAGAATCTATAGGATTGCAAGCCTTAAAGTCCTTATGATATCCTTATTCTTGATGACCTTTGATTGGTTTTCAAAAGTAAACAAGTACAACTCCGAATGGTTTAACAGCACTAAAGACCAGATAGTGATTGGACTGGTTTTGTTCTCAATAATAGCGATAATAGTGACCATAATCAACTGGTTTTTCAATATGCCAGAACATTTGTCCAATTACGAAGGGCCGCTAAGCATTGGCATCATGGGCCTGGCATTGATTTTTTTCTTTTACCCTTCAGAAACAAATATTTACGTGCTAATATTCAATCTCCTTTTTGCAGGGATAACAATATTGTTTCTATACTTAGGATACCGCCGGGAAGATATTTTGCTTGTAAACCTCGGCATGTTTTGGCTCTCTGTGTTCATAATTGCAAAATATTTTGATTGGTTCTGGGAATTGCTGGAAAAATCAACTTTCTTCCTGGTTGGCGGCATAATTTTAGTGCTGGGAAGCATCCTGCTCGAAAAGAAAAGGAGGCAAATAAAAGCCACTTTTACTGCAAAAAATGAATAAAAAGGTATTCTTAGCAATTGGGATATTTTGGCTTGTGATAATTTTAGCATTCATTTCCTTCAAGGAATTCACCTTAAAGACTGGAGAGGAAGTGATGCTCAAAACACGCGTTATAGACCCAAGGGACCTGTTCAGGGGCGACTATATAATATTGAACTATGAAATAGGCAGTTTAGATGCAAATTCTCTGCAAACTGATTCAGCATATTTTAACAAAAGTGATAAAGTTTTTGTAAGTTTGATTGAACAAGAAAATTATGGAATTGCAACAGCAATATCCAAGAGCCAGCCTAAAGATGGATTGTTCATAAAAGGCACCGTAAAAGATGTTCAAGGATCCCAGATAACAATAGACTATGGCATCGAAAGCTATTTTGTTCCGGAAGGCGAAGGATGGGAGATACAAAGGCAGACCGGCAGGGGCTTGGAGTCAAAGGTCTCAATCGATAAGTTTGGTAATGCAGTAATAAAGTCTATTTTTCTAGGCGGAGAAGAAGTAAAATTTAACAGAACTAGTGAATTGGATATATCATCATAAAACATTAGTATGGAGTCTTAATCTAGTCAAAATGCCGACAATCTCCTTATGCATGATAGTAAAGGATGAAGAAAGATTCTTGGAGCAGGCCATAAACAGCATCAAAGATATTTGCAATGAGAGGATAATAGTGGATACTGGCAGCAAAGACAGCACAAAAAATATTGCAAGAAAATTCACAAAAAAGGTCTTCAATTTCAAATGGAAGGATGATTTTTCTAAAGCAAGGAATTTTGCACTGAAAAAAGCCACAAAAAACTGGATTTTGATTCTGGATGCAGACGAAAGGATAAGCAAAAAGGACCTCAAAAAAATAAAAAAACTGACTAAAAGCAAAGAATTTACCGGCTATAGCTTTATTCAAAGAACTTACTCAAAAAAAAGCAATAAATTAAAGTGGAATTCTGCGAAAAATGACAGATATAAGGAAAGCGAAGGTTTCCATGGCTGGATTTACCGAGGCATAACAAGGCTATTCAAAAATGATAAGAGGATAAAATTTAATTTTGCAGTGCATGAGGCTGTCATTGGATCGATTAAAAAAATCAACGGCGCAATAAAATCAACAGATATGCCGATTCATCATTTTGCCGAGATTAAAGGAAAAAAGTTCTTAGGTAAAAAATCCAAATATTACATAAAACTATTAAAAAAAGAGTTGGTCAAGCGCCAGAAAGCGAATTTATATTTCGAATTAGGGCTGGAAATTAAAAAAACCAATAATAAAGCTGCAAAAATATATTTTTTGAGAGCTGCAAAGCTTGATCCAAATTATATCCCATTGATTCCAAGCATATACTCCAAAAAGAATTAATATTTAATCGCTGTTTATCTCCTCAACCCTGCCCTTGCCTATAAGAAGATTCGCAATCTCTGAAGGCAGATTCGCAATATCTTCCTCTGCAAACGGCCCATACTCCTCAAGTTCCTTCCCTACAAATTTAGGCACTGAAGCCAGGAATCTTACAAGCTTTGTATCCTTTTCCCGCGTTTCTTCTGTTTTTGGATTAGAAATATCCGCGCTGCCCTCAACTTCGATTGGACCTTTGAAAAAATCCTTTAAATCCGGCCCGCGACCTTCCATAACATTACGGATTATAGATTCCCTAAAATGATTGAGAACTTTCTCGGCATCATCCAATAGTCTTTTCTCATTTTCCAGAAGCGCGGAAGTATCGATTATATTGGATTTTGTCCTGCTTTTGATCAAGGCTATATTGAGAATTTTCTTTTCCCTCCTCTCATAAATTTCCTTTGCCATCCTCTTTGCGTTATCAATCTGCCGCTCAACTTTCTTTTTTTCATCATAGGAGAATAAAGCATCCTCTTTCTCCATCATTTTTTTCTTTTCATTGAGGTACTCCACAAAATTTTCAAAGAAATTAGCATCCAGTTTCTGCAAGTCTGCCATGTCCTTCTCCCTTTTAAGTATCTCAAAAAGGGTCTCATAAGTAATATTGACTTCTTTTGCAGATTCCATAACTCCCCCAAACGTCTATTTAGGACTGGTTTAAGAAGATATATTTATATAATTTCCTCTTTTAGCTTAGGTATAGGGAATTTTATAGAATTTAGCGCCGACAAATGCAAACCTAAGGATTTAAAAATGTTTAAATCAACCTATATAAAACTAATAATAATAATAATAATAATCTTATGGCAGAATTAATATTCAATGACCTTTCCTTTGAGGAAAAGGAAGGGAAAGTAAGGATAAATTTCCTAAAACTTTTCTATTTTGAGGTAGATAATTCTATATTAGAATCATTAGGTCATTTCAAGGCTGCTGGCAATAAAATAGAATTTTCAGGTGTAAGCGATTCAAAAGCCCAAAGGAAGTTCAATATGCTGCTTTCTCAGGGATTCATCCATTTAAGGAATAGGCTGAATAACAAGCCAACAGCATACATACACAAGAATTCAGGCATTCCTTTGATGGGCACTAATTATTTTGGCCTGATTGACCGCGGCACGAATCTTATAGAAATAAAGCCAATAACAAGCTGCAACTTGGGATGCATTTATTGCTCAGTTGATGAAGGCCCATTGTCAAGAAGGAAAATGGATTTTATCGTCGAAAAAGACTATCTGGTGCAGGAATTCAAAGAGCTGATAGAATACAAGCAGGAAGATTGCATAGATGCCCATATCAATGCACAAGGCGAACCTATGCTGTATGCTGACATGGTTGAACTGGTAAGAGATATAGCTAAAATGCCGCAGGTAAAGTCCATTTCTATCGATACAAACGGAACTTTGCTCCATAAGAAGCTTATTGATGAGCTTGCGGAAGCAGGCCTTACCAGGATAAATCTATCCTTGAATGCACTTGACCAAGGTATTGCTGACAAGATGGCAGGTTACCCTTATAATCTAAAAAAAGTAGTTGAATTGGCCCATTACATACCTAAAAAGATGGACATGATAATAGCGCCAGTCTGGCTTCCAGGTTATAATGATGATGAGCTTGTCAAGCTTGCTAAATTCGCTCAGGAAGTTGGAGCAGGAAAAAACTGCCCGCCTATAGGCATACAGAACTTCCTTGCTTACCGTTTTGGTAGGAATCCAGTAAAGCAAGTGGAATTCGAGGCCTTTTACAAAAAACTGCAGGATTTAGAGCAAAAGCATGGTATAAAGCTGATTAATACGGGAAAAATGTTCAATATCAAAAAATGCAGGGAGCTTCCAAAGCCCTTCAAAAAAGGACAAGTAATTGAAGCAGAGATAGTGCTTCCCGGAAGGCTGCCAGGAGAAATGCTTGCAGTCGCTCAAGAAAGGCTTATTTCTGTTCCCAGCTGCCACATAAAGGGGGGCAAAGTAAAGCTAAAGATCCGCAGGACAAAGCACAATATATTTCTCGGCGAACTTTTGTAAAGAATATTTTTTATTTGGGTCCTATTATTGAGTTTTATGTTTATTGGAGATTTTTATTGAACCATAATAAAATAAATAAGAAAAAGGAATAAAAA
>CAYTDO010000057.1:0-20550 GCA_964436645.1 uncultured Methanosarcinales archaeon | reverse complement strand
TTAGCATCAACTTGCGTAAGCCCTGCCAAATTGACATTTAAGCCGACAGAGGGATGGCTCCTGCGGAAACCACGTAGTGGTACCGAACTCTGTTCGAGTATGTCGGCTCATTATGTAATACTTTTGTGGCTGAAGCCGATGTCCCTGAGCGTAGCGAACGGGAAATCGAAAATAGTGATTTCGGATGCTAACCCGAGCGAAAGCGAGATTTTCTACAGAGCCTAATTTTTCAAAACCTTTATAAACGCCCTAAAAAACCAAAATCTGAATATCTTAGGCTATTAAAAATGTTAAAATGGTGCAAAAAGTAGTAGCAAAATTTGAAGTTGAATACCTGCAAGTGATGGATGAAAACGGCAAGGTAGATAAAAGCCTGATGCCTAAATTAAGCGAGAAGCAAATCAAAGAATTATATGAATTGATGATTCTGATGCGGACTTTTGATGAAAAAGTTTTCTTATTGCAGAGGCAGGGGAGGATAGGGACATACATCCAGTTCAAAGGCCAGGAAGCCTCCCAATTAGGCTCTGCTTATGCTTTAGAGGATAAAGATTGGATGTTCCCGATGTACAGGAGCAATGGAGCTTTGCTGGTAAGAAAACATCCTATGCACAAGCTATTGCAATATGGCGGCGGCGACATAAGGGGGTTAAAAAGCGCTCCCGATATAAACAATTTCCCAATCTCTATTCCAGTCGGTACACAGACACCTCATGCAGTCGGATGTGCATGGGCTTCTAAATTGAAAGGAGAAAAAGTTGTCTCATTGGCGTATACCGGGGAAGGCGGGACATCAAGAGGAGATTTCCATGATGGATTGAATTTTGCAGGCCTTCATAAAGTCCCATGCGTCATTGTAGTGGAAAACAACCAATACGCAATCTCTGTTCCCAGAAAAAAGCAGACTGCTTCTGAAACTTTCGCTCAAAAGGCAATCGCTTATGGCATAAAAGGAATACAAGTCGATGGCAACGATATTTTCGCAGTTTACAAAGCGACAAAGGAAGCAGTAGACAATGCAAGGGCTGGCAATGGAGCAACATTGATAGAAAATATTACCTATAGGATGGCTGACCATTCAACATCAGATGACGCAAAAAAATACAGGAGTGACAAGGAAGTCCAGGAATGGCTAAGCAAGGATCCGGTATTAAGATTTGAAAAGTACTTGAGAGCAAATAATCTTCTTGATGACAGATACAAGGAAGAAGTTGCAAAAAAAGCAAAAGAAAAAGTGGAGAAAGAAATAGAAATATACGAGAATCTTCCAGCTCCTACGCCAAAAGACTTTTTTGAGAATACTTACGCTGAATTGACTCCTGACTTAAAGGAGGAATTGAAGGATTTTGAATAATAAAAATATAGGGGGAATAAAAAGCAAAAGAATTTAGCGCGGAGTAATGCGCCTCCGCCCAGTAAACAACCCAGAATGATGCGAGCCATTGAGCGAGCGTATATTTGAAAATAATAAAATAGTAAGGAATAAAATCAATAAAAACAACAAATTCAAAATTTTAAAATTAAAAAATATTAAACCTAAAAATGACAGTAATGAACATGGTGGAAGCAGTCAAGTCTGCTCTAAGGAACGAATTAAAGAGAGATAAAAGAGTCATAGTCATGGGCGAGGACGTGGGTAAAAACGGAGGCGTCTTCAGGTGCACTGACGGATTATTCGATGAGTTCGGGCCCGGCAGATTAATAGATACTCCTTTGACAGAGACTGGCATAATGAGCACTGCCATTGGATTGGCTGTAAATGGGATAATTCCAGTTGCGGAGATGCAATTCTCCGGTTTTATTTATGGCCCTTATGACCAGCTTGTAACCCATGCTGCAAAGATAAGGTCAAGAAGCTCAGGAAGATTTTCATGCCCATTAGTTGTAAGGGCCCCTTTTGGCGGCGGCATAAAGGCTTTAGAGCTGCATTGCGAATCCGTAGAGTCTATAACTGCTCATGTTCCTGGATTAAAAGTAGTCATCCCCTCTTCCCCCTATACTGCAAAAGGGCTTTTGATTTCAGCTATAAGGGACCCTGATCCGGTTATTTTCCTTGAGCCTATGAGAGTTTACAGGGCAATCAAAGAAGAAGTGCCAGACAAAGAATACACTCTTCCATTGGGAAAAGCAGAGATTGTGCAGGAAGGGCATGATCTGACAGTGATATCTTACGGCGCAATGTTAAAATACACAAAAGAAGCCCTTGCAAAATCACAATACTCTGCAGAGATAATTGATGTAAGGACAATCTCCCCATTAGATGCAGAAACAATAATTAAATCGGTGCAAAAAACCGGAAGATGTGTAATTGTAAATGAAGAGCAGAGAAACTGCGGCTTTGCAGCAGAGATAATGGCAAGGATAAATGAAAAAGCATTCTTCAGCCTTGCTGCTCCTGTAGAAAGAGTGACCGGGTATGACACTGCATTCCCGCTTGGAAAATTAGAGAATTATTATCTCCCAGATGAAAAAAGAATTTTAAAAGCTGTTGACAAGGTTATGAGCCAGTAAGCCAAGGGCAAGCAGTGAATTGCGAGCGGCAAGCTAAAACGTCGCTCGCCGCATCCCGCAGCGAGCCATATAGATGCCGAACGCATTGGTTCGGCCTAAAATTCCCGAAAATTTTCCGAAGAAAAATTTATATTCCATATCTTAAAAAATAAAAGAAATAAAAAACATACCAAAAAATGGCGCTAGAATTCAAATTCCCTGATGTTGGCGAAGGCATAACAGAAGGAACTATAGTAAAATGGAGGGTAAAGGAAGGCGATAGTGTAAATGCTGACCAGGTGATTGCGGATGTAGAGACAGACAAGGCTATTGTAGAGATTCCTTCTCCAAAAAAAGGCACAATTCTAAAGCTGTACCACAAGGAAGGCGAAGTTATCCCAGTTCATGATGTTCTTGCTGTCATAGGCGAAAAAGGAGAAAAAATACCTGCAAGAAAAGAACTAGGCCAGGCAGCCCATTATACTGGAAGCGTAGTTGGATTCTTGCCAGAAGCAGAAGAAGAGGAGAAAAAGATAACTGTCCGGAAAAAAGCTTCCAGCGATGCGCCTCAAGCAAGAATTATGGCTTCCCCGCTTGTCAGGAAGCTTGCAAATGTCCTTAATGTTAATTTGATCAATATAAAAGGCACCGGGCCTAACGGAATAATAACAGAAAATGACGTAAAGAATGCAGTGTCCGGAAAGAAAGCAGAATCAAAGCCTGAAAGCACACCAGAAAAAACGGGCTTCAAAAAAACAAAAAAATACGACTTCTATGGCTATGTTGACCATGTCCAGATAAAAGGCATAAGAAAAATAACTGCACAAAGGATGAGAGATGCGGTAGCAAATGCCGCTTTAGTGACAAACCACGATGATGTTGATGTAACTAATCTTGCAGAGCTAAGGAACAAGGAAAAGGAAAAAGCAGCAAAGCAAAAAGTAAATCTAACATACCTGCCGTTCATAGTAAAAGCTGTCATCCAGGCAATAAAGAAGCACCCTTTTGTGGCTTCCAGCGTTGAGGAAGATGAAATAATAGTCAAGTAATACTATTATATAGGCGTTGCAATTGACTCTGCGGATGGATTGATAGTTCCAGTCATTAAAGGCGCGGAGCAGTAAAAGCTTTACGATCTTGCAAAAGAGATAACTGAATATGTCGAGAAGGCAAAATCAAGGAAGATAGACCTCATGGACCTTAAAGGTGGGGTATTCACAATAACTAATGTAGGTGTCATAGGAAGCACTTATTTTACACCTATAATCAATTATCCGGAAAGCTGCATCTTAGGCACTGGAAGAATTGAGGACAAGCCGGTTGTAAAAGGTGGGAAGATTGTAATAAGAAAAATAATGCCGATATCCTTTACTTATGATCATAGAATTCTTGATGGTGCGGAAGCAGCTAGGTTCCTGAATGACTTAAGGGCTTTGCTTGAAAATCCCAAGCAGCTCCTGGATTAGGGCTTCCATGAAAATGCAAGGTTAGCAGCCTTGGGGTCGAGCCCCTTGCTAAGCACATCTAAAGAGGCCAGGGGGCCGCTCCGTGAGATGCGACGAGCGGCTTTTTAGCTCGCCGCTCGCAATTCACCGGACCTGGCCGATGCTTTCAGCCCAGATGCAATGGGCTCGAAGCTGCTAACCCGTAGCGCAGCGGAGATTTTCATGGAAGCCCCGGATTAGGAAAGCTTTTTATTCCAATAATTTCGAGAATGACCAATATGAAAAATAAAGAAGAAAAGCCCCTGATTGTCTACGACAATCGCTGCCTGTTCTGCATACACTACAAAAATAAAATTGAAAGATTAGACAAAAAGAAAAAATTGAAATGGATTGGGATAGGCGATTTCAATTACAAAAAATACAAATTAAAAAAAGAGGACTTGCTAAAAGAAATGCACTTGATTAAAGGTGGAATAGTCTGCAAAGGGTATTATTCATGGAAGCAGATAGCAAAAAGCATACCCTTATTGTTCCCGTTATACATTATTTCATTAATTCCGGGGATTGATTTTATTGGGGATAAATTTTATAAAATAATAGCGAAGCATAGGTCTACTCTGTAAACTTAGAAATAATACTAATATTTTTAAGATTAATTAAACCACAACCGGCAGAAGCACAACAGTTATTCCCCTGCTATAAAGCCTTCTCTGGACTGCAAATACGGTATAGTTATGCAAAAGCCGAGTTACAACAGAGTCCTTAGGCAAGACAATTTGGCCTCCAAAGAATATGGCTTTCGGATATTTCTCCAGGATTTTTGGCGCAATCTTCGCTACCTCATCAACAACATCAATCCCAACAGCGACGAAACTTTCAGAATTATATCCATTCTTCCTCATTATCTCAGAGTATCTTTCAACCTCATTTTTAGTCTGGGCTTTCAGCTGCTTTATCTCCTCGGGCCCGAAATTGCCTGCGTCGACAGATCCTACTTCTAAAAAAACAAAATTCCGGAAAACCCCGCTAAAGTTCTGCATTACATTCTTAAGAGTATGAACTCCCAGCCCATTAAACCCCTTTACAAGTAAAACGGCGGTTTTAGACTTTGGCTCAAAAGGTTCAGTTTCGACTTTTGGTATGAAGTGATAATTATAATAGCCTCTTCGCTGGACTATATAATCCAGCTTGTCTGTGAGCTTTTTCGTATAGTTATAATGCCTTTTTATCGTCATAGCCAGAAAAATAATGGATCCGGTGATGAATAAAGTTATCCATCCGCCCTCGTCAAATTTAAATGCAATAACAGAAGCCAAAATAAAAGTAGAAAGCCCTAATCCGATGCCATTTATTAAAAGTTTCTTGTTCCAATCAGGCACTGAAAATCTTGATTTCCACCAGTGCTTAACCATGCCGAGCTGGGAAAGGACAAATGTTATGAATACATTAATGCTGTAAAGAACGACCAGAAATTTGACGGATCCATTCGTAAGAATCATCATAATTCCAGCAGATACTCCCATTATTAAAATTCCATTCTGAGTTACAAGCCTATCACTCAAGTTGGCAAATCTGGTTGGGAACCATCTGCCCAAGGCCATATCTGCCAAGACTCTTGGCCCGCCTATGAATCCTGTTTGGGCTGCAATAAATAAAAGAGCAGCTTCTGAGATAAGTGTAACCAGCAAAAATATGTAGCCGGGAAATCCCCAGGTGCCGGTAACCATCTCATATAAAACGGCATTTAATGTTTTCCCGGAAACATGCTGAACTCTAAATATAAGATAAGCAACCATCAACCCAACTGCCATAAAGGCAAGAGAAAATGCCATATAACGCATAGTTTTTTTGGCTGTTTTGACTCTAGGCTCCCTAAGAATTGAAAGGCCATTGCTGACCGCTTCGATTCCCGTATAGGTTCCAGCTCCGAAACTGTAAGCTTTCATAACCAAAAAAAACATTCCCCAAAGCCCAAGCTCCACATATGCTGTCCCTATATCGGATTTAGCATAGCCCACCATTCTAGGAAAATCTGAAAAATGAATTATTAGGGCATAAATGATTATGAACACGTGAGTGATGATAAAAACCAGAAATATAGGTGCTAAGACCGATACAGATTCCTTAACTCCCCTTAGGTTTAATATCATTAAAAAAACAACGCCAAACAGGCTGAATACTAGTGCGTAAGGCAGCCACTCCTGCGGAAGAAAACTGAAGACGGCCGCAGCGCCGGCCGCAATTGAGATTGTTATTGTAAGGACATAATCAATGATAAGCGCGCATCCGGAAATCATCCCAAAAGTAGGAGATAATAGCTTGCTGGCAACTAAATAGCCTCCCCCTCCATTTGGGAACAGCTCTATAATCTGGGAATAGCTGTTGCTAATGGCAAAAATAGTAAATGCGGAGGCTAAAGCGACAAAAATTCCAAGAAATACGTGTTGCCCTAAAGCCAAAAAAGCTTCTTCCGGCCCATATGCTGAAGATGATAAGCCGTCAGCTCCAAGCCCCACCCATGCGAAAAATGCTATCAATGAAATCTTATGGAATAGGCTTGTATCCTGAAGATTTTTCTCTCTACCTATCAAGAAAGTTTTTACACGTTTAAATGATGATTCTCTCGGATCTTTGTACATATTAGGCTTATTAAACTCCTTGCAAAACCATGATTAGGATTTAAGCTTTTTGCTTTAAAAACTCTCAAAGTAAGTGCATTTACATTTCCCATTTACTTTTGAGCTATAACCCCGGAAGACTCTTCGCTATACCTTATATTCCTAAAGCCAGTTTCCTTAAGAAGCTTCATTATTTTAAGATAAAGGGGCTTCCCCATTCTGTGCGGCCATGGCGCATAATGATATAACAAAGCACCCTTTTTCATGACCCTGTAAATCTGTTGGTAGAACTCTTTTGAATAAAGCTCCGGGGAATATTTAAAAGTGGGAGGATCATGTATGACCCTGTCAAAAAAATTCCCTTGAATCTTCATGATTATTTGCGAAATATCCCCCTGCATGAGCTTTATTTTTTTGCTGGTAAACAGCTCTTTGGAATATGAATTAAATTTAGCCACATGTATCACATATTCATCCCTCTCAAAGGTATGCACCTCTTCAGCATCTTTTGAAGACACTATTGATGTATAGCCCAAACCGCAGCATGTATCCAGGACTCTTCCTTGGATAGGGCTTATCTCCTTAATCTTCGACAAAGTATCCTGCTTAGGAGAAACCAAAACCCATCTGTGCATAGGGGTTGAGGAAAAAGTTATTGTGG
The DNA here is from genome assembly GCA_964436645.1 of uncultured Methanosarcinales archaeon. GTDB lineage: Archaea > Nanobdellota > Nanobdellia > Woesearchaeales > GW2011-AR4 > JACPJP01. Next base: position 13,336 of record CAYTDO010000057.1, on the reverse strand, counting down.
GCCAATCAGCAGTCGGCATCAGCTTATAGTAAAAATTGCTTTCTTGGGAGAAAAAAGCCAGTTTTTTAAAATGGCAGGATTCAATGAAGTAATATGAGTTTTTCTTTATCCTTTTGAACTCTTCCAAGGGGATTTTTTCTTTTTCAATCTCAACATAATCCTTTCCAATAAAGATTTTGGTTAACGATAGTCCAGCATCCAAGGAAATGCCCAAATGCCCCGGCTTTGAGCTTAATATTTTCTTAGCTTCCTTTAGTGATATTAATGGGGCCATTTTGACTATGATTTTGATTTTTTGTTATTATTCCCTAATCATTATTTTTTATTATTTTTTAAATCAGTGTTTTTATTAATTTTAAATAAGTCTAAAAAATTGTGTTCTAAATTATTGAAAATATCCCGATAAATCTTTAATGATTAAACAATCTCTTAGTTATCATCGTAGCATAGCTTCCTTTTGGCAGCTCAAATAAGAGCTTAATCTTAAATAAGCTTCTCCTTCCGTCATCATTAAGCTCATCAATTTGAGGATCAGAAATCGAGAGGTTCATTGGCCTCAATATGACATCTCTTTCATGAGTCTTGAAAAAGTTGCCAGTCTCTTTTTTGATTGCAAAATCCTCAATCTTGATCTTCTCCTTATCCAATATTTTGTGTATTATCCGGCCCTCAAACTCTGTAGGTGTTATTTGATCGCTTATAGTCTTGAAAGAGTGAGGAACTATTTCAGCCTGGTTTTTATTCAGGATTTTATAAAACAAAAGGCTGCCTATATTGTATTTTATCGAGTAAAGCTCTTTCATCCCCACAGCCCGCTTTAAAACCTCTTTAACGCATTCATTCCAAAGATAGCTTTGATAGGCAGACACCATTATCTCCCTCACATTAGGAGGTATTTGCTTATAAGCCTCCAGCCATCTCCCGGTCTTGTTGTATGCCCAGATTATCTTCCTTATCGAGCCATTCTTCGCCTTGAAATCCTTTAAGTTAGGCCACTTCTCAGCTATAAGCTTCTTTTCGTCCTTGAATTTCCTGCTCTCATGCTTGTTGAATTCAGTAAGGTAAATTTTAAGCGCTGACTCATAATCTTTCTTAATGATATATTTAACAACAAACTTGTTGCTTACAACACTTCCGAATCTTTGCGAATCAAAGTAGTTCGGGACTCCGAAATCTTTCAAAGCCGATGCTTTTTTGTTTATGCCCTCTAAAGCGTCTTTCTTTATATCCCTGACAACAATCTCAAACCTATTGGCTTTAAGATTCCCAAGCTTCATAGGCTCATCAGAATACCCGAGGAAAGTTATCTTAAAATTAGGCTCAATCATGGTATTTATAGTGTACTTTGAATGAAGTGTGAACTTTTGGCTGGTAATGGCATGCCTGTCCTTTAACCCTGCCAGGCCAAATTCCCTTACAGGTATATTGTTTTTCTTGGATAAGTAAGCAAGCAGAGAAAAAGTCTCAATTCCTTTCTTCTCCAGGGAATAAACCTTATAGTCCTTCTTCTCCTGAGAGATATCTATCCTATTCAATTCCTCGACTCTAAAGTCTTCAGGAAGCTGTTTTAGTTTCATATAGGTAAGAAAAGATATAGGGATTTTAAAGCTATTCTATTTAAAAGGGATTTGTTGAAAGCAACTATCAAAAAATTAGAGCTTAACAAGCACTTTATCAAAATCCACTATTTTATTATTTTTTACTTCAATGCCTTCTTTCTTTAATAATTCAGCCTTTTTCCTTAACCCATGAGCAAATCCATGAAGATGCCCCGAACTAGCAACAACCCTATGGCATGGAACCATATTCCTTCCAGAGCAATTTAATATTCCATTAGGATTCTTATTCATTGCAGCCCCTACAGCCCTATATGCATTTGTCCCAAGCTTTTCAGCCAGTATTTTGTATGTAGTAACTTTTCCTTTAGGCACTTTTTTGCACAGTTCATACACTTTTTCGTAAAGATCTGATTTTTCAGCCATTTTCTATCAATTTTATTATTGTTTTATAAGTCCTATTGTTTTGGTTTCTCTTATATGATCTTGCAGCATTGATTAATTCATATTTTTTAATTGAAATATTTTTACTGGAAAGAATTTGAGATACATACTCCGAAGTTAAAAAATCGCAGAATTGAGTTGCATTAGACGGATTAAGCACATACTTGCATTTCTCAAAATCTATAAGGGCAGGATTATTATTCTTGGCTATTATTATATGCTTTTGTGGATGCGACATTTCCTGCTTGTTTATTTTCAATTTATCCATTTCATAAAGCTGATCCATCACTTTCTTGATAACTCCGATTATGGATTTTTTATCTGACTTGGCAAGAAAATCGCCTATAACATCCCCTTCGACAAATTTATACGCCAAAAAGCCGCCTCCATGGAGCAGAAGCTTGGGGCCTATTTTCTTTTCATTCAAAAATTCAATATATCTGGCTTCATTTTCCATTCTCATCAAAGCCTGGCTTTGAGGATTATTTATTTTAACCGCAATCTTTTTTTCCTTATAAATGGCAGTAAACACAATTCCCCTTTTTCCCCTGGCAAAATATCTAAGATTGTTTATATCATGTGCTTCCAATTCCCGAAGAATCCTTGATTTTTCGATTTTATAGATATACAAATCCTCAAAGAAATAATGCTGCTTCTCCAGCATCTCAGATTCCAATAAATTATTTTTGATAAATTCATCGACCTTTTCCTTTTTCGTCAAAGAAGAAAAAACTAACAAAATAATGCCATCAGGCTTTAGAAAATCATTTACATCATTCAGGAATCTTTCTATGACCTCGTATCCCTTTTTGCCGCCTTCAAGAGTAAGGTCCCTGACTTGCAGCTCATCCGGAAGATATGGGGGATTAAATATAATAGTATCAAATTTTTTATTTTTCAGGGATTTATATTTTTTAATGCCTTCAAACAGGTCTGAGACCAGAAATTTCTTTATTTTATGATGCTTTATGCATTTTTTGCAGTAATCAACTGCTGATTTCATTATATCAGTAGCAACTACAGAATCAACTTTGCCGCTATGAGCCGCTGCAATTGCCTGTATTCCGGAGCCGGTCCCCATGTCCAGTACCCCTCCTTTGGAATATTCCCCGACATAACGCTCCAGCAAAGTGCTGTCCTCTCTAGGCTCATAAGGCGATTTGCAGCTGACCATGCATTATCTTAATCAGATAAAGTTTATAAAGATAATTAAAAATAAGCGAGATATGGGATTTTTCAGCTGGCTAATGGGGTTGTTTAGCGGATGGTCTAGCGACAGCAGATATGCTGAAGAAAAAACAGAAGCACGAATAGAAAAAAATGAGCGGAGAATAACCCGGACAGAAGAAGGGATGGAAAAAGATGAAAGGAATATGCTCAAACTTATCAAAAATGATTTAGCCTCTTTCAACAAAAGGATTATGGATAATAAAATACCTAATATCGAAATAAAAATAGGCAATCAATTTGCAAGCTTGAGTCAATGTATATTTGTTTTATTGCAGTATATTGATACCTTGATTAAGGATAAATTATCTATAAAGCAAGAACTGCTGATGGTGGGAAATATTAACACCTATTGGAGGGTTGTAGAAGAAGGCATGCGAATTTTAATGTCTCAGTTACTGCGTTCAAACAACAAAAATAGGGGGAAATTAATAAAACAGATAACTAGCTTAACAGGACAAGTAACGGAATTGTTCAACAAATTTGCAAAAGAAGTGCGGGTAGAAGAATCTGTATCACGATGGAAGCTCAAGTTGGTCAGCGAGCAATATAAGTTGATAATGCGAGAAGAGGGAACAAGTACTACGCCTGCTGCACCTCAACAAGTCAATTCTGCTGGTGCCAAACAGCAAATAAACGCAGCTCAAAGGCAAGCAGGAAATCAAAAGCCGGCTATGGCCATGAGATAATAAATTCTAAGAAAATGATGGACCTGCCGGGACTTTCACAAGCTAGTTTGATTTTGTGAAACAAAATCCTGAGGCGAACGACCGAAGGTAAGTTCGCCGCATTTTCCCAGGTTTTTTGCGAAGCAAAAAAGCTGAATTGAACCCGGAGCCACATCCGTGCGAGGGATGCGTTCTGCCGTTGAACTACAGGCCCATTAAGAAAAAGATTTTCTTTATTCTTTAAAAATTTGCCCAAAAAAATAGTTTAGATTAAAATTTGAAAATACATTTTAAAAAATAAAATCAAAAAATTAAATTTTAAACCAATAGATTTAAATAATTGCATAAAAGTATAACTTTTTTAATTTAAAAGATTTCAAAATAAAATTATTAAAAGATTTCAAAATAAATAGGACTAAAATGCCGGAACAATTAAACAAAAATGCTGATTTTGCTGCCATAAAAAATTTTATCGATAATAATTTCAAACATTTCAATTCTTTTTCTATGAGAGAAGCATCAAAATCTTTTGTCAAGCACCTGAATGATAGCGGCAAGATGTTTCTGAGCATAGCTGGCGCAATGAGCACTGCAGAAATAGGAATAACTCTGGCAGAGATGATACGCAAAGACAAAATACATGCAATTTCCTGCACCGCAGCAAATCTTGAAGAAGATATTTTTAATTTAGTTGCGCATAATCATTACGAATGCGTTCCCGAATACCGCCACTTGAGTCCGGAAGATGAAAAGAAACTTTTGAATAGAAACATGAACAGGGTGACAGACACGTGTATTCCAGAAGAGGAGGCAATGAGAAAAATTGAGCGCTTTCTTGTAAAATTTTGGAAAAAGGCAGAGGAGGAAAATAAAAGATATTTCCCATATGAATATATGTACCAGCTTGCGCGAAGCGGGCTACTGAAAGAGAATTATCAGATAGATTCAAAGCATAGCTGGGTGCTTGCTGCATGCGAAAAGAATATCCCTATTTTTGTAGCAGGATGGGAAGACTCAACATTGGGGAATATTTTCGTTGCCCTCATAAGGAAAAAAACAATAAATTCCTTTAATATCATTAAGTCCGGACTAGAGGCGATGGATTCATTGATAGACTGGTACAAGGAAAATTCTAAAAAGAGCTCAATCGGATTTTTTCAGATAGGCGGAGGCATTGCCGGCGATTTCCCGATATGCGTTGTCCCGCTAATAAACCAGGACCTCAAGGAAAAATGCAGGGTCTGGGGGTATTTCTGCCAGATTTCTGATAGCACCACTTCTTACGGATCTTATAGCGGCGCATCTCCAAATGAAAAAATAACATGGGGCAAACTTGGCATAGACACTCCTAGATTCATAATAGAAAGCGATGCGACTATTGTCGCTCCGCTAATGTTTGCTTACATTCTCGGAAGCCAATAATCAGAATTCTATAAATTTTAAAAAAAAGAAATCAAAAAAAGCTACTTATCAAAAAATCTTGGCCCATTCCCTCTTTGGCCTGTTTTTCCAGCTTCCCTTGTGGTAAGCATAGCTTGCCAATAAAGGCAAAACTGAGGTTGCTTCTGCATATACCATCTGCTCATAAGATGTGTCAACTTTTCCCCATGATTGCGCTTCTTTCAATGTCGAGCTTGAGCATGCCCCATCCCTTACATCAGCAACCGTTATCTGTATGGCATATTTATGCATAGGGACGTCTTTTCCCAAGACCTCTGCGCACACAACAGTATCCTGGGCAAAATTTTTTGGGACTCCCCCTCCAATCATCAAAAGCCCGGAGGTTTTTGCGGCCATCTTTATTTTTGTCAATTCCAAAAAGTCCTTGACAGAGTCTATAGATACATGATTGTCCTTGTTGTTCCATTGGTGCAGTACCAACCCAAAGCCAGCGCTGCTGTCTGAGAATGCTGGGCAAAATATTGGCACCTTGTTATCATAAGCTGATTCAATTAAAGAATCCTCTTTCTTGGCATTTTTCTTGAGGTATTTTCCCATCTCCATTATGAACTCTCTTGAAGAATAAGGCTTTGGCTCCAAAGAGTCCGCAATCTTCTTGACTGTGCCGTCGCATGCCTGAAGCTGCTCTTCATCAATGTAAGTGTCATAAATCCTATCGATATAGAGCTTCCTCAGCTGGGTGTCATCCACATTTGGAGCCCCTACATAATGCTTGAATCCGAGAGCTTCAAAAAAGTCCATATCAACGATAGAAGCGCCAGTAGCTACAATCGCATCCACCATGTTATTTTTAACAAGGTCAGAATACAAGTTCATGCATCCGCCGGAAGATGTGCTGCCCGCTAAAGTCAAGATAACTGTGCAATCCTTGTCCTTAAGCATCATGTCATAAATCCTGGAAGCCCTTGCTAAATCTCTTGCTGTAAAGGACATGTTCTCCATGGATTCTATTATCTTGGTAGAATCAAAAGATTTTATGTCTATATGCTTTATTGGTATCTTTAAAAAGTCCTTTTTTTCCATTTTTTCTTTTTCCCCTTCAAAATTTATTCGGATTTTATAAGCCTAAACTTTTGGCCAAGGATCTGGCAGTCATATTTATATTTTTTGAGCCATACAAAGCCCTTCCGACAATGGCATGCCATCTTTCCCCTGCTGCCTTAGCGCTTTCAGTTATATCCCCACCTTGCGCAATAAGCCCGGGTGAATAAAAAACTGGCTTTATTCCTTTAGACTCTAAAAATGATTTATAAGCCCGTATCCTGTCCGGCTTGTTACCTGGAACAACATAATCCACAATCTTCTCTTCAGCAGCGACCTCGTATATTTTCAGGGCTTCTTTCTCGCTTATTGATCCCCCTTCGCTCTCCAGAAAGCCCTTATGGGTCATTTCTCCGCCTACAATCACCGTTAATTTTTCTTTTTTGCAGGCTTTGATCCATGCCCTCTCTGTTTCCGGCCCTGTAAATGGGAATAAGATAACGGCATCTGCACCTTTGGCTGCTTTTGCAAATTTTTCCCCAAGCTCAGGTATGTCATTAGCAGCCTTTTGGTGGTCATAGATTATTGGAAGGCCTGTCTGTTTCTTGATGATATCAGCAACTGCCGGAATGCCGTATTGGATTACCAGCTCCAGCCCAATCTTGTAAGCCCCCACCCCATTTACCGAACAGGTTTCTCTGACTAATTCTTTCAATTTCGCCAAATCAGAAACATCGCAGCTTGGTATAATGCTTTTATTTAACTTGATCAATGGCATTTTTTTAATAAAGATAGTTACCTATTTATTATTTTCTAAATATAACATTATCTGGTTGTACCGGTCTTCATCTATAAGCTCTTTATCCTGCATATAGGCTAAAATATCTTTTAAGGTTATTAGGGAATGAAGTTGGACCTTCTCTTTGGCAAGAGCTTCAACTCCGCCCTGCTCCCTGTCAAGAACAATGACCACATCCTCTACAATGCCGCCCGCCTGCCTTATCCCCTGGATAAAGCCAAGCTTGGAAAATGCATTTGTGGCCATGTCATCCACCAAAACAACTTTCTGGCCCCGATTAAGCTCGCCTTCTATAAGCTGGTTCATTCCATATCCCTTAGGCCTTTTCCTGACATAGATCATAGGTATCTTTGTCTTCAAGGATATTGCAGTTGACAAAGGTATCCCGGCAGTTTCTGCGCCTGCAACTACATCTGGCTTTATTTTCTTGATTATCTTGGAAAGCTCATCTGCAATGATAAGCATTGATTCCGGATATGAGGGCAAAACTCTAAGATTAACGTATATTGGGCTTTTTATTCCAGAAGATAGAGTGAACTCTCCAAATTTGACAATATTAGATTCCACCAATGCTTTTGCTACTTTTTCATTCATGATATTTGAGCTTCTTTTGCAATTATATTATTAATCTTTCCATTTGGCCGGCTTGCATCTCCCAGGTCATCAAAAACTATATTTCCATTCACTATAGTCGCTGTCGGCCATCCTTTCAGTTTCCATCCGTCAAAAGGGCTCCATTTGCATTTTGTGAAAAGGCTGTCATTTTTCACTTCTCTTTCCATATCTAAATCTATAATAGCCAAATCTGCATCAAAGCCTTCTTTAACGAATCCTTTATTTTTTATCTTGAAAATTTTAGCTGGATTTTCGCAGCACAGTTCAACTATTTTTTTTAATGTAATTTTATTATTATTACCATTTAATGCGTTTAATAGTAGTGGAAGCATAGTTTCGCATCCAGGAACCCCGTAGGGATAATTGTCCTTCATCTTCTCATCTTTTGTATGGGGTGCATGGTCAGTAGCTATGGTATTAACTTTGCCATTGTAGATACCTTCCCACAATGCTTTTTGGTCTTCCTTTGTCTTAAGCCCGGGCTTCATCTCCCCAAAATTCCCAAGCTCATTCAAGTCTGCTGCTGTCAAAAACAGATGATGCGGGCAGACTTCCACGGAAAAAGTGTTTTTGATTTTTTCTTGGGTTATATAATAAAGCTCTTCTTTGGAGCTTACATGGCAGAAATGCAGATGATTTTTTGAGTTTTGTATAAGTTTCTTTGCCAGCAGTATGTGTTCGTTTTCAGCATGGACAGCCACTGTCTTATTTGCGGAAAAAATTTTCTTAAGGTCATTTTCATCGCTTAACATCAGCTCTCCGGTCGTATGGTCCATGTAAATCTTTACGGAAGCGACATTTTTTGCTTTTTCTATCTCTGACAGGTTATCTTTTGTAGAGCCAAAATGAAACCCATAATTGACGATACTTTTCCCCGCAAGCTTCCTTTTTTCTTCAAGCCTCTGCAAGTCTGTTGTCGGAGGCTTTGTGTTCGGCATGTCCAGAAAAGTGGTTATGCCTCCCGCAGCCGCTGCCATGCTTCCGGTAAGAAAATCCTCCTTATGCGCCAATCCGGGCTCTCGGAAATGCACATGCCCGTCTATAAGCCCGGGGATTATTATCTTGTTTTTGGCATCAATTATATCATCCGCTTTTAACTCCCGGCTTGTTATTTTTGTTATCTTATCTTTTTCAATGAAGATATTTTTTTTGATTAAAGCTCCATTTTGGTACACTTTTCCGTTTTTTATCAGAAGAGGCATTTTTTAGGGTTTAGGCATTTTGTAGAGTATTTTTCATTTGTTTTAATCGATTTGATTTTCTAATATTATTTAATGCAAAAATACAAACTCTAATTTTTAGGCGTGGATTGAGTGGTAATCCTTCAATGAAGCCTTTCTGCCGGTCTTAAGCCTTGCAAAATTGCCGAATTCCTGCATATTCTTGAGTTGATTGGAATTGAATATCGGGCCGTCCATGCAGACAATCTTGTCACTGCACATGCACGCCCCGCAAACCCCGTAGCCGCATTTCATCATTCGTTCCAATGAAGCCTCGCATTCAACGCCATATCCCCGGCACAGATCAAAGACTTTTTTCATCATTATCTCTGGGCCGCAGGTATAAACGATATTTATTTTTTTATTGTGGTTATTCTTCTTACCATTGTTTTGATTATTATTTGCTTCAAGCTGCCCTTTTAAAATATCGGTTGTAAATCCTTTCTTTCCAAAGCTGCCGTCATCAGTAGCAACGATCATGCTGGAATTTTTATATCTCTTTAAGTAGATGAGATGCTCTTTGCTTCTTGTTCCATAGATTATCAAAGGATTTTTCAAAGAGTCTATCAAAGTAGAGACTGATGACAATCCAACGCCTCCGGCAACAACGCACGCATTGCCCTTTAAAGAAAAACTATTGCCGTACGGCCCCCTTATCCCAATCTTATCTCCTTTTCTCAGGGAATCAAGAGCTTTTGTAAATCCCCCTACAATCTGGGAAGTGAATGCAAACTCGCCTTTTTTATGGTAAGAAATAGCCATCGGCTTCTCATCAATCCCAGGCAGCCACACCATGATGAACTGCCCGGGCTTGCAATCAATATCATCTTTGAAGAAAAATGATTTCTGGCCTTTTCCTTCAGAAACTACTTTGATTATCTCCATTAATTTTGGAATCTCGGTCCGCATCGATTTACAGCATTCCATTTTAGTAGGTTTTTTGCTTGCTTTTTATTATTGATTTTTTCTTTTTGTTTTTATTATTGAGTATTTTTTATTGATTGAGTTTGATTTTTATTGACTTTTCATCATTGGTTTTTTGATTAATATTTTTTTATTGAAAAAAATGCTTCGCAAATGTTAGTGCTCGGCGAAAATGCCTTGCCACTATTTTCGCCTCGCTATTTATTGGCAATACCTAATTTATTTATGCCCCGCCCCCATAATCTCCCCTAAACTCTTGATTTTATTCTTCTTCATCCAATCTTCCATCTCATTGCATATCTTCTTGAAAACATCAATCCCCCTATAATAAACGCCAGTTCCAATTCCAACAGCAGTTGCTCCTGCCATTATCATTTCTATAGCATCTTTTCCGTAAGTTACTCCTCCGGTTCCAATTATTGGAATCTTGACAGCTTCGTAAATCTCATAGACGCATCTTACCGCAATTGGCTTTAACGCAGGGCCTGAAATCCCGCCCATATTATTTGCCAAAACAGGCTTTCTGGCATCTATATCAATAAACATTCCAGTAGCTGTATTAATTGCGGTTATCGCATCTGCCCCTGCCTTTTCAGCAGCTCTTGCAATTTCTTTTATGTCATAAACATTAGGGCTTAATTTAGCGCTTACCGGTATTTTTCCGGAATTTTTCTTAACTTCCCTCGTAACTTCAGCAGTAAGCTCAGGATCCGCATAGTAAGGCTTGCCATAATCCATGTGGGGGCAAGAGATATCTATTTCAATAAGCGCTGGCTTGAGGGAAGACATTTTTTTTGCCACTTCCCCAAACTGCTCAACCTTATACCCATAAATGCTGCCTATGACCGGCACGCTCAAATTGTCAAGCCTTCCAAAATCCTTGATTGCATTATCAATTCCCTGCCCGGGAAGCCCGACTGCATTCAGGAAAACATTGTCATAGCCGAACATTGTTGGATTTGGATTTCCTTTCCTTTCTTCATGGCATAAAGACTTTAAAGTTACAGCCCCTGCGCCATTCTTTCCAACCCTGTCAACGCTTTCTTTAGTCACTCCAAGAATTCCTGAAGCTAAAACTGTAGGATTGCGTAGCTTCACCCCGCACAAGTTTGTTTCAAGCATTTTATAAGAGCAAAATATCTCCCCTATCCATGTTCCTTTCGCAGTAATGGCACCTTATTTTCAAGGGCTCTTTGCTAAGGATATAGAATTTTGTTGGAACTTTCTCATTATTGGTTATGCAGTTTGGATTTGAGCATTTTATTATCCTGTTTATTATTGAAGGTATATTCACCTTTATCTTTTGCTTTACTTCATAATTTTTGATTATATTGACGGTAGCTTTTGGCGCTATAATCGCTATTTTATCCGTTTCATCTTTGGTAAGATTTTTATCGCTGATTTTTATTATCCCTTTTTTCCCCATGGCTTTGCTGGGAAGATTAGTAGCTACCGAAATCATGCCTTGTATTCCATCCAGGTCAAGTATTTCCACTACTTTAAAGGCTGCATCGCTTGGTATGTGGTCTATTACCGTCCCGTCTTTTATTGCGGATATGCTGAGCTCTTTTTTCATCTTATTTTTTACTTTTTTATTTTATCTTACCTAACACTAACGATAATAATGCTTTTCTTACGGGAATCCCATTTGCTGCCTGTTCGAAATATATGGCATGATCAGTATCATCAAGGCTCATGTCGATTTCGTCCACTCTTGGCAAAGGATGCATTATCTTTAGGTCCTTTTTCAAGTTGGGCAATAAGCTTGCATCTAACTTATACACCCCCTTATATTTTTCATATTCCACCGGATCTGCAAATCTTTCCTTCTGTATCCGGGTAGCATATAGTATATCAAGCTTCTTGCTGACTTTAAGCAGGTTCTGCTCTAAGACAAAAGGTATCTTTTTTTCTTTAAGTTCATCAAGATAAGTTTGAGGCATCTGCAATGCTGGAGGAGCTATGAAGTAAAAAGTTGGATTGAAATGGGATAATGCAGTGACAAGGCTATGAACGGTTCTTCCATACTTTAAGTCTCCAAGCATGCCTATATGCAGCCCATCCAGTTTTCCTTTGACTTTTTGTATAGTGTAAAGGTCAAGCATTGTCTGGGTTGGGTGCTGATTAGCTCCGTCGCCTGCATTTATTACGGGCTTTGAAGAAGCCTCTGCAGCAAGCCTTGGCGCCCCTTCAACGGGATGCCTTATCGCAATTACATCTGCATAAGATTGTACCATTTTAATAGTATCCCATAAGGTCTCTCCCTTTTTTACCGAAGTGGTGGCAATGCTGGAGAAGCCCATGACCTTGCCCCCTAATTGCTCCATGGCGGAAGTAAAGCTTAATCTTGTCCTTGTTGAAGGCTCGAAGAATAATGTAGCGAGAATCTTGTCTTTAAGAAGCCCCAGATTTGGCTTTTCCTCCATTTGCCCGGAAATTTTCAAAATGTAAAGCAAATCTTGTTTAGAAAAATCATTGATAGAAATTATATCCCTGTTTTTTAAGTCCATCTTAAAAAAAGAATATAACTTCGGTTATTTATAAATGTTATCATTTAGGTATACTTTTATGGTAAGTGCAGGCTATTCAGGAGATTCCGTTTCCAAGTCTTCTAAAGATATAACTGCCATAAAGTAGATATCGCCTACAAATTCAGATAAAATTTTTGAGTGCTTGATTGCGTATCTGCCTATCATAGTTAGATTTCCATCTTCGCCTACAAGATTGTAAGAGATTACAAGAGAGCCGCCGTTTAATGCCTTCTGGACAAAACTACGATATCCATCAACAACTTCCTTTCCTTTTTGTGTTACAGCATAGTGCACATCTGGTTCTGCGCCTTCTTGCGCTACATATTTATGCTGCTCTAAATCCTTTAATCGCTTTTCCAGGCTTCCTGTTAATGGATGCTCTTTGGGATTTATCGGCTTTTGGCTGGATAACAACCATAATAGCTCTATGCTCTCATCGATAGAGATAGGCGCATTCTTCAAACCTTCCTTTATCGCAACTGCAGGATTTCGGCCACATTGCATGCAGTCTAAATAAGGGCCATACATATCAGATAATTCTGCGACATCGCCACCACATGTTGTGCATCCCTTAATATATAGCATAACTCCCTCGCTTCGAAAACTATCTAGAACAATAATTCCATTTAAAAACATATTCCTCAAAAAGAAAAATATTCACTTCAAGCTCTCAAAATACTCTTTTACTCTGTTGACAATAGACTCCAGATAGAACTTCCTTATTTTCTCCTCAAAAATAACGCTTAAATCCTCAAACTCAGTTATCCTGTAAGAATTCTTGACCTTCTCGACTAAAAATAATTCCCTTAATCTTCTTATCTGCCTCCTTATGTTTGATGAAGCAATTCCATTCAAAGGAAGATTCTGCTTTTTCCTCTCGCTTATTACAATTTTCTCAATATCCTGGCTG
>CAYTDO010000056.1:0-4851 GCA_964436645.1 uncultured Methanosarcinales archaeon | reverse complement strand
AAAGGCTCATCGGTGAATTTAAGAAAGAAAGGGGGCTATGGCTAAAGAAAAACTTAAAGGGATAAAATGCAGGAATGGCGTTCTAAAATTTGACAGGACTTTAGTAATGGGAATACTTAATGTAACTCCAGACTCATTCTCCGATGGAAAATTATTTTTCAATCCTGATAAAGCTGTTGAGCATGCAAAGCAGATGGTAACGGATGGGGCAGACATAATAGATATTGGGGGTGAAAGCTCACGGCCAGGCTCAGACCAGGTCTCTGAAGGGGAAGAATTAAGAAGAGTAAGCAGGATAATAAAAAAACTCAAAGATGAAATTAAGGTTCCAATATCTATTGACACTTATAAGCCCGGGGTAGCCGAAGAATGCATTAAGTTAGGAGCCTCTATTATTAATGATATTAACGGATTAAGAGGCGAAGAAATGATAAAGGTAGCTGCAAAATACCGGGTACCAGTTATTATCATGCACATGAAAGGAACTCCAAAAACAATGCAAGCTAATCCCTCATACAAGGATGTGGTTGAGGAAATAAAGCAATTTTTAAGCCATCAGATAAGGAAAGCAAAAAAGGCTGGAGTTAAAGATATCATTATTGATCCTGGCATTGGCTTTGGAAAAACAACATATCATAATCTAATAATTCTAAAAAATCTGGAAAAATTTAAGGAATTAAATTGCCCAATGCTTGTTGGCCTTTCAAGAAAATCCTTTATTGGGAATATAACGGGGCTTCCTGTTAATGAAAGGATGGAAGGCACTTTGGCAGCGATTTCTATAGCAATAATAAATGGCGCAAATATTGTAAGGGTTCATGATGTAAAAGAATGCAAGAGGGCGGTTATGGTTGCGGATGCTGTAAGGAATGAGCAATAAGGCGTACAGTTGTAATATCTATAGAAATATTCTAACTCTCAAATCTTAACTTAGAACTCTAAGCTTAAACTTTTAAATTTTAAATTTAGAAACATTTAAATATTAGCTGACTTAACTATAGTTAAGTCAAATATAAAATGGTTTTATCGAGCTTTTTAATCACATCAAGGGAAACTTTAGAAGCAGCTTTGGTGGTAGGAATAGTTCTCGCTTACCTAAATAAGACTAACAATAAGCAATATCAAAAGACGGTCTATTACGGCATATTCTTTGGAATAATTTTAAGTGTTCTTTCTGCAGTCATATTTAACCTTTTTGCTGGCGGCTTTGAAGGCCGCGCTGAAGAGTTATTTGAAGGCTTTACCATGTTATTTGCTGCTGCTTTATTGACAACCATGATTCTATGGATGATGGGGCAGAGAAAAATAGCGCAGGAAATACATAACAAGGTGGCCAAGCACATAGCAAAAGCGCAATTTAGTCAAACATACTCTTACGGCCTGTTTGCCCTTATTGTTGTTGCCGTTTTAAGGGAAGGTGTGGAAACCGTAATTTTCTTCTCAGCTTTAAACTACGCTTCAGGCATCAGCTTTATAGGCGCGACTTTAGGCATAATAACTGCGATTGCTATTGGATACTTGTTCTTTGCAAGCACAAGAAAAATTAATTTAAAGAAATTCTTTAACATAAGCAGCATACTCCTAATATTAATTGCAGCCGGATTGGTTGCCAACGGCATCCATGAATTCGAGGAAGCGGGAGTGTTGAACGGAATTATTTCTCCGTTGTTTAACATAAACCCTATCTTGGATGAGGGGAG
The DNA here is from genome assembly GCA_964436645.1 of uncultured Methanosarcinales archaeon. Taxonomy (GTDB): domain Archaea; phylum Nanobdellota; class Nanobdellia; order Woesearchaeales; family GW2011-AR4; genus JACPJP01. The sequence goes on along the minus strand of CAYTDO010000056.1, from coordinate 3,151 downwards.
TGTTGCTGGAAGCTTCTTAAAAGGATTATTTGGATATAACGGAAATCCTTCATTGCTTGAAGTGCTATTCTATGCATTATACATCATCTCCATATTTTATATTTACCGAGGGGTTGGAAAGGCTAATGCTATAAAAAGCCAATAATTTTTTTCGATAATTTTATATAGGAGTCCTTAGAATGTTTTTATTGTTAAGATTAAACTAAAAAAAATAGCGAGGTTGATTTCAATGGCGGAGAGCATTTTTAAAAAATATTTTAAAACTGATTACCTATATTTCGTTTTTAGGGTTTTTGCCGGATTGCTTTTTTCCCAGCATGGATTCCAGAAAATTTTTGGCATGTTTGGCGGGAAAGCAGTTCCTTTGATGAGCCTCTTTGGAGCTGCCGGATTGATAGAGCTTATTGCGGGAATAGCAATAGCCCTTGGCTTGTTCACAAGGCTGGCAGCAGTCATATCAGCTATAGAAATGCTTGTTGCATATTTCATGGTTCATGCATCTGGCGGCTTAATACCTTTGGTTAATCAAGGAGAGCTGGCGTTGCTTTATTTTGCATCATTCCTTGTGATAACAATATATGGCTCAGGAAAGTGGAGCATTGAAAAGGCATTGATGAAGAAAGAGGCTTTTTAGCTTCTTTATTTTTTAGTTGCCTTTTGTACTGTGCAGTATGATTAGGTCTTTAGTTTTTGCACATGTTTTTACCGCCGGTATAAAAATCCAACTAACTTCTTGTATATGCAGGCTTTCCGGCATTTATTATGTCTGGATGCAGGGGAAATGCACCTAATTGAGTTAGCCTTTTTCCCATATCGTCAGGATTGTCTCTTTTAAAACCAAATTTAGTTGCAAGGCCGCCACTTCTTGAATGTTTAAATTGGATATCTTCTGGATTAGATATCCCTATACTAGACAAATACCACCTGAATTGATATGATCGTGCAATGAGTCTTCTATTACTTTCACTGTAAGAATTGCCCCGGGTTAGATAGGCCGATTCAAATCCTGCAGTTGATATATTATCAATTATTTTTTCGATTATTCCATCCCTAGTTTGCGTGGAATACTCCCTCAAATCCTGAGAGTATAGTCCTAATTCGACTAGGCGACTTCTCATTTGTCTGGGGTTTCCAGGCTTCAAACCTAAAACTGTTGTTAATCCATCAGATGCAACTTTCTCAGTTACATCATCTAAGCTATGGACTCCTAATAGCGATAAATAATCCCTCATATGCCTTGACTTAGCTATAACCCCCCTATTGGCTTCCAGATATGGATTGTCAGATCCCAAATAAGATGAAGTTCTATTATTGGATATGTTTAGTAATATTTTTGTTATTATATCATCCTGCGCATTGGGCGAAAAGTCAGATAGGTTTTGGGAATACAAACCATACTCAATTAACCTTTTTTTCATGGCTGTTTTGTTCCCATCAGTAAAGCCTAAAATGCTTCCTAATGCCCAAGTTGCGTGCTTCTTTTCATCTACATCATCCAAATGATTTATGCCTATGCTTAACAAGTAATCTTTCATTCGATGGGAATGAGCAATAATCTTTTTGTTGCCATCACTATAGGGGTTGTCTAAGGCCAAGTACCATGAAGTTTTATTAGAGGATATATTTTGGATTATGCCTCTTATTGCTTCATCCTGGATTTTTTCAGAATAATCTGATAAATTCCGGGAAAATACATTATATCCTATCAGCATTTTTCCCATTGCAGCAGCATTTTTCCTGGGGAAACCCAATATTTTGCCAAGGCCCGAAGTCGCGTGGTTTGCGGTTACATCATCCAGATGATGTATACCCATGACCGATAAATAATCCCTCAGATTAGATGATGCTGCAATAATTTTCCTGTTTTCCTCTATGTATGGGGTATCTAATGAGACATAAGCAGACGTGAATCTGGGATTGGACATTTTGTCAAAGATTCTTTCCACTATTTTATCAACTGCTTTCCGGGTATAATCGCTTAATCTTAGGGATAATAATCGAGACTGAACGAGTCTTCTTCGCATATCCCTGGAATTGCCTGATGCAAAACCAAAAATAGTTCCTAGGGCATAAGTTGCATGCATGGGTTTTATATCATCCAGATTATCAATTCCAGGCTTGTTGGCGGCACTATAGTACCTATTAACCAAATCCAATAGTATGCCTGGTCTTCTTTCTTTGCCGAATTCCTCCGCAATTTGCTCTAATGGCGATATTATTACTGCTGTTGACATATCATGTAAGGTCGATAGTGTATTTTTAAACCTTTCTATTATGTCACCACTTTAAAGAAACAAAATCACTCAACCACAACACTCTTGCTCAAATTCCTCGGCTTGTCAGGATCTAACCCGCGGCCGACCGCAACATAGTAAGCCAATAGCTGCAAGGGAATAGTTGTTAATATAGAGCTTAAGATATAAAGTGTTTTTGGGATATATAGGACATGGTCCGCTATTTTCGCAACTTCCTTATCTCCTTCGGTTGCAATTGCAATGACAATTCCATTCCTTGCTTTTACTTCATGGATATTCCCCAAAACCTTCTTGTAAGTATAAATATCCTTGGTTGCAATTGTGACAACCGGCATCCTTTCATCTATCAATGCAATCGGCCCGTGCTTCATCTCCGCAGCAGGATAGCCCTCTGCATGTATGTAGCTTACCTCTTTTAATTTCAATGCTCCTTCCAAAGCAATTGGGAAATTAACGCCTCTCCCCAAAAATAATGCATAATGGGTATCTTTGTAAAGCTCGACAATTTTTTGTATTTCCTTGTCGTTGTTAAGCAAGGATTCCATCTGCAAAGGCAGCTTCCTTAATTTATCCAATAGCCCTTTTATGGTTTGGGCAGGCAGGGATTTTTTCAGCTCACTGAGGAATAATGTAAAAATATACAAGACAATCAATTGCGCAGTAAAGGCTTTTGTTGAAGCAACGCCTATCTCCGGACCGGCATAAGTATACAAGACAGAATCTGATTCCCTGTCAATTGAGCTTCCCTTTACATTTACAATTGACAAAACTTTAGCCCCTCGTTTCTTTGCTTCCCTTATCGCTGCCAAAGTATCAGCAGTCTCTCCGGATTGCGAGATTGCAATGACTAAAGTGCCTTCATTTATTATCGGGTTCCTATACCTGAATTCAGAAGC
>CAYTDO010000055.1:0-10962 GCA_964436645.1 uncultured Methanosarcinales archaeon | reverse complement strand
ATTCTCTTCCATTAAATGATACGCTGCCCTGAGGTAATCCTCCCTGCTTGCGCTGGCCATAAAAGTTAGGTTAGCCTGACTTATATATAAACCTTTCTAAACTATAGGCTTCCATGAAAATGCAGGTTAGCAGCCTTGAGGTCGAGCCCCTTGCTAAGCACATCTAAAGAGGCCAAGGGGCCGCTCCGTGAGATGCGACGAGCGGCTGTTTAGCTCGCCGCTCGCAATGCACCGGAACCTGGCCGATACTTTCAGCCCAGATGCAATGGGCTCGAAGCTGCTAACCCGTAGCGGAGATTTTCATGGAAGCCTAAACTATAGGCAAGGACATTAATTTCGTAGATAAATTTCCTTGCCTATCATGAAAATACAAAGGATTTTCAGGACACCAAGAATATAAAATATTTTTGCGTGTTTACGCACCGAAAATCTTTGATTTTCGCGTGTATCAGGCGGACTTTAACAACTTTTTACGGATATTAAAGTCCGCCGCTATAAAAATTTAAATCAATAAATTAATATACTAATTCTTATAATCAAAATAAATGGTAAATGTAAGTGTTGCAGGCCTAAAATTAGAAGACCTAAAGGATGAATGCCTCGTTGCTGCTTTCTTTGAGGATAAATTAAAAATTGATAGTGAAATAGCAAAATTTGATGGCTTAAATGGTAATATAATAAGCAGCGCCATAAAAAATAAGGATTTCAAAGGGGAAGAAGGGGAATACAAGCTATTCTATAGCAATTTAAAAGTAAAGTGCATCGTGCTTCTTGGCCTTGGCAAAGAGGAAAAATTTACTTTGGACAAGCTTGTAAGCAATATAAGCAGCGTTTCTAAAAAAATAAGGGCTTCTGGAATTAAGGCATTTGCATTGCACTTAGAGTCCTTAAAAAACAAGAGCTACGACCAGAAACAATATTTGGAAAAAATAACACTTGCAATAAAGTTAAGCCTTTATCAATACCTGAAATTTAAGACCAAAGATCTGGACAAGGCAAAATCAATTGACAAGGCAACTATAATCATTAAAGGCAATTTAGGGGAAGCATCTAAAATTGTAAGCGAAGCCTCAATATTTGCTGAAGCTGTGGAAAAGACCAGGGATTTAGTAAGCACCCCGCCAAACATTGCAAACCCCGCTTATGTTGCGGGTTATGCTAGGGAAATCGCGAAAAAAAACAGCATCAAATGCACCGTTCTTGATGAAAAGCAGATGGAAAAATTAGGGATGGGGTGCATATTAGCTGTTGGCAATGGCAGCGACAGCAAGCCAAGGCTCGTCATTCTTGAATACAATGGCGATGGCAATGAAAAGCCTCTTGTCTTAGTCGGCAAGGGCATAACATTCGACACTGGCGGCATTAATGTAAAGCCTCCTGCATACATGATAACAATGAAAGATGACAAGACAAGCGCGTGCGCCGTGATTCATGTAATGGAAGTTTGTGCAAAATTAAGGTTAAATGTAAATATTGTAGGCGTTGCCGTATTGGCAGAAAACATGGTTAGCGGGTCTGCTTACAGGCCGGATGATGTATTGAAATCGTATTCCGGGATAACAGTTGAAATAACAAACACGGATGCCGAGGGAAGATTGGTATTGGCAGACGCTTTGTCCTACTCATTGAAATACAAGCCAAAAGCCATCATTGATATTGCAACATTGACGGGCGCTTCAATAGTTGCTTTGGGGTATATTGCAAGCCCGGTGCTTGGCAACGATCAGGAATTAGTTAATAAGATAAAGAAGGCAAGCGAAAAAAGCCTCGAGAAAGTGTGGCAGCTTCCATTATGGGAAGAATATGAGGACAACATAAAAAGCGATATAGCGGATGTAAAGCATGCTCATGAAGGCATTGACGCCGGCGTTATAGTTGGGGCAACTTTCCTAAAAAAATTTGTAGGGGATACTCCATGGGCGCATCTTGATATAGGGAATACTGCATGGGCAAAGCAGGACCGCAGTTGGACTGTCAAAGGCCCAACAGGTTTTAGTGTTCTGTTATTATTGAATTTAGTAAGGGATTGGAAATAAGGTTAAAATTTAATCAATTCCTTACCTTATAAATTATTGAGCTTGCATCTGCGCCTGCATCTGCTGCATCTCATAATCAAACTGCTGTGCAGCCTCTACAACTGCATTTTTCGCCTCGATTGCAGAATTTATTGCATCTTCAAATTCCTTTTCCTCTTCCTGCTGTTTTGCCTGCTGCAGCAATTGCATTCCCTGGCCAATGCCCTGCTCCAATATATTTATTAGCTCTTGAGGAGCCTGAATATTCTGGCCTTGGATATATTGTATAGCATTAACCGCATCATTGACTAAGTTATCCACATATTCAATAAGCTTTGAAGTCATCTCTTTTATTGGCTTATCAACTTCCTTTAAAGCATCAACAGGATCAGCCTGCTTAATTAAGTCCTTTATTCTTTCTAAGGCTTTTTCCTGGACTTTTATGTCTTCTATGCCTGCTTCTCTTGCAATATTAACATCCTTCTCCAACTTCTTCTCTTTAGCTTCTGCCGGCCTATATTTATTAAAAAGCAGCCTGCATATAAAAACCGCAGGGAAGAAATTAGTGAAAAATTCCACAACTTCCCCGACTACCGGTATAAAGCTTATTGGCAGAAAATTAGTGGCTTCCCATGCAACAAATAATGCAGCCATTCCTCCAGAAATCCTTTTTTCCCTCTTGTAAATTATGAAAGCGGCAATCCAGTCTCCTATGTCCAATCCGACAGCTCCCAATCCAGCTATAAGCAAATCAGCAAAAGACAGCAAAGGATCTATTACAAAATCAGAAAACAATGCAGAAGTGTACCTGCGGAAGAAAATGGCAGAGATTACCAGAATAATGATAATTATAATCGCAATTTGCCAAATTCCTAAGCCAAATAGTGAAAATGCCATATGTGCTCAAGGAAAGAAGGTATATTTAATATTATCTTAAACATAAGTCGTAAACAAAAACTTTAAAACTAGTCAAACATTCTTTTTTTAAATGCAAAATACAATCAAGATAAAGGATTACAAGCTGAAAATTATAAAAATAATAGATGAATCTCCAGATGTTAAAACCTTCCGTTTAGGAATACCTAATGAAATAAAAATATCATTTTTACCGGGCCAGTTCTTTATGGTTAGCTTTGAGGAGAATTCCCCTTTGCACAGGGCTTACTCAATAGCTTCATCCACTATGCAAAAAAAATATTTAGATATAACAATGAATCTTGTGGCAGAATTCACTAAAAGATTATGGAGCACTAAAGTTGGAGATTCTTTAATATTCAAGGGTCCATATGGAAAATTCTATTTTTCAGAAGAAATGAAGAATAATCTGGTTCTGATTGGCGGGGGCTTGGGAATAACCCCCTTGATGTCTATACTAAGGACGTGCACCGATAAGAAGATAAAGAATAAGATTAATCTGATATATAGTGTAAGAAGCCCAGCTGATATAATATACTATGAAACAATACAGGAGCAAAAGAAAACCAATCCAAACTTAGACTACATAATAACTATAACAAGGCCATTGCCTGAGCATGGATGGGGCCAAAGAACCGGAAGAATCAATCAAGATTTATTAAAGGAAAAGATAGAAGACATCAAAGGCTCATTATACTTCCTCTGCGGCCCTCTTGATTTTGTAAAAAGCATAATAGCAATGCTCGAGAGCCTTGGAGTAAAAAGAGAGCAGATAAAGACGGACATTTGGGGATAGGATTAAGATTAAGCGTTTTTATTTGGACTTCAAGCAAAATATTTAGCGCGGTCAATGGCCTCCGCCAAGAACGCCAAGAATCCAGTATTGCGAGCCTATATTTTGAAATCAATAAATACTAAAAAATAATAAAAATAAACAAATTGAAAAACTATAAATAAGCTAAATAAAACTAGCCTAATCATTAACTTAAAGATAGAACCAACTAAAAACCACTGCGCAAAGATAATTAAACTTTATATAGTCATTGTATAATAGGGGATAAATCATGTATCAAAGAATAATCTCATTGGCGCCGTCAAACACTGAAATTCTCTATGCTCTAGGCGCTGAAGACAGATTGGTTGCATGCACAAGATATTGCGATTTCCCAACAGAAGCTGCAAAAAAACCAAGAGTGGGCGGCTGGCTTGACATAAAAGACGAATTAGTCATGAAGCATAATCCTGATTTGCTTCTTACATCCACTTTTGTCCAGAATAAGATAACGGATAGGTACAAAAAGCTTGGGATGAATATAGAATCTTTAATGCCTACAACCTTAGTTGGAGTATACAATTCAATAAGAAAAATTGGAAACTTAGTGGGGAAGGAAAAAGAAGCTGAAAAGCTTGTAAGGCAGATGAACAAAAGAGTTATTGAAATTAAGAATAAGTCCAGATTTTCAAACCATACGCCAAAGCTTTACATTGAAGAATGGCACAAACCCCCTACCGTCTCAGGAAACTGGGTTCCAACACTGGCAAAAATAGCAAGGGCCAATTATAGTTTAATCCGAGCAGGCCATCATAGCAGGGAAGTTACAACAGAAGAGATTCAAAAATACAATCCGGAATTTATTATAATCTCCATCTGCGGCCTTAGGAATAATGCTCCAAAAGAATGGGTCACAAAAAGAGAGGGCTGGGAAAACTTAAGCGCGGTAAAAAACAACAGGGTTTTCGTCATTGATGATTCTTACCTTAACAGGCCAGGCCCAAGATTGATAGAAGGGCTGGAAATGCTCGCTAATATCTTGCATCCTGAGATATTCAACAGTCCAGAATTAAAGCAATTGATAAAATAACCTATATTTTTAATAAGCCTGCATCTAACCCAAAAATTATATATACCAAATCAACAAACTTCTTTTTGGTGGTTTTAATGCCAGTCATAACTATACATATGCTAGAAGGCCGCGGCAAGGAAATGAAAAAAAAGCTGATAAGATTAGTTTCAAAATCAGCAGCTGAAGCATTGGGAATACCTATTGATAGGATAGATGTTATCATTAATGATGTTCCAAAGGGAAATTGGGGAAAAAAAGGAGAGCCAATATAAGCGACTAGAAAATGAAATTTGCGCACATGGCTGACTGCCATATCGGAAGCTGGAGAGACCCCAAGCTAAAGGATATTTCCACAATAGCCTTCCAAAGGGCAATAATTAAATGCATAGAGGAAAATGTTGATTTTATCCTTATTTCTGGAGACTTGTTTAACACCTCATTGCCAAGAATAGATAACCTGAAAACAGTAGTCTCAGCATTCAAGCAGCTAAAAGACAAAGATATTCCAGCGTATATAATACCGGGCTCCCATGATTACAGCCCCTCCGGAAAAACAATGCTTGACGTCCTTGAAAATGCGGGATTATTTCTTAATGTTGTAAAAGGCTCGGAGTCAAATGGAAAATTAAAGTTAAACTTTACAACAGACCAAAAAACAGGAGTGAAAATCACCGGGATGCTTGGCAAAAGGCTTTCATTGGAAAAAGAATACTATAAGGCTCTTGATGTAGACAGCCTGGAAAAGGAAGAGGGTTATAAAATCTTTATGTTCCATTCAGGCATAGATGAATTGAAATCAGAGGATATGCAGAATGTGATTTCTCAGCCGTTATCTTTGCTTCCAAAGAATTTCAACTACTACGCTGGCGGCCATGTTCATATAGTAAAAGACACCAAGATTGATGGCTATGGCACTATTGCATATCCTGGCCCTTTATTCCCTAACTCTTTTTCAGAGCTGGAAAAACTGGAGACGGGTGGATTTTATATTGTTGAAAACAACGACTTGGCATGGCATCCGATCCAAATCTACAATCTATACAAGATAATCAAAGATTGTAATGGAAAAGCTCCTGAACAGATACAAAACGAGATACTCGATGAAATCAAAGACAAAGAATTCATCAGCACAATTGTCTTGATAAGATTGTTTGGCTCTTTAAGCTCCGGCAAGCCTCATGATATAGACTTCAAGGAAATATTTGGCTTATTATATGATAAATCAGCTTACTTTGTGATGAAAAACACCAATCAATTGACATCAAAAGAGTTTGAGGAGATAAAGATAGACACTAAATCTGTTGAAGATGCAGAGGAAGCAATAATAAAAGAGCATCTTGGCCAGGTAAAGCTCAAAGATACTAATTTAGAAAAAGAAGAAGCCCTAATCAAGCAATTAATGCATACCCTGGCAACAGAAAAGCAGGAAGGCGAGACAAATCCAGATTATGAAAAAAGAATCAAGGATGAGATGAACAAGGTTATGGATTTGGAGTTATGATAATTAAATTAGATAACTATCTTTTTTCATTTAACTCAATCAATAGGTGTATGATATTATTGAATTCTTCCTTATTCTTATCATAGAACGCGAAATCTATCTTTTCGCCGTAGTAATCAAGCCTATTTCTTAAATAGCTCATTTGAGAGATTAAGTTTCCTTCTGCTCCATACTCCGGATAAGTTTTATAAAAATATGAGATAAGGCATTGATGATTGCCTGACCTCAAGCCTTTATAGAGAAGCAGAGCAACCAATAACTCTTTAATCACCTCATAATATCCCTCAATAATAAAGGAAACATTATCTTTATTGGCATCTCTACCCTTAACATACTCCAATCTTAATTTGGCTGATTCTATGATTGAATCTGCTTTTTCGGGGTCTGCTTCAACAGCTTTTATAAATTTAGCCTTGCAAAATCCCCAATCCATTACGTCCCTCATTCTACTTTAAAGTACCCCGCTAGTTTTATTCCATTTATAACATTATTTCTTAATCTTGGATCTAAATTGTTGATGTCTTTTTTGACAAAAAGCTGTATTTTATGGCCAATCTTTTTCTCAAAAGCCTCCAGATTTGCTTTATTTTCTCTTGTGGACTCTATAAATAGGTCAATATCACTGCCTTGGTCATATTCACCTTTCCTTGCGCTGCCAAAAAGAATTATTGATGAAGGCTTGAATTCATTGTCCAAAAACTCAATCAGCCCAGATTTGAATATGCTTTCAATGATAAAAAATGTCTTTTTGAATTTGAAGTACGGAGTGATGTTGGAAGTGTTATCTTTTGTGATAATCTCGTCTTTCCTTAAATCTTCCAAATACCTTTGCACGCTTGAGGAAGGAATGCCTGTTTTTTTAGATATTTCCCTGACTGTAAATGATTTATTAGGATGCTCAAATAACCATCCCAGTATTTTGTCCCATTTTTGGTTCTTAAGTGCCATATTTAGGACTTAAGTGCCATATATAGTATATAAATGTTTTGCCTATCTCGAGGTTGGTGCGAAATTGAAGGTTGCCGTCAAGATGTGAGTACCTTATACCTAAACATTACGTTGACGGGGGGATGTCCCTTATGGGGATGTCAACCTTTGCAAAGTACATCGAGTGCGAACCGATGGCAACCCGACGTGAATTGCGAGCGAGTCGCTAGTCGCTCGTCGCGTTCACGGAGAATTTCGCACCAACCTCGCCTATCTCAAAATACTTCCGGATATTGCAATTTTCGGGTGTTTATTGTTAATTATTGAATCATTGCTATAATGCTTGTCCAACTAATAGCAGGCCTTAACTTAAGCTTTTCGCAAGCCTTTATATAGAAATTAAGGAATGTTATAACATTCATATGGCTAAAATGATTCAAGTACCACGTTAAACTTTGCCGCTCCTGCTCAAGTACTGCCTCCAGGTTGCTCTTCTTAAAATCCTGAAGATTGTCAATATGTATGCCCCGCTTAGATAAAAAATAAAGCAATATAGTAAGCCACATTGCAAAGCCAAGCTCGTATTTACTTTTTTCCGCTTTTTGAAGTTCATTTACTGTTTCGATTGGTTTTGCAGCAAACATCCATTGTTGTGCCCGGGGTCCTAATATTTTAATATAAGCAGGTTGCATAACAACCTCTGAGAAGCGAGCTAACCCTTCAACCCGAATTTTTTCAAGTACTGTCCTATAAGATACACTATACTTATCAAGAACGTGTCTAAGCTCATGTATTATTGTATTCTCAAGCTGCTCTAAACCTTGACTCCTATTTACAATTTGAAGAAGAAAAACTATATCTAGATCAAAGCGAAGCCTGCTTTCATTCGGAGAATATTCAATAGCTACTGAGCCGCCCCTTTTTTTGGAATACATTCTTATATTCGTAGAAACCTGTCCTAAAATGTCTACATGGTGTTTATCTTTGCTAAGTTGAGATACGACTATAATAATCTGGTTGCTTCTATGGGAAGAAAGGTATGGGGCCAGCTGTTCCTTCGCAGCATCAAGCACATTTCTCATAGCATCTGCAATAATCACAACAATCTTATTATAAACTTCATTTGGGCTGCTATAGCCAAAATATTCAAAAATGCCTTCCAATGCCTTATCAATATCCTCAAATTCTGGTCTGCCCGATATCTTTCTCAGTTTAAATATATTAAAAATAATTTGAAGATGCACTTCGGAAATTCTATTATGGTAGCTTAAGGCAAGAGGCGGCACATTAAACCTCTTGTTCACTTCACGGATAAGCTCTAAAGCCATTTCCCTATCAAGCCATTGTGCTTGTTCGATATCAGCAGTAAGCCCAGCATATACTCTTGTGTTTTGCTGCATTTTACGTATAACCACAGGCAATAGTTCCCGTATTTCATTTTTTTTCCTTTCCATCTCCTGCTCCAATTCAGGCAGACCACTATGCAACGGCTCAATTAGCTTAAATGATTCTATTGCTTTTTCCAATCCTAAATTTCCATGTTGGTAAAAACCTGCTAAATCCTTATAGCCCCGCACAGAACTTATAAATAGGGCTAATTCCATCATACCTTGCGCTTTTGGAGTGTGTTGCAGGGCCCGAAGGCCTAATATAATCTTACTTTTATGCAATACTACCTCCTCTGCAGCGTCAATTTCTTCATTAAAACTTTTTGTAATTTTTTTTACATCGTCCGAACTTAATCCTTTAGGAAGGTTGGGAATTCTAACTAAAGATCTGGAGGGGGATGCTTTCTCAAAATGCTCCATAATTATGCCTATTAAAGAGAATGATGATCTAAGACTATGAAGCCGCAGGAAAACATCATCAAATTCCTTAATGAATTGAATGACGCGCACTTGAAGTTGCTTCAATAATTCTTTTGTATCTCTTTGGTTCATGTTAGGAGTTTCTTAATAATCTCGTTAACCTCATTTGGAGTAGCCTTTCCTTTAGATTTCCTCATGACCTGCCCAACAATGAAATTCAAAGCTTTATCTTCCCCATTCTTGTAGTCTTCAACAGCCTTTGGATTTTCATTAATGGCTTCCTTGCAGTATTTCTCTAATTCAGAAGTATCAGAAACAGCTTCTAAATTCTCTTTCCTTACATACTCATTGACATCAAAAGGCTTCTCAACTAGCTTTTCAAGTATCTTTGCGCCAATATTATCTGTTATTTTCTTGTTTTCAACCAATTTAAGCAATTGTATGATATGTTTTTCATTAATCTCAACTTCATGCAATTCTTTTTTGTTGTAATTCAAAACCCTGACAAGCTCCCTTCTCAGCCATTTAGCCGCTAAAATGGGATTGACTCCAGAAGCAACCTTCTCAAACATCTCTGCCAAGCTCTTTTCTGCAGCAAGAACCTCAGCATCCTCTTTGCTTATCTTATACTTTGAAATAAACTTCTTGATCTTGTCATGCGCCAATTCCGGCATGTCTTTCTTGATGCCCTCAACTAAACTCTTAGTTATTTCTATCTTGACCAGATCAGAATCAGGAATATATCCATAGTCATCTTCTGTCTCTTTTTTACGCAGGGTAAATGTTAAGCCCTTCCCCGAATCCCATGCCCTTGTTTCTTGTATTATTTTTTTACCTTCATTAACTATTTCTTTCTGCCTTGCTATCTCATAGTTCAAAGCCATTTCAATCTCCTTGAAACCAGTTATATTCTTGACTTCCTGCTTAACATATCCGCTTTCTTTGATGGAAACATTGGCATCAGTTTTTATTATTCCATTATTAATGTCAAAAATATCCAAATATTCTAGTACGGTAATAAGATGTTTCATGAAATCCCGCGCCTCATCTGCGCCTTCCATGCAAGGCTCGGTAACAATCTCCAATAATGGATTCCCGCTCCTATTATAATCAACAAGCACATAAGCGCTCTCCTGCATTCCAGCTGGGTGCACTAAAGAAGCAGGATCCTCTTCCATATGGACCCTTATTATTCCAATTTCCTTCCCGGACTTTAATTTTAGATTGCCATCGCTCCCAAGAGGAATATCATACTGAGATATTTGATAGTTCTTGGACATATCCGGATAGAAATAACTCTTTCTGGAAAAGATAAGCTCTTTGCTAAGCTTGCAGTCCAAAGCCAAACACAGCTTTACAGCAAACTCAATTGCTTTTTTATTCAAGACCGGCTTGCTGCCAGGATGCCCTAAGCAGACTTCACAAGTCCTGGTATTTGGCTCCTCGCTTCCTTTTGTAGGGCAGCCGCAGAATAGTTTAGTATTAGTATTTAATTCAATATGCACTTCTAAGCCTATGATAATGCCTGTTTTTGAGTTCATGATGGCTAATTAGTTTGATGTTTTATTTAAATATTTGGTGTGAGGCTAAGGCAGCGTTCAAAATGTAGGTGCCATCAACTCGCGTAAGCCATTCTATAATTCAATTCAAGCCGACAAGGGGACGCTCCTGCTCGAAAATGCTTTGCATTTTCGGCACCACGTAAAGTGGCTACGGGAACCCACGGAGCGGGTGATGAAGCCAACGCAGTTGGTACTGAAATCTGTTCAAGTATCTGTTCAAGCATGTCGGTCTTCGCTTAAACATGCAGTGCGAGCCGATGTCCCTGAGCGAAGCGAACGGGACACGGGGAATCTCATGAAAATTAAAAATTCGGGAGATACCGAAAATCCGCGGGATTTTCGTTTTCCCGTTCGCTTTGCTCAGGGACATCGGCTTCAGCCACCGAAGTA
>CAYTDO010000054.1:0-26016 GCA_964436645.1 uncultured Methanosarcinales archaeon | reverse complement strand
TAACATTAGTTATACGACCAAAACCTTTATATATACTCTACATATATACTAAATATAGGTGATATATATGGTACAGGCAATGATAAAAATATCTGAAGAAACTAACCAAATACTGAATATTGTAAAGGCGAAGCATAATCTCAGGGATAAGTCTAAGGCCATAGAGAAAGTGGTTCTTGAGTATGGAACTGAAATGCTGGAACCTGCGCTTAAGCCTGAATTTGTTGAGAAGATGAAGAAAAGGCAGGAAGAGCCTACTGTAAAGGTCAATGATTTCAAAAAACATTTTAGGCTAGATTAAAATGTATTCTTATGAGTTAAGGGAAAGTGTGGAGAAGATATTCTTCAAGCTATCTAAGAAAAACCCTAAACAGCTTAGCATAATAGAAAAAAAGATTGGTGAAATCAGGGAAAATCCCCCGCATTACAAAAATTTACGCAAGCCTATGCAGCACCTTAAGAGGGTCCATATCGACAAAAGCTTCGTGCTTGTATTTTCTGTTGATGAGAATAAAAAGAATATCATAATTGAAGATTATGACCGCCACGATAATGTGTATGATAATTAAGCTGCTGCATAAAAGTTAATATTAATTCTTGCATCTAAACCGTATCAATATCCCTCAAGCAATTTATTATCAATCCCTGGCAGCTTTTTAATATCTGCTGCAGCATTTGATCCTGGGTTGCCTGTTTTATTTGATTAATCTTATCAAGTATCTGCCTGAAAAATCTGATTAAATCACCTTCTAACAAATTAGTATTGTCCATTATGTCAAATATTGTTTTATTGTCGTAGCATGGATGCATAAGAGCAGTAAGCTCATCCAGATTGTTAAATCTTGGCTCCCGGCTCAAATAATCATTTGACTTCAATTTTTTCTTTAGATCGTTAACAAGCTTGGAAGGGAACTGCTTGTAGAATTCTGTTTTTTCCCGGGATTCATAGCATAAACAAGCCAAAATCATAAGCATCTGGAATTCATTCAGCTCCAAGTAAAATGATGTGGCAAATATCTCTCCGATAAGAATCTCATCAGAATATATCTCGCAGGCAAAGACTCCTTTCTCGGTAAGCATATTGTCTTTGACATAACCAAGATTAGCAAGCTTCTTTTTAGTCTTCTCAAATGAAAAAGAAAATATGTTCCTCTTTATCTTGGAAAAGCCTTTGCCGAATTTCTGGAAAGTGAAGAAGTTGTCTTTCAATATGTCATCTATCTCTTCCGGGGTATGGTTTTTAATCAAATTTAATACAGTATTGACAGACAATCTAAATTGGGAATTCAATGGCTCGGTATCTTTTGATATTATTTTCTTGATGAAATTATAGTCAAAATCCCTCCTATCCAGCATTGCATAGACAAAGCCTTCCTTGTCTATGCCTCTTCTTCCGGCTCTTCCTGCTATCTGAAAATATTCCTTGGAATTCAAGAATCTAAAGTTAACGCCATCAAACTTTCTCAAAGATTCAAAACAAACGGTCTTAGCAGGCATGTTTATCCCAACAGCAAATGTTTCTGTGGTGTAAAGAACTTTTATCAGACCAGAGCCAAATAACTCTTCCACTAATTCTTTTATCAAAGGAATCAACCCGGCATGATGGAATGCTATGCCGTAAGGCAAAGTCTGCATAAGGATCTTGGTGCTTTCCAGATCTTTTATTTCCGGAGCAGCCTGCTCCAATTTTTCCCTTACAATAGGCCTTATCCTCGCATCGGGAGGAAATAAATTAGCGCGAACCAAGGCAAGAGCATTATCCTGGCATTTCTTTCTTGAAAAGTTAAAGAACAGGCAAGGCAGTTTATCATTTTTGATATCTCTGATCAGATCTACATGATTAGGAGGGCTGATGTGAGGCCTTCTGGATCTTTTTCTTCCCTGAACATGTTTATAATCCGGAATGTCTGCTATATCTTTTATTTCCTCTAAAGTGCAAATCCCTAATTCAGTATCGAAGAACTTTTTTTCCAGGGGAACTTCTCTCTTGTCATGGATGATAACGCGTACCTCATGCTCCTTTATGGCTTCTATCCAGGAAGCGAATTCCTTTGCATTGGGGATTGTAGCAGACAGGCAAAGAAACCTTACATGCTTCTTAGAGAATATTATGGATTCTTCCCAGACATAACCGCGTTCTATATCATTTATGTAGTGGATTTCATCAAATATGACATATGATATCTGCTCAACTATAGGATCATGGCTTAGAGCCATGTTCCTGTAAATCTCTGTTGTCATAATCAAAACAGAAGCATTTGCATTCCTTACTGTATCTCCGGTAAGAAGGCCAACTTTATCTTCTCCATAATCCCGGCAGAAGTCCTTGTATTTCTGGTTGGATAATGCTTTGATGGGAGCGGTATAGATTACCTTGATGCCTTTTTTTATGTCTCTGCCTATAATGTAATCTGCTATAAGTGTTTTTCCTGAGCCGGTTGGAGCGGAAACTACAACAGAATGATTGTTCTCTATTGCTAAGATAGCTTCTTCCTGGAATTGGTCTAAATGAAGGTTTTTGTAATGCATCGTTTTATAAGATTACTTCTCGGCATTAAAAGGTTTGTTTTTTAGAACTGGTTAAAGTTTAGCTGAAAGATAATCAATCAACTAAAATAAACATCAACCTGGTCGGAAGTAACGGTAACTTCCTTCTTTTCCTTTTGCAAAGGCTTTGAAGGATTTGTATTCTTGTTTTCCACTTTTTTGTAAGCCGGCTTTTCTGGGGCTGTATTTTTTAGCTCTACGCTCGGATTCATGGCAAGGACTTTGCTCAGGCTTTTATTGCCGCAGCTCATGCAGTTGAAAAAAATGCCAAATTTGCCTTCCATCATGCTAAGGTAATTCCCGCAGGCGCATTTCATCTCAGGGAGATTTGCTTCCTTATGCGCCAGGCAAACTGGAACTCCCTGTGAATTCTTTGTTATTGATGCCTTATTGCAGAAAGGGCATGGGTCTATTTTAGATACGCCGTATTTTTTTGGGATGTGCATTATTTTTAAAAAAAAGATTTGATTTAAAATTGTTGTGATTTTAAATTATTATTTTAAGATTTAATGGCTATATTTCTCGTCAAAAGAAGCCATAGGTTTATAAACGGACAAACCATCCTAACTCGTATATTGGAAGGTTGGGACAGAGAGTGTCAATACCATTGATTGCTCATTCTGTTTTGCGTGCAAAGCACGTTTTCATTCCAAGGAGAAAAATAAAATGTCATTTGAAGAACTAAATGTAAGTCCAGACATAGTCAAAGGGCTAAAAGAAATGGGGCTTGTAGAGCCAACAATGATACAGGAAAAAACAATACCTTTAATCAAAGAAGGGAAGGATGTAATCGGGATATCAAAAACAGGATCTGGAAAGACCGCTGCGTTTGGAATTCCTATAATTGAAAAAATAAAGCCAAGAGGGGGCATGCAGGCTTTGATAATTGCGCCAATAAGAGAGCTTTCTGTGCAGATAACAAAAGAGCTAAGAAAATTCGGCAAACATGTCAAGTTTTCAACAGCAAACGTCTATGGCGGAGTCTCAATAAACCCGCAGATAGGAGATATAAAACGGGCAGATATAGTCATAGGAACTCCCGGAAGGTTAAGGGATCACCTGGAGAACGAGGGCATGGATATGTCCAATCTAAAAACTGTAGTATTAGACGAAGCCGATAAGATGGTCGAGATGGGATTTGTTGAGGATATAAGGGCTATCTTAGACAGTGCCCCTAAAGGAGTGCAGTTATTGCTTTTCGGAGCTACAATCTCTGATGAGATAGATCAAATAAAACGGGATTACATGAACCATCCTGCAACAATAAAAGGAGAGTCCCATGTTCACCAGGAATTTTTAGAGCAGTATTACTATAATGTCCCGCAGCATGAGAAATTCTCATTGCTTGTTCACCTTCTGAAAAAAGAAGAGAAAGGATTGACAATGATATTCTGCTCTGCAAGGTCAACTGTCGAGATGGTCACTAAAAATTTAAGGCAGCATGGCATCAATGCAGAAATGATGCACGGAAAACTAAGCCAAAACAGAAGGCTGCATGTAATAGAAAGTTTCCACAAGGGTAAGCCAGAGGTATTGGTTGCGTCTGCAGTTGCAGCAAGAGGAATTGACATAAAAGATGTAACGCATATATTCAATTATGACTTGTCAAGAGACCCGCAGGAATATGTGCATAGGGTAGGAAGAACTGCAAGAGCAGGAGAAAAAGGAAAAGCGATCACTTTGTTAAGCGACAAAGACCATGACGTTTTCAGGGATATTCTTCACAGATATCCTATAAAAGTGCAGGAGCTTCCTATTGTGGAGTTTGAAAGGCTAAGATTCGATGCAAGAAGATCCAGGGAAAGAAGCGGTTTTGGCGGAGGCCATCGAGGTGGAGACAGAGGGCATTCAAGAGGAGGCTTCCACAGAGGCTCTCGTGAAGGCGGAGAAAGAGGAGAGCGCTCAGAAAGATCCAGCAGCGGTTTTGGAGAAAGAAGGCCAAGAAGCCATGGAAGCTCTAGCGGATCCAGAGGGCCTTCGCGCAGGCCAAGCTGGGCCAGGGGCAGGGACTAGAAGTGCTCGTAGCCTTGCTTTAATTTTTTCTTTTTTCCTTTTTCCAGAATAAATATCCCTTGTTTTTTTGGAAGTATTTTTCCGACAATGCCAAACTTAATTTTATTTTTAACCTTATTTAACTTTTTAAACTGGCCTTTATTTATTGTAAAAACCAATTCATAATCTTCACCCCCATAAAGCGCAAAATAGGAAGGATTTTTATTTAATTTTTTAGCGTCGTTAATTGTGCTTTTGCTTACTGGGATTTTTTCTTTGTAAATAACTGCTCCAGTTCTGCTTTCATTGCAAATATTAATTATTTCAGACGCCAATCCATCAGAGATATCTTCCATTGCATTGATTCCTGATTTTGCAAGCTTCCTTGCAATATCTAATTTTGCTTTTGGATTCAAAAAATAATCAATTGATGGCCCTTTTTTATTGTGTTTCAATAATTCAAGCCCTGCTTTTGAACTTCCCAGGGTATTTGTAACGACAATCATATCATTTACTTTGGCATTTTTTCTCAGGCATAGATATCTTTTTTCCACAAGGCCAATCATCATTATAGCAATGGCAATATTCTTGCCGCTGGATAAATTACCCCCGATGATGCTTATCTTATACTCCTTTGATGATTTATTCATGCCATGATACAGCTTGTCAATGAATTTTAAATCAGTATCTTTTGGCAGTATCAAAGAAACTAATGCATATTTTGGAAAGCCGCCCATGGCTGCAATATCGGACACGTTGCTTTCTATCGCTTTTTTCCCAATCTGCTCAGGGGTAAATAAATCCAATGAAAAATGAACATTCTCAAATAAGGAATCAGTAGTAAAGAGCATGTGATATTTCTTGTCAAAACTTACGACTGCGGCATCATCTCCAATTCCCTTGATAATATCTTTTGAGAATAAGTCTACCTTTTTGTGGATTCTTTTTATCAATTCTATTTCTCCCATATCGGATATTTTCATGTTTCAGAAATTAATATGCCACTTATTAAATATATTTCGTTTAGCAAATCAAAATCTTTTTAACCCGCATATACTTTTTTCTTTTTTATGCTTAGATACGACCTGCATACACATACACATTACTCGAGCTGCAGCAATATGAAGCCGGAGGTACTGCTCAAGACAGCAAAGAAAAAGGGCCTTAATGGGATTGCAGTTACGGACCATGGAAGGATAGACGGGGCTTTGGAGGTTAAAAGACTGAACAAGGACAAGAATTTTGAGGTTATCATAGGACAGGAGATTTCTACAATTCAAGGGGATGTTCTCGCGTATTATCTAAAAGAAAAAGTAGATGCTGTTGATTTTTTTGACGCTGTTGAAAAGGCAAGAAAACAGAATGCCCTTATAGTAATACCCCATCCATTCAGGACTTCGTCTAACCCGCATCATAAGTTCAAACTTTATTTTGGGAAGGTAAAAAAATATATTGATGCTGTTGAGTGCTTCAATGCGAGGATGCTTTTTAATTCTGACAATAAAAAGGCGGACAATGCTGCAAATAAATACGGGATAGCGAAAACCGGCGGGAGTGATGCACATTTTAAATTTGAGGTTGCTACCGGAACTACTTTGTTTGAGAGAGATTTGAGAAAAGCTTTAAAAGAAAAGAAAACGATGCCATACGGGAAGCTTAAATTCGGCGCATTTGGGGGCCTTTTGAGCTTTTTAAGAAAAAGAGTCTGAGGAAATTTAATGGCAAACATAATTTTCCAGTGCTTGTATTTCATTCTTCCGGCGTATTTGGCAAATATGGCTCCAGTCATTATACGGAATAAGATTCCATGGCTTGCATTTCCAGTTGACCTTGGAAAAAATCTAGGAAAGAACCGAATATTCGGGGAGCATAAGACTTACAGAGGGCTTGTCTTCGGAGTTTTATTTGCGATAATAGTTACTTATCTTCAATTTTTGCTGCATAATATTGATTTTTTTGCAAATTTGGAGCTTGTTGACTATTCTAACTGGCTTTTGCTGGGATTTATTTTAGGGTTTGGGGCTATGCTTGGGGATTTGGGAAAGAGTTTCTTTAAAAGAAGATTTAATTTTGCGCCCGGGAAGCCTTTCATACCTTTTGACCAGATAGATTTTGTAATTGGGGCTTTGATTTTCTCTTATCCCCTTGCAAAATTATCTTTTGAAAATATTCTGGTAATATTGACTTTGAGCTTTGTCCTGCATATCATTGTCAACCATATTGCTTTTTATACCGGGATAAGGAAAGAGAAGTGGTAACCAGCTATTCCTAGTTCATCAAGTGTTAACATATAGGCCGAATATTATAAACCATCATATTAATTAAAGATAGTATTAAAATAAGATATATAGAATTATTGCTGGAAGGAAAAACCATATGTTTTTGATAAAAATATCTTTGTAATTGTTTTTTCTTGCGTTTATTACCAATGAGGAATTTGGAATTCCGTATAAGAATATAAGGGCAGATTCCAATACAAAAAGGGTAAGTATCTTGCTGCTGAAGTAAAAAATAAAGCCAAAAAGGAGGTAAACCCCTGCTGATTTCTCAAGATACAATTTTTTCTTCACTAATAAAACAAAAATAAAACATAATAAGGCTAATGAAAGAATGGTATTAACTCCGTAATAGAATAAAACTAAGGCAATAATAAAAAAGAATAAAATATTTTTCAGAAGAATAAAGTACTTTCTTCCGGGCTTCTGCTCTTCTGGAGCCATCTTTATCAATATAATCCCTATCAAAAGCCCCAGGTAAGATAAAATTGCTGCAAGAATATAGCTCAGGAAGTTTATTTGCATAGTTTCTCTTCAATTTTTGATATCTGATTAATCCTTCTCTTATGCCTTTCTTCATTTAAAAATGAGGTGGAAAGCCAGGATTTTACTGCATCTATTGCTTCTTTTTTTGATACAAATCTTGCTCCAATGGAAAGTATGTTTGCATCGTTATGAGCCCTTGAAAGTGTTATTATTTCGATGTTCCCATAGTAGACTGCTGCCCTTATGCCGGGAACCTTATTTGCCACTATGGCTTCTCCCTGGCCAGAGCCTCCAAAGACTATGCCCCTGCTGCCCGGAGTTTCTGATACTTTTTTTGCGGCCTTGAATATAAATTCAGGATAATCGTCTTGTTCATCGTATGAATAAGCCCCTCGGTCTTCTACTTTGTAGCCTTCTTTTTCAAGGTATTTTTTTATTTCTTCCTTTAGCTCAAAGCCTGCATGGTCTGTTCCCAGGAAGATAGTTGGTTTTGGCATCGTAGGTTTTCAAAATTTTTCTTTTAATTTTATTTTCTAATTTTTTATTTATTGAGTTTTTTTTGTTGATGGTTTTCTTTTTTATTGAAAAAACCGCTCCGCAAATATAGTCGAGTCCTCGCTGTCATGTATGCTCGGAAATAATTTCAGGCATCCCGTTCGCTTCGCTCAGGGACATCGCTCGGACTCGCTTTTATTCATTTAGAATTAGTTTTAATATTTATTGGTTTTACCAGGCTCTTATGTATTCTGAATGGCCCCATTGGATCAGTAAATCGACGCCAAGCTTTTCCACTGATACCGGGACATCGCACCCGCCCCAGCAGCTGCCCAGCCAAATCACGACAGAGGCATTAGTGTTTCTCTCTATGTGCTCCTGTATCTCTCTTGCTTTTGGCTTCAAGCCGTCAGGCAATTGAATGCAAACTAATTTAGCGTTTGCTTTTTTTATTTCATCTACTGCACGGCTTAATTCGATATCGTAGTTTTCCATATTTTTTAGGTATATTTAAGGTTTTAAAAAGCTATTGGATGGGATTCCGAAGCTCCCAATCGTCCACTATTCTTTCAAGGGTTGTGCCCATATCTTCCAATGGCACATCCATTCCAAGTGCTGCGAATATTAACTCCAAGGTATCCGAGGTCGGCAACGTTTTCCCGGATAAATACATTCTTACATTTGCGGGGTTTGTTCCTATTTGCCCTGCAAGCCAAACAGGAGTTCCAACACTTTTAAGATGCGCTCTTAAAAATTCGCTGAATGCGCGGTATAAAGGTGAAGTTCTTTTTTTATCATTTAAATTAGCTGAATAAGCTCCCCATGTTTTAAATCCCAGTTTCGGAAGTCCAAGATGGCCGTATGCCACCCTATAGGTAACTTCGGCCTCTCTTGCAGTTTGGGCAATTGAATTATTAGAAGCGTACAATGAATCCATTCTATCTTTAAGATCTGCGTGTGTTTCAGGCGACATTTTTGTTTATTTAATAATAATTTTAAAAATTTATTGAATTTTCCATTCTTTATGTTTAAATTGTTTTTTTTATTATTAGCTTTTGATCCTTAATCGTTCTCCGATCCTGTTCTGGACACAAGCAGAGGAAAAGTAATTAATCGTCAGCACCTGCAATTTTAAAGCTGCAACCGGGTCAACTGCACATTCATTAATACCGAGGACTGGTTTTGTAACATTGTCAACATCCCTGCATCCCAGTTTTTCAGCAGCTCCATCAATATCCTTAAAATCAAGGCCCCTTACTTTAGATGGGCTTGGCCTGTCGAGCGTGTTGCTAAGAATTCCCAATGCCCTATCTTCTAAACTCAAGGTTTTGGCCATTTTAAAAATAAGGCATATAGTAAAATTATAATATTATCAAAAATAAAAATACCTACATAAACAGCTCATCTAGTTCAAAATCAGAAAGGTCCTTCTTATTGATAAGCTTTGCGAAATCCTTGCCGCTCATCTTTTTCCTTTCTTCCCTCATGCCTTCCAGTTCTATCTGGTCTTCGTCAAAAAATTCGTCCATTTTTAGTCACCATAATTTGTGTTATTATATTTCTGATTATCGTAAGCTTTATCATTCATCTCTGACAGATTTTCATCATAATTTCCAGTTCCTTTGCCGCCTATGACAGCGCATCCTAGACACATATTACACCACCTGCTAAAACTAAAGAACCTCTTTAAATCACTACTGGTGAGTAAATAAGCTAATATATAAACTTTTCGTTTCTGCTTGGGAATGAAAAATAATTACAATATGGAAAATAATTCTATACAAGAAAGTTTTTAAAGAACGGCTTATAGAGCAATAACCAAAGAGGGCGAGAGTATTTGGATATAAAGGCTAAATTCAAAAAAGAGGCAAACGGGCTTAAGGATTACATAGCGCTTATTACAGTCAATCCCAAGGATTACCAGAAATCCAATGTAGAGGTGCTCAAGTTTTTGGTGAATGAGCAAAAGACTCCGGGGGTTTATGTGACATTAAACAAGCCTTACGATGTGATGAAGAGGATTCTTGCTGAAAATAAAATTGATTCCAGGCTCATCATTTTCATTGATGGCATCACAAAACCAAATGAGTTCCAGACAAGAATAAAAAATTGCCTTTTCATAGGGTCCCCTGAGAAGCTAAGTGATATTTCTGTTGCCATGGATCAGGCTGTAACGGCCTTGCCTACCTCAGATAAATTTGTGTTTTTTGATTCCATAAATACCCTGCAGTTATTCAACAAGCCAGGGACGGTTGCAAGATTTGCCTATTTTCTCGCGAGCAAGATCAGGGCGTGGAAAGTCAGAGGCATCGTTATATCAATAAAAAAAGGCTCGGATGAAGAATTAATAAATCAGATGACGCAATTTTGCGATTTCAGGATTGACGTAGGAGGTGCATAAAATGGTATCAATTGCAGTTATTAGCATTACAACAGTTATTTTTGGGATTGGGGCCTTGATATTGACTTCAAGGGCGAGAAATAAGCTATCTCCAAGTTCGCTGAGAAAGTATATTGACAATTTTTCGGTATGCCTGGCATTCATTGTCATTTTTTCATTATGGCTGACAATAAGAAGCCTGACGAATTTTGAAATTTCATATTCGGAGTTTTATGGCTATCCGGAAGTGATATTCATTGTCTTCGCATACATAGGCTTCATAATAGCTTCTTACAGGGTTGCAAAAATCAGCGAAGAATTTGGCTTCAAGGATGATGGGAAGGAGATAGGAAAAATGCTCGAAAAATCATCAGCATCAAAAAAGAAAAGGTAAAATGCCAGTCAAAGGCCAAATAAGCATGGAATACATGGTCATCATAGGGTTTGTTACAATCATAACCATACCCCTGGTGATAATATACCAGTCCCTTGTCCAGGACTCCAATGATGAGATATCCTCTCAACAGATTCTGCAGATAGCAAAAAAGATAGTTGATGAGGCCGAAACGATTTATTACCTTGGAGAACCTTCCCAATCAACAATCAAGATTAATATGCCCAGCAACATAGTACTTGCCAACCTTTCCCACGGATATGAGCTTGTATTCAGGATAAAGACAAAATCCGGAAGATCGGACATAGTGCAGAACTCAGCTGTAAACATAACAGGGTCATTACCCACATCGCAAGGATTGTATACCTTAACCCTAAAGGCCAAAGAAGACTATGTTGAGGTTTCTTACAAATAAAAATGAGACGGATTAAGTCCCAATCTTCCATGGAATTTTTTATGCTAATAGGACTTGCTTTTCTTGCTACAACAATTTTTTTGGCTGCCTCGGCAAATGAGGCTAAAGAATTCAGCAGCAACAAAAAATTGTTCCTTATGAGGGATGTTGCGCTTAAATTGCAGAAGGAAGTAACGATTGCATCTTCTGTCGAGGAGGGATATGAAAGAAATTTTGACCTTCCCGAAAAGCTTGACAGCTTTTTGAATTACTCCATAATAACCGGCAATACCACTATAACTGTCAATTCGTCAAATGCATTTTTTTCAGCAGCCATACCTAAAATTACGGGCAATTTCACCAAAGGGCCCAACAAGATAGAGAATATAGGGGGCAAAATTTTTGTAAATGCACAAAAATAGATAACCCTGGATGAAGCGTAGCATAATCCAAAGCGTTAAATTCAATATAAGGGTTATCTATTTTTGGCATGCTCGAAAATCTGAAAGATTTTCGGCACACAGGAAATGCAAAGCATTTCCCGGTGTCCTAGAAATCCAACTAGAGCCTGAAGGGCGAGCAAACTCTGGATGATAGTCCGGAGTGGTCGGATTTCTATGATAACTAATAACATGGCAATTGATAAAAAATCCCAGATGTGGTTTACAGACTTTGTCATAGGAACACTCCTATTCTCATTTATGCTGGTCATCTACTATATGTACATTACAAACATACAGGACCAGGATGCGACGGTATTAGACAGCCTTTTGTCAGACTCGGAAGCAGTTTCTGCATCAGTATTATTATCTGGGTATCCAAGCAACTGGGACAATGAAAGCGTCCAGAGCATAGGCATAACAAACAATGACCAGAGAATAGACCCTGATAAATTGCTGGAATTCTACAATATGCCCTACAATGCAACAAGAAAATTATTCGGGACGGTGCATGATTACCTGATTTTTTTTACTGAAAATAACGGCACCTTGATCAATGCCGAAGGCGTTTGCGCGATAGGAACGCCCGCGGTAAATGTGACCTATGAAATAAGCCCGGCATATTATT
The DNA here is from genome assembly GCA_964436645.1 of uncultured Methanosarcinales archaeon. Taxonomy (GTDB): domain Archaea; phylum Nanobdellota; class Nanobdellia; order Woesearchaeales; family GW2011-AR4; genus JACPJP01. The sequence goes on along the minus strand of CAYTDO010000054.1, from coordinate 13,984 downwards.
ATGACAACAGCGGAGATTCTTTCCTTAAAAGCTTCATGGCTGATACCTTAAGGGCAGATATGTACAGCGCAGAATCCGGCTATCCTGATTTTGACAGCATGGTGAACAATATAGACAAGTATGGCTTCGTGGCCATAGAGCATCCTTTGCTGCCTACATCAATATTCAACAATAACAAGGTGGCAATTGAAAGCTTTGTTTCCAATAATAGCTTGATCATGCTGAGCGGTGAGATTACAGCTGGCCAAGGGAAAGAAATGCTCGGAGTGAAATTCTATAAAAAATCAGGGCAGTCTGTCAGCGACAGGAATTCCACTGTTGTGACGGAAGATGACTTTTTGTCTTTTGATGTTGGAGAAAATATCGTGTTCAAGCAGGCGTATTATATTGAAAACCAGTCTGATGCAAAAAATTTTACCGAGATAGTAAGGTTTAATCAAGACAATGCAATTGCGGTTGCAAGATGGGATTATGGCAATGGCAGTGCATTCTATTTCAGTGATTTTGACACTGATTATTTTTCAGGGGATTTTGTGGATAAAGTAACTGAATCCATAACGAAATGGGGCAAATTCAGATGCGATATAAACATGAGCAATATAGAATACAAAAATTTTGCCAAGATTGAGCGATCTGTGATTTACGGCTCCAAGCCTGTAAAGATGGTATTTTATTTTTGGGACTGAAAAAACAAAAAAACTGCGAGTCTAATAATTAAAATGTCTAAACTGTTTTGGACAAAAAAGGGAATATTCTTCACTCTAGCGGCAGCATCGCTGGTAGTGGTGATACTGCTATCGTTCAGCGTCTACAAAAAATATGAGATGAAAGAGGATATAGAGACAATAGGCATAAGGATAAACACGATGAATAATTTCATCAAGGATGTTGAGCAGGACCTGGAGAAAGGCCTGTATATAGCAAGCTTCAGGGCATTTACAGGCATGAGCCAGTACATTGCATCCAACGGATCTTATATTAATGACCTTAAGGGAAATTTCAACAGCCTTATACTGGATGGGACATTGAACAGCCAGGGCATAAGCCTTATGGATGAAAGCACGTTTACTGACTGGACAGAGAAGATAGAAGAACAGGCTGATAAAATCGGAGTATTGGCAAATTTCACAATCATAGATGTTGAAATCAACCAGACGACACCATGGCATGTCGATGTAAAGGCATACATAAATATTACTATCCAAGATAAGAAAAATACTTCCATGTGGAAAAGATCAAGAAATATAACCACAAAGGTCAGCCTGGAAAACCTTGAAGACCCGCTGTATATAATTGGAAGCAAAGGCAGAGTAACCACTCCAATAATTGAAAGCCCGATAAGCGATTTTGTAACTGGAGGAGATGTTACTAACCTGATGACACATGCAAATAATTCCTATTATAAGGCATCTGAAATGTCCCCAAATTTCCTGATGAGGCTGCAAGGCGACTTTTCCAATTCATCTACCGGCATCGAGAGCCTTGTCAATGTGCAGGAACTTACCGACCAGGGGCTCGCGGCAAAAGACAGGAGCATTGTGGATTATATTTATTTTGGAAGCCAGGCCACCACAAATTACAGGATTAACGCGACGCCTTTATGGTTCAAGATTGACAGCGCGCATCTTGCAGCCTATGAGGTTCAAAACCTGACAATATAAAGACTCAAATTTTTAATCAAATAAAAACAAAACAATTCAAGACAAAAAATCAATAATATCTTTAAAAATATCGACAAAACAAACAATAAAGATTACAAATAAGAAAATAATAATTTTTCAAATAAAAAAATCAACAAAAAATGAAGGATATAAAAAAAAGCAAAAGGGGCGTTTTCTTTACAATAGATGCTATCCTGGCTACGGGAATATTGCTTTTAGTGATATTGCTGATATCAAAATCTTATGTTTCTGAATCTGAGAAGACTCAAACAAAATTGATGTCGCAGGACTTCATCATGCTTTTTACAAATATAAAGGTCGAGGAGCTGGAGAACAGCTATGCGCAATCCCTGATAGAAAGCGGGGATATAAGCAACGGCAATAATACCGTCCTGGAACAAATCGCTGAGTTCTGGGCAGAAGGAAAAACAAGCTTAGCGCAAAATTTCTCAAAAAACATAACAGATATGATGATTCCGGCGCGATTTGGATTTGGAATTTATGTGGATGAGGAGGAGATATATGCGCGGAGCCAAAGCATAAAGGACAGCCTTGTATCCTCACGAAAGATAATAAGCGGAATTGCAAAAGAGAAGCCTACAGAAGGATTCACCTCGAGAGCTGTTCTGGGAAAGATAACATCAAAAACAAATACAAAAGTCTATCCTTTCGATGTGATAGCTCCATGCTATAACAGCCCCGGCAATTCTTCAAATGCAGATAAGATAACTATCGAGTATTATATAACGCTGCCAAGCGACGCAAATATAACAAATGCGACATGGAAGATTGTCCCGGCAATAGCAGGCACCAGCGTTACCGCATATATAAACGGCAACCGCGTTTTGAATGGAATTCCAGGAGTAAACAGCATAATCAATGCGCAGGGCAATTTTACCAATGGCAGCAATACAGTTAGGTATGAGCAGACGGTCTCCTCAAATGGAGGGTGCGCCGGAGATGATGGGACAACACATAATATAATAACTTACAAAACGCAGCAAGCGCAGACGCTTGACAACAAAACATCGTTTCCATTTGCAGTTGTCGCTGCTGATGGCAGGATAAGCGATTACGAAAAGCCAATATTCTCGCCAAACACCGATATCAACAAAATAAACATAAGCATCAATACCAATTCAAGCGAGGTTAAGCTCACATTCAGGCTTAAAAATAATGAATTTATCATCGGGACTAAGACTACGGTAAAAAGCCATGTTTTCTGGACCAATAATGAGATACAAGGCAACTTAACACAGAATGGAATATCATATAATGATCTGGCAGACACATATTTTTACCTTATCTTTGACTTTATCCCTAAATCTGGCAGCAATGTGACCATACTGCCAAACTCAACTGTCAATATAGAGGGGAGCAAAGGAGATGTCTCCTTTGGAGCCATTGATGTCAGCCAAAAAATTGACCTAGGATTGCAAAACAATGCAACCGGATGGGGATGGTGCCCTAATTCTTATCGGGATGTCCAGTGGAATTTCACGGTTCCAGATGATAGTGTGCATTCTTATGCCGACTGGATAATAGGCTGGTGCTGGGGTGATGATGCTGACCAAATTGCCAAAGCCAACAATGTTAAATTGTATAATCACATAGAAGGCAGCGCAGGAACTGATCCTTTTATTGAGGCATTTGCGAGATTTGGGTACACAAAGGATGTTGCAGCCGGCAGCGTTGTGACAGGAAAGAATTGGTTTTCATTGAAATTCGGCTCTGATTATTCAACAAGGCCGGAAGTATCATACGGGGAAAACACATTTTTGATTCCCAACAGCGTCGCTTATACTTCTGTTTTGCAGGAAGCTGACGGATGCCTGTGGAAAGTCGAGGTCCAGGGAGGAGCTAAAAAGAATATCAAAGTCCCTAAGAGCTACAGCGGCGCTGAAAACTGCGCCTATAACACAAGCGCTATAGTCTATAACGGCAATGATTCATTTCACGCCGTAGCATTTGAGATATTCAAGCTTCTGGATTTTGATGATGACGGAGATGTTGATGTTCTTGTTAGCGATGGAGATCTGCAGATAGAGACCAATGTGATATCCAAAGTCCCTTCCCTCTGGGGCCCTGCTATTGTAGAAGTAAGGGTTTGGGAATGATGCAGCAGTTTAGAATAACAAATTTTCTATAGAAACATTTTTAAATTATATCTGTATTGAAAAGAATGAGAATGGCACTGGCTGATACAATAATTGAAACTGGCGTTGACAAGCTTGTAAAGCTGATCAATTCTAAAGGTATACTATCTGCTGCTGACGCAGCGAAGGAGCTTGGAGTCAGCACCGTAGTGGTTATGGAATGGGCTGATTTTCTTGAAGAAGAAGGCATTATCAATCTTGAATATAAATTCACTAAGCCTTTCCTTACCGCAAGAAAGTTAGCGAAAAAAGATGTCCAGGAAAAAGCAAAAGAGTTTGAAGGCAAAAAGGATGTTTTTGTCAGGAAAGCAGAAGTGTCATTAAGCTTCTTAGGAAAAGAGTCAGAGAAGCTAAAATCGCTAAAAGACGAATTTGATAAGATAAAAAAAGATCTCGGATTTGATATTAACCATGTAAAAGATGAGATGATTGAGCTGCAAAGGTATGAGCAGCTCAAGATAGAGCTGGATAAAAGGGTTGATGACCAAAAAAATTCTTCGATAGGCAAGCTCCAGGAGATAACTGAACAGATTACGAGAGAAAAAATAAAATATGACGGCCTGCTCCAAGATATAAAAAAGGGCGAGGGCGACTTGGCAAAGGACAGGGTGGAGGCAAGTTCCATAGAGGAAAGCGAAGAGCTGATAAAGAAAAAAGTTGCAGGCTTAAAGGCACTTATTAAACAGGTTGAGGACAGGGCAAACCAAAAAGAAGAAAGCATAAAGAATTCTGAACAGCATATCAGAAACCTTGAGCTGCTGGCAAAAAAGACGCAGGAAAGGCTGGAAAAGGAGAAAGAAATAATAGAGCCCCTTGTCGAGCAAAGCATTAACCAAACAAAAAAGGTCAAAGATCTCCAGGATAAGATACTTGAAAAGATAGCTGCGAAGGAAAAAAAGCTTAAGGGAGTGAAAAAAGCCTCAGAAAAGATGAAGGCATTCTTCCAGAAAAAAATGGGTGTGCTGGGGCTGATAGAAAAAGTGAACAAGGACAGGAATGACCTTGAAAAAGAGCTGATAGAGCTTATCAAGAAAGCAAAATCATTTCAATTAAGCTCAAAGAGCAAGGATACTGGCGCCCAGATAGTAAATCTTGAGAATAAGTTTGAGGAAGTAAATAAGAAAAAAACATTGTTTGAGGATGAATTGAAAAAATTAAGTTCATTTTTTAAGTAGGCATATGCAGTTAGCATTCCTTATTAAAATAGTCCTTATTAAAAAAGAAAATCAAAAGTAGGCGTTTAGCAGCCTGGGTAAACTGCTGAACAAAAAAGAGGTAGCCGGTTGGGGTCAAAAAAGAGCAGAAAAAACGAAGAATCTTTTAAGGATATAAAGCAAGGGGCAGGAGTTATTTCTACTTATAACTTTAATTCCGGAGATATACCCATAACAGTCAAAGTGTATATGAAACATGGCGAGTTCGTGCCCATCTACGAAGTTTCCATAGCAGGGATCAGCAAGAACACCGAGATAGTTCTTGAAAAAATAATTGACGAGCTTACAAACCAGGTCAATATCGGCATGGTGGATATCTTAAACACAAAGGAATCTGGGCTGATAGAAAAGAGATTTGGAGAGGCTATCGAGCTTTTGATAAATCGGCATTTTCCTGACGCTGACGAAAGGACAGTCAAATTTCTAAAATCTTACCTAACCCAAAAAAGCCTTGGCTTGGGGTCAATAGAGATTCTCATGGATGATGAAAACCTTGAGGAGGTAGCGATAAACAGCGCTGAAGAGCCTGTCTGGGTTTACCACAAAAAATTCGGATGGCTCAAGACAAGCATCTCCATGCTGAGCGAGGATCAGATAAGGCACTATGCTTCAATGATTGGGAGAAGGGTTGGGAGGCAGATAACTATATTAGAGCCGCTGATGGATGCGCATCTCGCTGCAGGAGACAGGGTAAATGCGACTTTAGAGCCCATCTCTGTCCGGGGAAATACCATCACATTAAGAAAGTTCGCGACCAAGCCATGGACTATAACTGATCTAATAAAGTACGATACGATATCAACAGGTGCTGCTGCGCTAATATGGCTGGGAGTGCAGTTTGAGCTTTCCACGATTATAGCAGGAGGAACTGCCTCAGGAAAGACTTCAATGCTGAATGTCGTTGCAAATTTCTTTCCTCCAAATCAAAGGGTCATAAGCATAGAAGACACCAGGGAAATACAGCTTCCAAAATGCCTGCATTGGGTGCCTATGATAACAAGGCTTCCTAATCCTGAGGGAAAGGGGGAGATAAGCATGCTTGATCTGCTTGTAAATTCTTTAAGAATGAGGCCTGATAGGATACTAGTCGGAGAAATAAGAAGAAAGAGGGAGGCAGAAGTTTTATTTGAAGCCATCCATACAGGCCACTCTGTATATGCAACTGTGCACGCCAATGATGCGGCAGAGACAGTTACAAGGCTTACAAACCCGCCAATAGATATTCCCAGGACCATGATTCCTGCGATTTCAATGATAGTTGTCCAATACAGGAATAGAAGGACGGGGGTAAGGAAGACATTCCAGATTGCAGAATTATTGCCTAATGCAGATCCGAATGTGCTTGTGCAATTAGACATCAGATCCGGAAAAATCCGTAATGTCAACAAGTCAAAAAGCCTGATGAATACAATCCAGACTTTTACAGGATTCAGCAGGAATGAGATAAAGAAATCTTTGCTTGAGAAGGAGAATGTGCTCAAATGGCTCTTGAAGCATAATATCGATACAGTCGATACAGTCGGAAGAATAATGGCGGAATATTATACTAATCCTGAAAATCTTATGAAGTTTGTAAGGGCCAACAAGGAATTTAAGGATTAAGCTTAACAGATATAACTATTCGCATCTACTTCTTTTTACAATATTTTTAAAAATATAATGATAAAACCATATTAAAAAATTATGTCCCTTCCTGCCAGGATTCTGAATATTTCTTTTGCTCTGCGGTCATTGCGTCTATCTTGATGCCCATCGACTCCAACTGCAATCTTGCAATCTGATTATCCACTTCAGCCGGCAGCTTATAGACTTTAGGCTCTAAATTATCTTTATTTTTCACAAGGTATTCGCATGCTGCTGCCTGATTGCAGAATGACATGGACATTATCATGGATGGATGCCCCTCTGCAGCTGATAAATTTATAAGGCGGCCTTCCCCTAAAATAAAGATTCTTTTCCCATCTAAAGTAAATTCGTCCATGAATGGCCTTATTTTTCTATGGCTCTTTGCTACCTTTTTCAAGCCATTAATGTTTATTTCTGCGTCAAAATGCCCGGAGTTGGCTAAAATTGAGCCATCCTTCATAAGTTTCATGTGCTCAATGTCTATTACATTCTTGTTTCCAGTTACAGTAACAAAAATATCTCCAATCTTTGCAGCCTCTTTTATTGGCATTACCTGGAATCCGTCCATTGCAGCCTGCAAAGCCCTGAATGAATCAACTTCTGTTACAATAACGCTTGAATCCATGCCCAAGGCTCGTTTCGCCACACCCTTACCGCATTCTCCATAGCCGCAGACAACAAAATTTTTTCCTGCAAATATAACATTTGTTGCCCTTAAAATGCCATCTATTGTTGATTGTCCGGTACCTTTCACATTGTCCATCAAATGCTTGGTGTTTGAATCGTTGACTGCTATTACGGGGTATTTTAGAGCATTGTCCTTTTCCATTGCCCTCAATCTTATCACTCCGGTTGTTGTTTCCTCTGCGCCGCCAATTATTGTTTTGATTAAATCTGGATGCTTGGTATGTATCTCGGACACAAGGTCGCAGCCATCATCTATTGTTATATGCGGATGGAAGTTAATGACGTTTGTCAGGTATCTATAGTAATCTTCTTTTGTCTCTCCTTTGTATGCCCAGACGCTTACTCTTTCCTCTGCTAAAGCTGCGGCAACATCATCTTGTGTCGATAAGGGGTTGCATCCGGTAATAGCGACTTCTGCGCCTCCTGCCACTAAAACCCGCACAAGAACGGCAGTCTCTTTTGTGACATGCAGGGCTAATCCGACTTTTATTCCTTTTAACGGCTTTTCTTTTTGGAAGCGCTCTTTTACTTTCAGCAAAGCGCCCATCTGCATCTCCGCCCATTCTATATTCTTTTTCCCCTGCTCTGCAAGCTTAATGTCCTTAACTTCGTAATTCTTACCTTGATCCATGAAAATCACCAATATACAGGTTTTTACAGATATTTATATATTTTTTTATTGATTTTATAGAAATTTTTTATATATTTTGTTTATTATTGTATTTTTTCCATAATATTTATATATTTGATGTAATTTATACATTATATGGAATTGGACGATAAGGATTTCGAAATAATTGGGAGATTAAAGGAAAATGCAAGAGAGCCTATCAAGGATATAGCCAGAAAAACGGGAATGAGGCCAAGCACCGTCCACCAGAGGATAAAAAAATTAATTGAAAGCAAAACGATAGAGAAGTTTACTATCAAGCCAAGCAACAAGGCTATTGGAGAGAACTTTATCGCGTTCATGCTGATAAAAGGCACCACATCTGAGTATATCAACAATAAATTCCTTGGAAAGAAGAATGTCAAGGAGGTGTTTGGAGTGACTGGAGAGTATGATGTGCTTGCGAAATTGAAATTTAAGGATGTTGAGGAGTTCAATGAATTTTTGATAACTTTCAGGAAGGAGATGAAAGGGGTGGAAGCGACTCTTACTATGGTGGCGACTGCTAATATTAAAGAAGATTTTTGAAGAAATGTAAAATAGTATAGAACTTTAAATTGATTTTTTTCTATTTTAAAAAGATATAAGCGGAAAATATAGGCGCGGCCATTGAGCCGCGCATCAATTCGCCCTCATTGGGGCGATTAAGTTGCGACGCGCATTGGCGTCGCGTAAAATTCCCGAGTATTTTTTTGTAAAAGTTAAAATTATAAAAATATACAACCAATAATAAAAAAGCGGATTAAAAAATATAAAATTTTAAAAATAAACAATCAAAATTCCCTAATCTCCTTGAACTCATTATACCGTTTTTCCAGATCTTTATTCGTTATTTGCTTTAATCTCCCTATTGAGAAATCTTCTGCATTGAAGGAAGCGACTACGCTCCCGTATATGATGGCTTTCCTCAGATTTTTTTCAGTCAAATCATGGGTTTTTGCAAGATAGCCGGATAATGCCCCGCCAAAACTGTCTCCGCATCCGGTCGGATCCTTTATGTTTTCCATGGGATAGCCTGGAGCGCTGAAATGCTTGTTTTTTGAGAATAATAAAGCTCCATGCTCGCCTTTTTTAATTATGACTGCCTTAGAGACGAGCTTCAATGCCCGGTTTGCCGCGTTTATAAGATTAGGGGTATTGAATAACTGCCTTGCTTCGCCATCGTTGAACACAAGAATATCGACTTTCTTTATCGCCTTTAATAGCTGCTCTTTTTTATTTTGAATCCAAAAGTTCATTGTGTCCATAACAATGAGGTCTGGGTTTTTTATTGAGTTTATCACTTTCAGCTGCAGCTCCGGGTCCATGTTTCCAAGGAAAAGGTATTTTGCGCTTTTGTATGATTCCGGGATTTTTACTTTATAGGATTCAAGTGAATTTAGCTCTGTCTTCAGCGTCTTAGCCTCATTCATGTCATACTCATAATAGCCCTGCCACCTGAAGGTCTTGTCTCCGATGGTGATTCCGCTGGTGTCTATTCCTTTCTTTTTGAAGAATTCTATATGCTCTTTTGGGAAATCCTGGCCTATTATTGAGATTATTCCGGGCTTTGTGAAAAATGACGCGGCTATTGAAGCATAAGAAGCTGATCCTCCAAGCACGTTGTCTGCTTTGCCGAAGGGAGTTCCTAATGAATCTAAAGCTACTGTTCCGAAGATTACAAGGCCGACCACGGCTTTTCGTAAAAGACTTTAGGTTTAAAAAGGTTTAGAAAAATGTGGAGAAATAAATTCAAATACGGGCTTCAGTTTTTTTGTTCGCTGAACCAATTAATTAAGTGCTGAGATACTATACCACTGCTGATAAGCTCTCTTTGTTGAGCTGGTGCCAGGCATATTGAAGGATTTAATTATTCCCTCGCATTTAGATGCTTGGCAATTGCAACTGGCATCTGTTTCAGAAGAGGAATCTGCCCAAGCAAGTTCAGTTAAAGAATAATGATAAGTAACCTCTTCTCCATTTTTAATCTGCCTTTTCGCATAAAATGTAGATAATCCACGGCCGTCAGAACGCACAAAGAGATTTCCGTCGCAAGAATGATTCAAATATTTTCCGCCATATTCAAAAGGCCCTATATGGACTCCAATACTTTGCTGAATTGAGTGTTGTTCGGATTGATGCCCTATAAAAACACCAAAAGCGCTAACCACCAATTCTCCCAGAGCAATATCCCTTAATGCTCGGAATCCCTTGCCGCTGATATTAGAGTCTGCTATCTCTATTATAGAACTAGCGCTTCTATTTAATCTTGCAATAGATTCTAAATCGCGGGTTAATGGGACGCCAAATCTTTGAATAGTTGTTATATCTCCTGATGATAACGCACATACATTGCCTATGGGAACAACTTTCTATTTTTAAATTATTATTTGGCAGGTAAATTAACATAAAAATAGTTAACGCCGACGCCCGGATTTGAACCGGGAAACCCCGAAGGGAAATGGCTTACTTTCATAAGGCTCAAGGCCACCGCAATGCCAGGTTATGCGACGTCGGCAGTTGTGGCAGAACTATGGAAGCTTGTGTTTTATTTAAAGTTAACTGGTACGAAAGGAATTTTTACTTTTTCCTGAACATCCCAAAGAACCCTTTCTTTTCATTCCGCCTTTCAAAGATATTCCCAAGCCGTTTTATCTCGTCTTCAAGGCTATTTATCTCGTTATTTTCAACAACGTGCTTTTGATTTTCCGCCCGTTTATGCTCCCCGAGCTTTAATTCCTGCTTGGACTCCTGCTTGGACTCCTGTTTTGGCTGCTGAGTTTGCTGAGTGGAATGCCTTTTCGGGATTAATGATAGGACATTCTTCTTCCTTAAAATAAAAAATACAACTAAAATGGCAACTAAAATTCCAATAACTGCGAATACCATATAGCTTTTATCCTGAAATTGCGAGTCCAGCTCTATGGAAGGCTCTTCGCTTTGCTCTTCCATTCCTTCTGAAGCGCCTGATACTATGTTCGCGTTTGGCTCGGCTTTTGGCTTTTCAGGCTCTTCTGCCAGGCTTTTTCCTTCTTCTATGGAAGCATTTCCGGAGCTATTTTCAGGATTATTTTCAGAGTAAACGGTTATTGGCTTTATTGGTATTTCCGCCTCTACTGCAAAAGATTGCCCATTGGCAGAGTAAGCTGCAGTAATATTAATGGCGGAATCTGCGCTTGGCACTATGAAAGAAACATCAATTATCGGCAGGCTTTCCTGCGGGCCTATTTTCGAGTATCCATTTGTAAAATCGGCTATTTTTGGAATGCTGCTGCTATACTTTATACCGACATTATTAAACTCATTAGAGCTGCTTGGATTGAAGAGAAATGCAGTAAGCGTTGCTGATTTTCCCGGCTCCAATGATTCCGGAACCAGCTTGTAGCTTATGTAAGGGCAGTCGCAGCCAATCTCCACATTAAAGCCCTGATTTGCGCTCCTTGAAAACGAGCTTATCTTGTAAGATGCTGCTGCTTCAACAGAGTAATTTGCAGCCCTATTGCTTTGCATCTCAATCAAAAAAGCCTTGCTCTCTTCGGCTGCAAGATTGCCGCTCCACGCCATAATGTCATTGTTTTTGATGAATTCCTTGGGGGTTTTAGCCACCAAAAGGTTTTTTGGAATCCTCACATTCATTATATTGACATCTATAGGGTATTCATCGTTTGTATTTTCTACAACAAGGGTTAAATTGAATCTTTCGCCTGTTTTGTATAAGCTCTCATTTGAACTCATGCTTATCTTCAAAGAATGATTGTATACCTTGCCCTTTATAGCAGATGAGGAATAATTTATTGCTTCAATCCCATCAAAATAAGTTATTTCAGGGTTTAGCTCAAATTCTCCCCCCTTTAATCCGATGATTTTGTAGGAGCATGCTATAACCTGTTTTGGATATATATCGCCAGAAAAGATAATTTTCCCATACAGCTTCCGGCACCCTGATGCCTCTTTAAGAAAAAGATTTTCAGGAATGCCTATTTCTGCTATAACATCTTTTGCTGCTATGTCTGCAGTGTTTTCCAAGATAAGTGTTGCAGTTGATTCCTCATCTATCAGGAGGTTTTCTTTTTCTATTGCATGAGTGGATATCAGCTTAGACTTGATTTGCGAAATGCTCACTATGGCTTTGTAAATATCCTGGACTGTGGATGCGTTTCTATGCGAATATGAAACATTTAAGACGCATATATTATAAGAATTCTGAATCTTGCATTCCCCGCTGGGCACTATAAGAGAGAACTGGCCAAACTGGACAAATACCTTGCTGGAAACCTGCTCTATGACAAACTTAAAATTAATGCCTTCTATCTCCACAATCCCTGCATCTTCAACGGTTCCGGAAAAAACTGATTCCTGATAGATTGAAAAAGAATTTGGCAGGCTTATAAGAAAAAACGCCAAGGCTAATATCAATAACCTACCTCTTTTTTTCATATTTATGCAATAAAAATTCTTTATATAAAAATGTTGTTAGAAAGAATTTTCCCTAAACTCCAATATTTGCTAATTTTAGATTTAATATACTCTTTCCTATATTAGTATCATTAATAGTAAACTTTATATATTAGTATAGTCATTTTTAGAATCATTAATCCATTTTTAATCCATATTTAGTCCGTTTATCGAGGAAAAACTAATGCCGGAGATGAGGTTTACAGTAACAAAAAAACTGAATGAGCTAATCTTGGAAGCCTCTGAAGGTTTGGGAGTGGACAAGTCTGATTATGTCAAAAGCCTGATTTTGAGCGATTTGAAAGATAAGGATAGGAAATATGAAAGGAAATGAAACAGCGAAAAAAGGGAACGAGAAAAGCGCGGCAATCATTGCACTCGCATTAATCTTTGCTATTTTTGCCGCGGGCATAGCATTTGCAATTCCTGACACAATCACTTTGCAGGGCAAGCTGACAAGCCAAAGCGGGGCAGCGCAATCAGGGGTTTATAATTTCAGCTTCAAGATATATGACGCTTTCACAGGAGGAAATACTTTATACACGAAGCATGACACAAATGTAACGACTGATGTAAATGGAATATATGATATAATTTTGGACGGGTTGAGCGGGCTTAACTTCACTGACCAGTATTATCTTGGCATTACTGTTGGAGATGATAATGAAAGTGTTCCTAGAGTTAATTTGACAAATGCGCCTTATGCTTTTAGGGCAAATGTTTCCGAACAGCTGAATCCTGCGAACAGGTATAGAGTTGCTGACCTGAATATAACGCAGACTTTCAGCGCGAACGATACTTTGTTTGTAAGGGATGCAAAAGTCGGGATTGGGACTATAATACCCAGCAGAGTGCTTGAGGTTATAGGAGACGTCCATATTAATCTATCAAATATAGACCAGAATTTTGGTATTTTTGATTCAAGCGGGATTGCAAGATTTTTCATAAATAATTCAAATGGACATGTTGGGATAAATGCAACGACTCCGGCTAAAACATTGACGGTGCAAGGCACTTTGAATGTAAGCGGGAATGGAAGCGGGCCCGGAGCATTATTTGTTACTTCTAATGGAAGCGTAGGCGTAGGAATGGCAACGCCTGTTGGCAAATTCCACGTCACGGGAGGAAGCGCATTCTTCAATACCAACGGCCTGGGGCTGTTTAGCGGAGGCCTTTGGCCCCTTGTAATCAGCAGAAATAACGGGGTTGATGAAGTCCTGAATATAACCGTAGATGACGGAAATGTAATTTTCAGAAGTGAGCAGGACGAAGATGATACTCAAGGGAGAGGCGGCATAAGGTTTGTGATGGATGATGATGTGACTCAAGTGCCATGGTTCCAGATAATGACTAAGTCCCAGGATACTGGTGGTAGTACTGATGATTCCTTGTTTACAGTAAAAGCAAATAATAGCGGCATGGTTGGGATAGGGACTAATAGCCCTGACAATAGGCTTACAATTATAGGCTCTGATGAAGATGTCCCTTTCAATGACTCTAACAGCCAATTGCATATCCTGGTTTCGGACGGCAGAA
>CAYTDO010000053.1:0-4161 GCA_964436645.1 uncultured Methanosarcinales archaeon | reverse complement strand
GTTGTCTCCAAAACAACAATATCTTTTTTCTTCAACCCTTTAGCAACACTGGAAAAGGCAGACTTTAATATGGAGAAATCAGGCTTTTTCTTTGCGTCAATGAACAAAGGGACAATGACAATATGGACATTGCATTCTTTTGCAGCTTTTATGGTGTCAGAGGTAGCTTTAAGATTCTTATTGCCATGCTTCTTAATCAGCTCTTTTAGTCCAGGCTCTTCTTCTATGGGATTGACACCTTTATTTATCATATCCACTTTTGATTGATCCAGATCAGAGCCTATAACCTCTAAGCCAGAGTCTGCGATTACTGCAGCTAATGGAAGGCCTGCCTTTCCCAAACCGACAACGTTTATTTTCATGTTAATTTATTGTTATAGACTTTCCTGTTTTAGCCGATTCTATGAATTTTTGAGCGATATCAAGAGCTTCCAAGCCGTCTTTTCCGGTTACAGCAGGGGATTTATTGTCTTTGATTGATGATATGAACTCAACAAGCTCATTCCTCAAAGGCTCGCTGGACTTAATATCTACTTTTACATTCTTTCCTTCTGTTCCCATCTTGAAACCGCTCTTGAAATCAGAATACTTAGAGGCAAACTGCTTTTCATAGAAATACAGCTCCTGGGTAATGTAATCAGCCACAAACATGCCCTTTTCTCCTGTAACTTTTATCTGCCTGACTTTCTTGGGAGTGAGCCAGTTCGCATTGACTATGCCTAAAATGCCATTTTCAAATCTTATGGTGCCGACAACAAGATCCTCATTGGATGAATGGAATCTTTGCGCAGTTTCAGCATAAACCCTTTTTACCTTTGAGCCAATAAGATATTTTAAGACATAAATCTCATGGATCGCTAAATCAACTATCACTCCAACATCAATAATTCTTTGAGGAAACAGGCTCAAACGCTCGCAATTCACCTGCAAAATATTCCCTAATTCATTCTTTTCTATCCTTTTTTTCAATTCCTGCACTACAGGATTAAATATCTCTATATGGCCGATCATCAATTTGACTTTATTTTTAGCAGCAGAATCAATTATGCTTTTTGCTTCCTCGGTTGTTGTCGCTATCGGCTTCTCAACGAGGACATGAACTTTATTCTTTATTACTTCCAAAGCAACTTCTTTATGCAGTTTTGTGGGGACGCATATAGAAACAGCATCTATCTTCTCATTCTTTAGCATCTCCTTATAGCCAGAATAAGGCTTTGCATTGTATTTATCGGCAATTTCCTTTGCGAAGTCCTTGTTAGAGTCGCACACTGCTACAAGACTTACATCTTTCATCTCAGAATAAATTCTTGCATGGTTCTTTCCCATAGAGCCAGCGCCAATTACTGCTACGTTTAGTTTTTCCATAGGAATCTTAGTTAAAATTATTCTTTTATTCCAATTCAGCAATCGTATTGATGATCAAATCCATCTGCTCTTTTGTCAGATGAGGATGGACTGGAAGAGAAAGAACTTCATTGCATGCTTTTTCTGCTACGGGGAAATCTCCTTTTTTGTAGCCGAATACTTTGTAGTGGTCAAGCAGATGCAGTGGCTTTGGATAATAGACACCGTTTCCTATGCCTTTTTCGGTCAGATGTTCTGCCAGATTATCCCTGCTAATCTTAAAGCCGTTAATTCTTATTGTATATTGATGGTAAACATGCTTTCTTCCGCTTTTTACTATGGGAACTTGAATTCCTTTTATTTTTTGCAAGCCTTTGCTCAAGTAAGAGGCATTCTCTATCCTTTTTTTATTAATGAATTCTAATTTCTTCAACTGCTCAAGCATTATTGCAGCGCTTATGTCTGTTGAACGGTAATTATATCCTAAATTCACATATTCATAAGATGACATCTTAGAGCGCCCATGCTGCCTGAATAATTTTGCATTCTCGGCATAATTTTCATTGTTTGTTGTTATAATGCCTCCCTCTCCGCAAGCTATATTTTTTGTTGCGTAGAATGAAAACCCAGCTATATCCCCAAGATTTCCTGATTTAATGCCTTTATATTCAGCTCCAACTGATTGGGCAGCATCTTCGATAATCCTTAGATTTTTGCTTTTTGCAATGTCTTTTATTGCATCATAATCGCATGCCTGGCCGTATAAATTAACTGACATGATGGCTTTGGTTTTCTTCGTAATTTTTTCTTTTATTTTTTCTGGATCTATGTTGAAAGTTTCTTTATCAATATCGGCAAAAACAGGCCGTGCTCTCTGCATAAGTATGGAATTTGCAGTTGCTATGAATGTAAATGGGGTTGTTATGACCTCATCATTTTCCTTTACCCCGGCAACATATAGGGCAGAATGAAGGGCGGCAGTCCCGTTGTTTACAGCAATAGCATATTTCGCTCCGCAAAACTTAGCGAACTTTTCCTCTAATTCCCTTACTTTTGGGCCTTGTGCTATTGTTCCTGATTTTAGGACATTGACTACTGCGTTTATCTCTTCTTCTCCAATGTATGGTTTTGCTATTGGGATCATTTTTAGTTTAATCTAATTTTTTAACTTTTATTAATTTATTTAGCTCCGCAACGTTAGTCCGAGGCTCGCTGTCATGCATGCTCGGAAATTTTTGATTTCCCGCACCCCGTTCGCTATGCTCAGGGGCATCGCTCGCCTCGGTTCTATAATCAACTATTTCTTCAATTTAACCTTATTCCCTTTCTTATCCACATATCCGTGCAGTTTTGCAGGATTGCCGTAAACCAATCCAAAATCAGGAACATTTTTAGTAACTACGGAGCCGGAGCCTATCATTGCAAATTGGCCTATTGTTACATTTGGCAATATGACTGAACATGCGCCTATTGAAGCGCCTTTTTTGACAAGTATCTTTCCGGCTTCCCAATCCTCATTGCTTGTTAAGCTGCCATCTTCATTGATGGCTCTAGGGGTTTTATCGTTTGTAAGGCATACATGGGGACCGATAAAAACACCATCTTTTATTATCGAACCATGATAAATTGAGGAGTTATTCTGTATCTTGACATTATTGCCTATCTTGACGTCAAAGTCAATGTAGCAGTTTTTGCTGATGATGCAATTATCCCCTATGACTGCTCCCTCTCTTATCTGGGAGAAATGCCATACTTTTGTGTTTTTTCCTATTTTGGCATCTTTTGATATTATAGCTGTTTCCATGGCACTCTAAAATCTAATTTTGTTTAAAAAGTTTTGTGTATTGGTATCATTTGGTAAGATTTTTAAGTATCTTCATTAAACCAAGAAAAATGGCAGAAGACTGGGAAGGCTACTGGAAGAGAAAGACTATCCTTACCGGGATAGTAGACTTCATGCGAATAAATTATTTTGCTTATATACCATTAAACTATTTAGGAGATCTAAAGGGCAAAACAGTTCTTGAGGCAGGATGCGGGACATCAGAAACTCTTGTCAAGGTAGCGAAAAAAGCAAAAAAGACAGTTGGGATGGATATCTCGCAAAAGGCCTTAGATAGGTCTAGGATAAACTTCGAAATAAACAAAGTCCCTAAAGATAGATACTCACTTGTCCTTGGAGATATCCTCAATATGAAATTCAAAGACAATACTTTTGATGTCGTCTTCAATACCGGAGTTGCAGAGCATTTTGATGATGAGAAGATAAACAATAGGCCAGTTGAGGAGATGGTAAGGATCACAAAAAAAGGTGGCAAGATTGTAATTCTTGTCCCATCAGTATACACGCCATTCTACTGGTTTTATCTGATTACAAGAATACCTATATTGAGAAGATTCTACCCTTGGGAGCCGCATAGATTCTATACCAGGAAGATGCTCAAGGACCAGATTAAAGTGTTCAATCTTAAATTCAAGACAATAATTGATTTTACTTCTATCTATATCATTGCAATAATATATAAAAAATAAAAATAGAAAGTAACTAACTATTTTTTCTTATAGTGCAATAGCCTTATATCGAACAGATCATTTTTCTCTTCAATGAGATTATAATTCTTGCCAAGATATTTCTTTATGGTATCATCGGGATCAGAATATTTGGTAAATGTAAGCATTACCCAGAAAGATTTTGAGTCATTTATCTTTGACATGAAGTTTTCTTTAGTGATGCCAGCAACATTCGGGCTTTCACCATAATAATATTGGAATATAACCCTGGCTGTCTCTATTGTTATGAATATAGGCTCATCTTTT
>CAYTDO010000052.1:0-14542 GCA_964436645.1 uncultured Methanosarcinales archaeon | reverse complement strand
GCGGATTCTGGATTTGAAAGCATAAGCAGCGCATGCAGCGGAGCCAATGAGTTTTTGATAACATGCAACAATAACACTCAAGGGCAGTATACCTGCTATGATATGGGCGGCCGCTATAAAATCACCGGATTAAATCACTCTGCAGTCAAGGAGCTTTGTGTTGATGCTGATGGAGATGGATATGGGACTGGATGCACTTTAGGCAATGATTGCAATGATAACAACGCAGGACAGACAACATCATGCTCTTCCGATAGCGGCGGAAGCTCTGGTGGCGGCGGGGGAGGAGGCGGGGGAGGAGGCGGGGGCGGCAGCGGCCCTTCCTACACATGCAACATGGAATGGAAATGCACTGATTGGACAGTATGCGAAAATGAATGGCAATTGAGGGAATGCACGTTTACAAAAGTTCCGCAGCATACACAGAAAGAGCAATGCCAATTGGAAACTAAAAAGCCGGAGAGGGCAAAGAAATGCGAGGCAGCTATTAAAATAGAATCGAAGGAAAATGCCAATAAAACCGCTGCCATAAACAAAACAGCTGATGAAAGGAAAAAGAATGAAACTGATAAGATAACCGGCGCGGTAGTTGCTGATACAAAAGGAACAAAAGGTATTGGGATTGCGACATCTGCTTTGATAGTAATTTTAGGAGCATTAATTTTTACAAGACCAAATATCAGGAAAAAAATACGCAATATGCTTAAGAAAAAAGAAAGTGCTGGAAAATCTGAAGATAGCAAAGATAAATAGATTATCAAATATTAAATCTTTATTTAGAAAAAATCAAACAACCTTCACTTCCTCAACATCAAAATATCTCTTGACGGTCTCGTTGATTTTGCGGATATTCTGCCTTTCCCTTCCGAAAATCCTGCCCTTGGATTTGGCGTCATGGCAATAGATGCTTATTATCTTGTTCTCTTCCCTTATATCTTTTGCCTGCGTTGGGTAAATCAGGTTCTGCACAAACTGGGCAGGATTATTGCTGAACTCCACAAGCCTAATGCTTTTTTTAATAAGCTCCTCCATCCTCTTGATGTTTGAGCCGTGCTTCCCTATGGCCTTGCCCATGTCATTCTCTTCAATAACAAAAAGAACATGGTCATCAACAATGCAATCCTTGACCTTGGCATTGGTGAAAGACTCAAAGATGGAGATGTACTGCATGATATCAGCAGAGTACTTTATTCTTGTCAATTTCCCTTAGCCACCCTTAAGAACAGATAAGACGGATATGGAGAATGGCTTCTTGCAGATTGTGCCAAGCTCTTCATTGCTATAGCCCACTTTTACAGTTTCAATGCTGCTTAAGCCTGCATAATAATTTATGTCTTCAACGGTCTTCTCGGAACAGTTTGAGCTCATTAATATTTTTTCCACTTTACCGAGCTTAAGCCCCTTGATAGCCCTGTCTGTGCCGATAATAACTTTCTTCTCTTTCATCATCTTCTTTATTTCTGATGATGTGATTAGTTTTTTCTTTGCCATCTTATTTTTTAATTGGATAAAATTGATTGATTTTTAATTTTTTGTTTTGTTGATTTTATGATATTTTATTGAGTTCTTTGTTTAATGAGTTTTTGATTATTGAATTTGTTTTTATTGAGCTTATATGTTTTAATCTTTCTTGCCCTTGAAGTCTGCAACTAAGTCCGGTATTCCAGTCCCAATTGGAACGACCTGGTTAAGCATGACATTCTCGACAACTGAGTTAAGATCGTCAACTTCGCCTATCAATGCAGCATTAATGATATGCTTAATCGGTGTCTCGAAGCTTGCTCTTGCCAAGGCAGATGCCTTCTCGCTTACGACGCCGTATCTTGTTATTCCCTTGACTTCTCCGGAAAGGCACATTGTGTCTGCGACCAGCATGATATGCCTTATGTCAACATTGAAACCCTGGTTCTCGATTACCTTGTAAACTTCATTTATTATTGCCTGTCGTGCAGCCTCTATCCCCAGCACTTCCTGGATCTCAAATATGTTGTTTGTTGTTGTCTTGATTGAGTCAACGCTTTCAAGCTGCAAAACTTCTGCTAGGTTTGAGCCAGCAGTCATGATTATGTATTCCTCCCCCTTCTTTACCGGAAGCACTTGAGAAATTCCTGGAACTCCCCTTATATGGATTTCCTTCATTTTTTCCTTTGCCTTGTAGATTTCATTTAGGCCTTCTTCTTTGCTCCTGCTTTTCATCAGAATTGATTCCTTATCATCCTTTACATTAAAGCCTTTCAATTCCTTTGCAAGAATTGCCGCCACTTGAGAAGTTGTAAGGCTCAATGCCTTCATCTTTTCCTTATCGAGGACTACTTCTATCTGAGAATCGACAAGGCTGATTGAAAACTGCAAGGCAATATCACTAAGCTTAGTCTCTTTGAGCGAGAGCGCGAATTCCTTGATATCTTTTCCTTTTGAATAAGGAGCTTTAAGATAGATTTCCATGGATGGAGTTTGCAATTCTTTCCTTCCGTCGAGGATTTCAATTATCCTTGGAAGGCCTAAAGTAACGTTCATCTCCATAACTCCTGCGAAGTGGAATGTGTTCAATGTCATCTGAGTGCCAGGTTCTCCAATCGATTCTGCGGAGATAATACCGACAGATTCGCCAGCTTGCACTTTAGCATTGTTGTATTCTTCAACAGTAGCTTCCAATATTTTTTTGAGCTTTGCATGAGCAATAGTGCCTTTCTTCTCAACATATTCCTTTATGTCATCAAGAACCTTTTTTGGCAACTTGTCAGCATACTCTTCAATCATTTTTTCCATTTTAATCAGCCTTTGTTTAAATTTTTTAAGTTTAATATTTTTAATTTTGATACAGTATTCTACATCATCGATTTTATTATTCTCTTGACATTCAAAAATCCCTTTTCTGATTTTGAAACATCAATGCCGTCTTCGCCATAGTCGAATTGTATGATCTTGTTGGATGCGTCCCTTACAGTGCCATCATACTCAACTTTCAAATCTTGCATCGCATTGGCAAGCCTTCTGTATAGGTACCCTGATTTTGGAGTTCTTAAAGCGGTATCCATTAAGCTGTCTCTTCCAGTCATTGAGCCGAAGAAAAATTCTGCCGGCGTCAATCCTGTCTTAAATCCGTTGCTTATAAAACCGCGAGCCTCTGAGCTTAAGTCTCCCTTTTTGTAAATGGAAAATGTCCTGCCTTCATATCCTTTGTCAATCCTTCTGCCCCTCATAGCCTGCTGGCCAACGCAAGCAGCCATCTGAGCCAGGTTCAATAGATTTCCTCTTGCACCGGATTGGGCCATTACCATTGTGTTGGAGCTTTGGCTTGCAAAATCTTCTACAAGCTTCCCCGTCTCGTTTCTTGCTTTATTCAGAACTTCCAGGATCCTTAATTCAAGGGTCTCTTCCATGGTCTTTCCGGGGAATGTCTCAAACTTGTTATCCTTGAATGTCCGGATTAGCTCATAAACGGTCTTTCTTGCATTATCGAGAGTTTCCTGAACTTTCATCCTTGCATTTTCAGGAAGATCAGTGTCTGATAAAGCGGCAGTGAATCCTGTTTTCAGCAAAAATTCTATGCCCAGCCTAAAAATTTTTCCGAGCAAGTCTATTGTAACTGCCTTCCCATATTTCTGGTGGATGTTTCTTAAAAGCAACCCTGAACCTTCTCCCAAATTAGCCCTGTCCATATATCCTTCTATAAGCTTGCCATCCTTGATTACTACTTCTTCATTCCCCCTTGTCTTTCCGGTAAAGTTAAAATCTTCTGGAAGCAATACAGAGAATACTTCCCTTCCGTCAAGCTTTTCTTTCCTTGGAAGCTTGGAAAAGTTATCAAGGCCCACTGATGATAATAAATCAATGGCATAATTCCTGGTTAGAGTCATATTTCTGGTAAGCAAATAATTTCCGGAGATGGAATCTTGAACGCATCCAATGATGCTCAATCCATATCTTACCGAAATAAGCTGCGTCTGGACTTCCATCAATATTTCCGCTTCTGCCCTTGCTTCCTCGGTCTGAGGGATGTGCAAGTTCATTTCATCTCCATCGAAATCTGCATTGTAGGGATGGCAGACAGCAGGGTTTAGCCTTAATGTCCTTCCAGGAAGAACTTTAACACGATGGCACATCATCGACATCCTGTGCAAGCTAGGCTGTCGATTGAAAACAGCAATATCTCCGTCCATAAGATGCCTTTCAACTGTGTAACCGGGCTGAATCTCTTCCAAGGAAGCTTCTTTAGTCTCGTCTGTTATCTTCTTTTTCTTGCCATCAGGCCTTATAATATAATTAGCTCCCGGATATTTTTTCGGGCCTTTCTCAATAAATTTCTTCAAAAATTCTGCATTCCATGTTGTAACTCTTTCTGGAACAGTAAGCTTCATTGCAATTACTTCAGGAACTCCAACTTCATTAAGCTCCAGCATTGGGTCTGGGCTTATAACTGTCCTTGCGCAAAAGTTAGTCCTCTTGCCCGCAAGGTTGTGCCTAATCCTCCCTTCCTTGCTCTTAATCCTTTCAGTCAAAGTCTTCAATGGCTGTCCTGACCTATGCCTTGCAGGAGGAAGCTGCGCTATGGAATTGTCAAAGTAAGTAGTTATGTGATATTGCAACAAATCCCATAGATCCTCGACAATTATTTCAGGAGCTCCTGCATTTATGTTTTCGAAAAGCCTTTGGTTTATCCTTACTATGTCTCCAAGCTTATGAGTAAGGTCATCTTCGCTTCTTTCGCCGCTTTCCAAGGTAATGCTCGGCCTCATTGTAACTGGAGGTATTGGAAGCAATGTAAGAACCATCCATTCAGGCCTGACATTAGGCGCGTGCAATCCAAAAAGTGAAAGGTCATCATCCGGTATCTTTTCAAGCCTGGTCCTTACCTCTATCGGGCTTATCCTCTTGTCTTCCTCAATAAAAGTAGTTGGCTTTTCAAGATTTATTTTCTTCTGCTTTGCATTGCAATGAGGGCATTTATTGATGCTCTTCATGTTTGCAATTACTTCCTTGATCTTGTCCCTTCTTTCCTCAATTCCTTTTTCTTTTTCAACCTGGTCAAGGACTTCTTTGAATTTGGTTATCTTGTTTTTGGGTATAAGCACACGGCCGCAGTCCCTGCAGGTGCATTTTAGGAGTATGACCATCAAATTTATGAATTTGACATGCATAATCGGCCTTGCAAGCTCGATGTATCCAAAGTGGCCTATGCATTCTTTTAATTTTGAGCCGCATGTCTTGCACCTTAATCCCGGGTCTATCACTCCTAATCTTATGTCCATCAAGCCCCCGTCAACTGGGTAGCCTTCTTTATCGTAAAGCTCAGGAGTCACAATTTTTGCAGAAGCCATATCTTTGACAAGCTGCGGGCTTAGGACGGAAAAACTAATGCTCTTTACCTGCTTGTATATGTGGCTTTCAGGCGCTTCCAGCATAGCATCCTTATCTTTTTTAGGCATTACTTCTGATATAACAGCTACTTCATTTGGAAGCAAAATTTCCTCAGGACTCACTGTTTCAGCCAAGTTTTCTATTGGCTCGGATGCAGGAGCGTCCTGATCTTCTTCTTCAGATTTAGTTTCTTTAGTTTCTTTTGCCATTTTTGTTAGTTTTTAATATAATCTTTATTTGTTTTTTTATTGAGTAATTTTTAATCGTGATTTTTTTATTTTGTGTTTTTTATTGAGTTTTTTTGTATTGGCGGTTGTGATGAATTTTTGTTTTGGATTATTTTTTTGTTGATTTTATTGTGTTTTTTGATTTATTTTTTAAAAATGCTGTAAACTTATTGCTTGAACTTCAATATGCTTCACAATGTTACTGCTCTGCACTCGCTTGTAAACATTGCGCTCGCGCCTCGCCTATTATTTCAATATTTTTTAAATAAATAAAGATAAACCTAATACTTATTCTTGAGCTGCAGCTTTTGGTATATTCCCAAAGACTTGAACTCGTCAAGTATCAGCTTGAATGCGTAGCTTATTTCAACGTCGCTTATCTCGACATTCTCGCCGCATACAGTGCAGTAGCTCTTTCCCTTGAATTCATCCTTGATTGCTATCATTCCGCAGTTTTCGCATATTGGGACTACTGTCTTATCGGAATCGAATCTTTCTTTCAGCAATAATGCTGCTCCATGGGCCACGAAAGTGTCTTTCTCCATTTCTCCCAATCTCAAGCCGCCCTCTTTTGCGCGCCCTTCAGTAGGCTGCCTTGTCAATAGCTGAATAGGGCCGCGAGCTCTTGAGTGTATCTTGTTTGCCACAAGGTGCTTTAATTTCAGATAGTACATGTTGCCAACGTAAATCTTGGCCTGCATTGCTTCTCCGGTTATGCCATTGTAAAATGTCTCGACTCCATTTTCCCGGAATCCTAAAGTCTTCAGCTCCTGCCTTAATTTTTCTTCGGGCTCTGCGTCGAAAGTTGTGCCGTTTACATATCTCCCTGCAAGCGCTCCTACTTTTCCGCCAAGCATCTCTATAAGATGGCTTATCGTCATTCTTGATGGAATTCCATGCGGTGAGAATATAAGGTCCGGAATTATTCCGGATACTGAAAACGGCATGTCTGCTTCCTGGACTATAAGGCCTACAACTCCTTTTTGCCCGTGCCTGCTTGTGAATTTATCTCCTACTTCGGGGATTCTTTCATCCCTTAATCTTACTTGGATTAATCTGTTTCCTTCTTCGTTTTCTGTCAATAATACAAAATCAACAATTCCTTCCTCCCCATGCTTCATGGTAACTGAGCTTTCCCTTCTTGTTCCAGCTGCCAAATTATATTCTTCAAGCGAACTCAAGAATCTGGGCGGGCTTGTCTTTCCAATGACGACATCCCCTTCAGCAACCTTTGCCTCAGGATAGATTATGCCGTCTTCTTCCAGGAACCTGTAATCTCGCTCGCTCTTGTATCCTTTCACGTCCTTGTCCGGAATGCTTACCTGATCTATCAATCCGCCCGAATATCTCAACTCTTCGGATACTGATGGCCTGTAATAGGTGCTTCTTCCATATCCCCTGTCGATTGAAGCCCGGTTTAATATAATCGCGTCTTCCATGTTATAGCCTTTGTAGCTCATGACTGCAACAACAATATTTTGTCCTGCAGGATGCTTGTCATAGCCGCTTATGTCATGCATTATTGTCTGCACAAGAGGCTTTTGAGGATAATGGAGAGTGTTAACATCCATGTCCATCCTTACAGAATAGCTTGATGCATACAAGCCCAGAGCTTGCTTTTGGTTTTTGCTGCCTGCATTAACCCTTGTTGATTGATTATAATTAGAGTAAGGAACTAAAGCTGTGGTAAGTCCAAACATTGCCAATGGGGAAATTTCCAAGTGAGTGTGCTCAGATGTTAGGTCTTTTTCAAAGAAAGCGACCAAAGCATTCTCTTCTTCGGCGGCGTCAAGATATTCAATGACTCCCTGCTTGACTAGGTCGCTCCATGATATCTCACTCTTTTCAAGCTGCTTTACATGCTTTTCAGTAAGCGATGGCTGGCCGTCTTTTACAACAATCAATGGCCTTCTCGCCCTGCCTTTGGAAGTTTCAATGTGGACTTCATCAGCTTTCTGATTAAAATAAACGTTAAGATTTGAGGTTATGCCGCCCAGCCTTCTTTCTTCCCGGATTCGCTCTACAAAAGTACTGGCATCCTCAACATTTCCCTGAAACTTGCTGTTTAAGTATACTTCTGTCATTTTTTTTACCTTCTTATCTTATTAATTTAAGCCCCATGTCTTTCAGCTTAGCCACAATCTGGCCTTCATCTGATTCATTTGAGATAGAGCATAAAAGAGCTAGATTTTTTCTCAGGCCTATGTTAGTGCCTTCAGGAGTCTCGATTGGGCACAATCTTCCAAGATGGGTTGCGTGCAGCTCCCTCGCTTCGAAGTTTTCCTGCGAAGCGCTTAATGGGCTTACAACTCTTTGAAGGTGAGAAAGCATTTCAAGATAGTTAAGCCTCTGGATTCTTTGGCTGATTCCCTTCCTGCCGCTGACCCATGTGCCTGTTGCCATTGAAGAATATATCCTCTGAGTAAGCAGCTTGTCCCTTATCAGATTTTTTATTGTTGGGAACTTTCCCCTCTTTACCATTCTCTGGAAATTGTATAATAAGTCGCCAATAAGAACTTTTATGTTGAGCCTTAGAAGGTCTGCAAGAAGGTCGCCAGAAAGCTTTAGCTTCTTGTTCATGTAATGATCCTTGTCATCAACTGGAAGCTCTTCCCTTGAGACTTTGATGAATCTTTTCAGCATCTTGCAAAGATTGTAGGCTTTAAAGATCCTATCTTCTTTCCTTATTCCCAGATGAGGGAGCAAATATTTGTCGAGGATTTCTTTCATCCTTTCCACCCTTACTTCCTTGGATTGAGTTATGCCTATTTTCTTTGCTATGTAATCCAGGGATTCTTCCTCTGATTTTATGCTTGCAAATTCTATAAGATTGATTATTACTTCATCATAATTCTGGTCCGTAGAAATGAATCTGGTTATTTCCTCGTCCTTTAGCATTCCAAGAGCTTTTATTATAACAAGCACCGGAATCCTTTTGACTCTTGTAAAAGTGATATAGAAAATTCCATCTTTCATCTTTTCCAGTGTATGCGGGATTTTGAATGAGCCAAATTCTGAGAAAAGCTTTCCGACATACTCAGATGTACCTGAGGATGGCTTTTCAATCAGGAATTTATTAGAGGCAAGGTCTTCAATTGTTATAAGGACTTTTTCTGTACCATTGATTACGAAATAACCGCCAGGCTCGTCAGGATCTTCTCCTTTCTCAATCAGTTCCTGCCTGCTCAATCCATGAAGGTGGCACCACTTGCTCTTCAGCATTATTGGTATATTCCCAATCTGGGTTGTGAAACTTTCTCTTTGAACACCATTAATGTGCGCGCTTACTTCGATAAAAGTAGGGGCAGAATAAGTCAGTTTTCTCAATCTTGCTTCTATCGGAAAGATATTCCTCTTGCTGCCGTCAGCTTCTGTTATTTCCGGCTTTATAGCCCAAATCTTATCCAGTTTTATCTTGAAATCGTCAATGTTATGAGGGATGATTGTTGGAATTATTTCCTTGTTCTCTTCAATTATCTTGTTAAGCTCATTTTCCATGAACTCATTATAAGAAGCTATATCTGAATCTACAAAACTTTGCTCATTAAAATACTGCTTGATTAGGATTTTGCCGTATTTATACATCAACTACCACCCTGTAGAAAACAGCCTCTCCAGCTGTGGGGCTATTTCTAGTTATTTTTATAACATCGCCAGGCTTTGCTTCCAAGGAGATGACCGCAGAATCTGTCCTCAATACTCTTGGCAGCTCTTTCAAAGAAACATGATACTTCTCAAGAAGTTTCTCCTTCTGGGCATCACTTAACTTGGCATGTTTAGGCATTAAAAAATGCTTATCAGCTTTAAATTTTTTCTTCATGATTCCAGTAAATTCCCCCACGTTTATTGTTTGATTATAAATGGGCCGGACGAGACTTTCTGCCAAAATTTTGGCTTTCGAACTCGCGACCACCTGATTAAAAGTCAGGTGCTCTACCAGGCTGAGCTACCGGCCCAGGAAACGCCCTGGCCGGGACTTTCAATCTTTTTACGGTTTTTGAACCCGGGTCGGAGCCGTGACAGGGCTCCATGATAGTTACCGCAGCATTTTAGCCTTAAAATGCTGTGCCAGACTACACTACCAGGGCAGTTACAGGGCAATTTTCTAAATAACGCGTAGATAACCCTCTGCTAGCTAAAACAACCTCAAAATTATAGTGTCTTATCTAAAGAAAGATTATCGCGCATTTTAATAGGGGATTATTTGTTATTTATAAACCTTGTGAATTTTTAATGGTTTTTTGATAAGTTTAAGTCTAATAAAGGAGTTTTAATTGCTAATTTTTATTCTTTTGATGTGGAATGTTTAAAATTTTTGAAAAAAGATGCATTAAGCGCAGTGGAGTATAAAATTTCCTTTTTTATTGTGCATCAACCTTTAGAAAGATATAAATAGTGACCGCATGCTTCTTTATTTAAATGCAACGAAGATTTGGAGACAGAAAAAAGAAAGATGACCTCTCGGTAGAGGAGAGGCAGCAGCAGGAAATAAGCAGGATAAAGCTTCCTATTAAAAACCAGTCCTTGGGAATTCTTGAGCAGCGGCTTGGAGCTTCCAGAATGAGAGTCAGATGCTTGGACGGCAAGACAAGAATATGCAGGATACCTGGAAGGCTGAAAAGAAAGCTGTGGGTAAGAGAAAACGATATACTAATTATAGAGCCCTGGGAATTTTTAGGGGATGAAAAAGGAGATGTGGTTTACAAATACACTCCAACGCAGGTTTTATGGCTAAAGAATAAAGGCCATTTGAAAAAGATGGAAGAGTCTGATGAGTTCTAGGCATTAAATTTTATTTTGATTTATTATAAAATTTTTTAGCTTTGCTTTCCCTTGAATTTTTCCTTTTTACTACTTTAGAATAGAAATCTTTAAATAGAAGTTTCTGAAAACACCAAAGATATGGAGACATTTAAGTTCAGGGCTTTCGTCATGTATGTAGCGCTTCTTGTAATTTTTCTAAGCCTTATAAACATGGTTTTCAGCCTTAAAGGCCTTGCTTTCATCGCAGAATTTTTGATTCTGCTTTTCTTTATGCTCATTGTACTTGCATCAATACTTGGGATCTCGGGCAACATGAGATGGGCATGGATCCTGCTTACTTGGCTTTTAGGAGCCATATTTGTAGATATGTCGCTTATCTATATATTGTATGGCGAAGGGCAATCTTATTTCTTCTACGCAATAGCAGTCGTCATAGCTGGATTTTTCATATCGCTGTTCAGCATTGAAAAAGAAAGGAAAGAGTTTATCCCGGAGGCTGAAAGGAAAAAGATAATAGAGAAAGTGGCTGAGAAAAAAGTGGAGAGAACATTCAAGCCCGGCAAATATATTGCAAGCCTTACTGGTGCAAAATTCCATTCTCCAAAATGCGACTGGGCCAAGAAAATAAAGAAAAGCAATTCAGTATGGTTTGACAATAAGGAAGATGCTTTAAAGGCAGGCTACAAAGCTGATGCTTGCATCAGGTAAATTTTATTTTTTCTTTCGATATATTCTGCCTTTTACCTTATCCATCAGCTTTTTTGCCCAAATGAATTCTGTCGCCAAAATTGCCAGCCCTAATGGAATGATGAGTATTGCCGGGCCCGGGGTAACAATAAGAACAATTCCGAATAAGACTACCGTTATTCCAACAACAAATATTATACTTTTCCGGATATGCTTTATTGCCGCTCTTATCATTTTATTCAGCTAGTTTTAATCATCTTTATCAGAATTTATTATTTTGTTCACTTATCCCACAAATAAATAATCAATCCAATAACTCCTATAGTGACAAAGCTGTCGGCAATGTTGAATATAGGCCATATTTGAAAATCCAAAAAATCAATGACATAGCCATTCATCAGCCTGTCAATTAGGTTTCCAATCGTGCCGCCAAGGATAAACGCAACAAGAGTTTGTAATAATAACCCCTTTTCCCTGATTTTATCAAAATAATAAAAAATAATTCCAAGGACCATCATGGATATGAATATCAAAATCCATTTTTGGTTCTGCAAAATCCCGAATCCGGCTCCAAAATTATGGATGTAAGTCAGATGGAAGATGTTGTTTATTATAGGTATTGATTCTTTCAACTGAAAGCTTGTCTTGATCAGGTATTTGGTTAATTGGTCAAGAAAAACAATAAACAAGGTCAGGGAGAATATTGTAAGGTGCTTATTCCGCATTTAAACAAAAAAGAAATAAGAATATTTAAAGGTTGTCAATAATATCTTCTCCTTCTTCCAGTTTCTTCATCTCCCCTTGCTATCGCCTCAATATTTTCCAATCTCTGGTTGATGCTTTCCAATGTGGCCCTCAATGCATCCAATTTGCTGGAAACCACCTCTATGTTTTTAGATGTCATCTCGTCCTGGCCGTATCTTTGCTGCTGAGAATATGGGGGGGAGCCAAATGAAGATGATTGTTGATTTGGAATATTTTGTCCGGGGTACTGCCCGTAATTATTCTGCGCGGGTGGCTGGCCATAATTGCCCATGCCCTGCCCCATTCCTTGGCCTAAATCATTTCCCATGCCCTGCCCCAAACCTGGCTGGCCAAATTGATTGGATTGTGAATTAAAATTATCTCCGAAAGCCATATCCTTGCCGCCTAAGCCACCGCCTAAACCCTGGCCCAAATCCCCTAAATCAGACATATCGTCTTTTTTTTTCCAAAACATGACTTTATCGAGAATGCCCATTTTACACCTCTTTTTAGACTTATTTTATCATTATTGAAATGTTTATTTAAAAATTTGTTGTTTTTTGGCAAATCAATTTTTTAAGATTAATTTTGATTATCTTTTGCTGACTCCATAAAATTTTCAGTCCCTTCTTTTGTAGCGCTAAAAATATTCTTAGCTATTGCGGTTATTGTGCTCAAGGGCATTATCTTTGCTGCTTTGAATAAAGCAGTGTCCTTATAGACTTCAATGTTGCCTTGCTTGATTTGGGAGAAGAAAAACATTGAATCACTGGAAAAAATATTGTTTCTCAATAATGACTCGAAGATTGCAGCTTTTTCGCTTTCGCTTCCCGCCCTTAAGGTGTTTAATGCCTCCTCTTTTGCAATATTTTTTCCCTCTAAAAGAATAGTATCCTCTAAATTAGCTATTGCATCAATATCAAAAACAATGAGCTTGTAGCTTCCGCCCAAAGCTGATTTTGTATCCTTGGATTTCATGCTCTCTGAGATTTTGATTAACTCGTCCTGCGATAAAATTCTCGTTTCGCTATTTAGGACCAGGCCAGTAAGAGCCTTTCCATTTTCCATCAAAATGACTTTTTTTGAAGAATCAGCAAAGTTTCCCTTCAGATCTTGGACATCCCTATAGACCAGAAATGCATTAAGCCCTATTATCACTGCAACCACTATCACAAAAAATATGATAAGCTTCAATAATCCTTTAAAGACGTGATTTATCAAAGACATCAGAACTGCAATAATTGCTATTGCTATGATTATTTCCCAGAGCATAATTGAAGGCTATGGCCTAATTCTTATTTAAATATGATTATTTTGGTTTTGTTTTTCCATAAGATTTATATAAATACTATTTCTGTTTTCATATTATGAATGCAAAACCTGGCGATAGGGTAAAAGTAATAACAAATGATGACGTAAGGGAAGGCATCCTTATGCCTCATGAGGCTGATTCTGTTGTGATAAAGCTGGATAACGGCTACAATATAGGCATTGAAAGAAAAAAAGTCAAGGAAATAAAGGTTGTTGAGAAAGCCAGGCTGAAAGAAGAAAAGGCAAAAATAGAATTAAAAAAAGACGGCAAAAAGCCGACTATAGCAATATTGCATACAGGCGGAACTATTGCCTCTAAAGTGGATTACAGGACTGGAGCAGTTTATTCTTCTTTTAGCCCGGAAGATCTCTTAGGACTGTTTCCGGAATTATCCGCAATTGCTAATGTTAGATCTCAACTGGTAGCTAAAATGTGGAGTGATGATTTAAGATTCAAGCATTTTGAGATAATAGCAAAAGCGGTACAGAAGGAGATTGATAAAGGTGTCGACGGGATATTAATCGGTATTGGGACTGACAATCTTGCAGTTGCTTCTGCGGCATTGGCTTTTATAGTAGAACAAACGCCGATACCGATATTATTAGTTGGCGCACAAAGAAGCTCTGACAGGGGAAGCTCGGATTCGGCTATGAATTTAATTTGCGCTGCAGAGTTTATTGCGAATACTGATTTTGCGGGGGTGGCTATTTGCATGCATGAAAGCACAAGCGACAATAGCTGCGCAATATTTCCTGCCACAAAAACAAGGAAACTGCATTCTTCAAGAAGAGACGCGTTTAAAGCTGTAAATGACACCATTATCGCGAGGGTATATTATGAAACAAGAGAAATAAATTTTATAAAAGAAAAATATGCAAAAAAAGACAAAAAAAGAAAACTGATGATAAAGCCAAAAATGGAAGAAAAGGTTGGACTGCTAAAAATACATATCAATATGCTCCCGGAACAATTCGAGTTTTTTAAAGGGTATAGGGGATTGATAATAGAAGGCACTGGATTGGGCCACACGCCCGGCCAAGTTCCGAATGAATGGTGCAAGATTCATGAGAAAATTTATCCTGCGATAAAGAAGGTAATTGATTCCGGGTGCGTTGCTGTTATGACAACACAATGCTTATTCGGCAGGGTGCAAATGCATGTCTATGACAAGGGCGTGGATTTGGAAAAACTTGGAATAATTCCAGGCCAGGATATGCTCCCTGAAACAGCTTTTGTGAAACTTGCATGGCTGCTCGGCAATTATAAGAAAAATGAGGTTAAGGGCTTGATTTCTAAGAACCTCCGAGGGGAGATCAATGAAAGATTAGGGAAGGATGAGTTCTTAGAATAGCAAATAGGCTTGATTGCAAGTTAACTCGTAAAAGTCGATAAAATTGGCAAAAATACTCAAATTCCATTGTAGACGCTAATCCAAGCGTCGCGGCCA
>CAYTDO010000051.1:0-2615 GCA_964436645.1 uncultured Methanosarcinales archaeon | reverse complement strand
TAACCGGCCAGAGGGACGGCTCCTGCGGAGATGGCCGGCCATCATGATGCACTTCTAAAGCCGAGCCGATGCCCCTGAGCAAAGCGAACGGGACGCTGGAAATTTCAGATTTCCAAGTGGCACCCGAACGAAGTGAGGGCTTTTCAATAACGCTTATAAATCAGGTTGCAGTGGACAATAGAGCTCCAGATAAAGTTTGTACCTTTTTAAAAAAGCTGGAATTTTACGCGGCCCAAATGAGGGCCGCATTGATGCGCCGCGCATTGGCGGCGCGTAAATAGTAATCTAATAAAAATAACGCAAAGAATAAATGAAATTAAAAATTGTGGGGTAATACGAAGCAATTAGGAAGTAATGAAATCACCTACTTCTTTTTCTTTCTCTTCTTTCTTGAACGGATATTGATTGAAACAAGCTTATATGCAAGCAAAGATACTACTATGATTATTATAAGGGCTGAGAATATCATCAAAGAAGTATTCCTTGCTATGCTCCCAAGAATAAATTTTTCTTTTTTCTCAACCACCCTGAAAATCTGGCTGGATACTGCAAAGCTTTCTGCGTACCTTATTTCTGCTATCGCAACATAGCTTCCTGGTTCGGTGCTGTCATGTATCTTAAAGGACTTTTGATAGGAAAGCTGCTTCTCAACTGCAAAAGTCTCAGTCTCCTCATAAATAATGTTGCTCCTTAAATCCTTGATGAAATAGGTTGCGAACACATCAATTTTTCCAGGCGCGCCCACATTAAGAAGCGTCATCTGCACTTTGAGATTGTCTCCGGGCTTCACTTCCGCATATTGTTCCGGTATATCGAGCTTTACATCAAATAAAACTAATTTGCTTATGAACTCAAGTATTATAGGTATTGATTTCCCAACACCGCCAGCTTTCGCTGTTAATTCCCCTACAAAAGCCCCTACCTCTTTTGCAATTATATTTAATGTAATTTTTGTTGATTGGCCGGGCTCCAAGCTTACCGAGCTTTGGGATAATGATGCAAATTTACTGATTGATTCCAATTTTAATGGAATAGAAACCGCTGATGCGCCGGTATTGCTTATAACGATGCTTTTTTCCTCTTCCTCTCCTAAGGCAAGCTTGGACTTAATGCTGGATGGGCTTATACTGAAATCAATTTCTTGCTTGGCAGGTATTATTGCGCCCCCGCCCCCACTCCCAGCCGGTTCCCCTCCACCCCCTCCTCCGCCCGTAGCGGAGACGGGGCAGGAGCTGCTTTTGCATAAATTGCTGCAGCAAAATCCCCCTTGGCATTGATTTGCGGAAGTGCACGGCTGATTGTTTGCCAAAAGCCATGTGTAGAAAAATCCCAGCAAATTCTTGTAGGATCCAGAGTCAATAACCCCAGATACGACTCCGCTTGCAATATAATTCTTATAGCTGCTGCTGTTGGTTATATCGCCCCCATACGATACGGCCACTGGAGAATTTATATAGTTCGTGGAGTTCGTTTGGAATGCAAGTGCGGCACTGCCGGCTATGATGTATAAAAAAAATAAAATGCCTATTTTAGATTTTGCCATTATTTTTTATACCAACCTTATTGCTGTTTAATAATTTTTTTGTTGTAATTTGTTATTATTATTTTCATTTGATATTATGCCATTAAAATTATATACCGCTATTATAATCCGGATAAAGAAAAAAAACTGCAAGCCTGCCACTTTAATCAAAACATTTAAATATTAGCTTTATGTTTTTAATTAAAATAAATAGCAGGGGGGTTTTAAAGTGGCATCAAGCAGTTCTACACTGATTTATAGGGAGCCTTTGCATGAAAGGCCGATATTCCAGTACGCCAAGCTTGTGCTTATTCTCGCGACATTAGTTGTCGGCATTTTGGTATTATTGAACACAAAACAGATAACCGGAGCGGTTGTGGCCCAGACAATAAACACAAACGATTTTCTTGCTAAGCTGACGGCGCATCCGGAAGCTAGCAGATATGCGGGCGCTAACCCATTGAACATTATTCAAGTTAGTAATAATAATCTTGCAGGCCTTCAATCCCAAATAAATGGCCTGGACACTTCCTATTTAGGCAGCTTTTTAGTGCAATATCAGGATGTAATTGTAATATATGATTATAGCAAGGACACTGTAAGGGGAACAGTATCGCTTCAGCAGCAGCCCCAGCTTCCACAGGATTTTTTAAGCAAGCTGAGCGTTCACCCTGAGATGCAGGGCCTTGAAGGCCAGCAGCCTATTGGCGGCCAGCTTGACGGGCAAAGCCTTGCAACCTTGAAGCAGCAATTCCCTGATGTTTATGCCAATGCGAAAGTAGGCGACTTTTTGCTGAGGTACCAGGCAAGGCTTATAATTTATGATTACTCCGGCGATAAGATTGTTAATGCTGTTAATTTAGCTGTGCAGTAATAATTATTTTTGTTCTTTTAATTTTTATTATTAATTCTTGCTGGAATTTTTTATTTCCTCTAGAAGCAAGAGCTCAAATATTTTTGCCGGGTAGGTTTTGTTTTTTAGATTTGCATTGGTAAAAGTTTTGTTGCATGAATTGCACCCGTATCTTTGGATTTCTTGTTGTTTGTTCTTTCTTATTCCTGCTTTTACAACGCTTTTTGAGCTGCAGGAAGG
>CAYTDO010000050.1:0-14205 GCA_964436645.1 uncultured Methanosarcinales archaeon | reverse complement strand
ATAATTCTGATGAATAAGGAAGTTAAGTATAAGGATAAATTGATTGGGATTAAGGATAAGGTTGTGGATGTTAAGAGGGTGTTGGGGTAATTGAGCAAAATAACTGTTTCAGATTTTTTATCTGGTATCACTTTTTTGTTTAAGAAAGAAAAGAATATAAATAAGTATTAATAATTTCTTCCTATGAGAATAAAAGATATTCCATGGTGGAATAGGCCAAGCTACAAGTTAAAAAAAGAGGGAGTGGCTAAATTAAATCCCGCTGAATTGTTATCGCTAATTCTTTGGAACGGTAAAGAGGGAGAGAATGCTATCGATATGTCTAATAGGTTATTAAATAAATATAGTTTTAGTAAATTATCTGAACTTTCATTAACTGAACTTGAAAACGAAGTTGATAAGATTAAAGCTTTGAGGATAAAAGCTATGTTTGAAATATTTAAAATTACAGATAAAGTAAAAAGAGAAGGTTTTAAACCAACAATAGAGTGTGCAAAAGATGTTTATAATTATTTTGTTGATGACATGAAAGATAAAAAAAAGGAACATTTGTATATTTTAATGATGGATACTAAAAATAGGATAATAAGGGAAGAATTAATTTCAGTTGGGACTTTAGATTCAAGTTTAGCGCACCCTAGGGAAGTATTTAAAGAAGCTATTAAAGAAAGTGCTTTCGCCATAATGCTCGTGCATAATCACCCATCTGGCGATCCAGAGCCTTCTGAAGAAGATATTAAAATAACAAAGCAAATTATAGAAGCTGGGAAGGTACTTAACATAATTGTTTTAGATCATGTTATACTAGGAAAAGATAGGTATTGGAATTGGCTAGACTCTCAATCCTAACTCCTTAGCTTTAGTTTTGAAATATTCTTCAGTATATTTATCCATAAAATAGATAAAAACACCTTTATGCGCCCTTGTTAGAAGAACCCTATAAACATTCTTAAGATGTTGAGCAAACTGGTCATTTGCTCTTTTAGCCATGCTATCGTAAGAATTTTCTGGTTTTGCGTACCAGCTTTTAGTGTTCTTATCCCAAGCTAAATCATTTCCAAAAATAACCCCTATATAATCAAACTCAAAGCCCTGAGAGGTGTATACTGTTCCTATTTGTCCCATGCCAGAATCTTCTGTGGCCCATTTCCAAAAATTATCTTTATTTTCCCAAGGCATTTCAAAATCGCCAATTTTAACATCATTAACAAGCGATCCGTCATTTTTTGGCTTACTCCAATGCCAACAAAAACCTGCAGTTAGCCTTGCAGAATTTTTTTTCTCTTTATTTTTTTCATCAATTAGTTTTTTAAGTTTGTGAGGAGAATTAACAATTTTCAATTCCATTTTAGTTTCTTCATCTGCTTCCATATCTAATCCTTTTTCCTTAATTCTTAATATAATCTCAATTTTTTCTAAATAATTTCCAGAACCTCCGCATCTAAACTGAGTTTTTAATTCTGGCAATTCATAAATTTTTGCTTTAGATTTTTCCGCTGCTTCCCTTATCAATCTAATACTTCCAGTTTCAGTAGGCCTAACAACTTGTTGTTCATCTATAAAGAAAATTGTTAGTTTAGCTACTCTGATCAATTCATTTATTTGAGGTTCATCAGTTCTAAGATGTTTAGGGGTGTACATACCTTCACTTGTTTTTCTTATTCTATGCGCTTCATCACAAATTAAAACGTCAATACTATCCTCTCTCCATTTCAAAGAGTCCATAAAGCTATTAAAAAATTTAAATTGATTTGCTGCTCTTGTTCCTAAAATATTCCTTAATGTATTTGTAAATGCAGAAGATCCCGTAGCGTGTACAACATTTACGCCCTTTCTTAATAGTTCCCCCATAACTTCCAATGCAATGACTGATTTTCCAGTCCCTGGACCTCCCTTAACTATAATTATTGATTTTTCTTTTGACTTTGCAAGATTTTTTGCTCGGTGCATTATTACTTTATAAGAAGTAATTTGTTCATCAATTAGGTGGAATATTTGTTGTTTATTAATCATATCTCCAGTATGATCCATAAGCCTTTTAGTTGGTCTTAATATACTAAAAGTAAACCTTCCAAAAACTTCAAGACCTGGATCTGAAGATAGTTTTGTTTCAAGATACTTTCCAAGATCTATGATTTCTTGTTTTGAAAATAGTGGGTATCTTTTTAGGTCTTCTTTAAATTTAGGTAAATAAAGAATTTCATTTTCACCTTTATTATAGTTATGGCAATAAACGCATGCACTTAATAATATTCTTGGTTTTTCGTCAAATACAGTTAGAAAATCTTTTAGGTGCCAATAATAGCCCTCAATTTGCAAAGAAGGGTGAGGTAGCTCTTTTTTAAATCTCCCAAAATCAACTTTTATGTTTCCTTCATTTTCAGAATCTTCTATACTTTCATTAGACCATTGTTTTAATTCTATAATAACTATATTATCATTTCCTTCTGCATCTTTACCAAACAATAAAACATCAATTCTTTTTTCTGAATAAGGTAATTCATATTCAACAATAATCTTATTTTTTTCTATTGGAGCGTATTCCAAAACATTTTTAACAAAGTTTAAGGAATTTATCCAAGATCTAACTTCAGACTTGTTAGCCTTTCTTTTGTAATATTCTTGATATTGATTCGAGATTTTATCTGCTATTTTATTCTGTACAACATCATCCCTAAATTGTTTTACAACACTTTCGTAAAGTTTCATAGTTCGGTATATTTTTTATTTAATCCTTTGGACTTATCAATCGGGTATTTTTTTTCGTTTTTGATCATCTTCTTATCCAAAGAAGTTGCTAAATCGATATTATATCTCTGGGCTAATCGCAAAAGAAAATATAAAACATCTGCCATTTCTTCGGATATTTCTTCTTTTTTTCCTGGAGATTTAAAAAAATCTTCAATTTGTTTTTCAGACTTAAATCTAAAATGTTCTAAAAGTTCGGAAGATTCGGTTATAATCCCTATTGCCAGATCTTTTGCATTATGATATTGGTCCCAATCTCTTTCTTCACAAAAAAACTTAATTTTCTCTTTTAATTTTGAGATGGTGGTTTTATCATCCATAAGAGGTCAGAAAAATGAAACCATTTAAAGTTTTCTTATTTATTATAGCTGTAAAGTATGTCAACTTAAAAACCAAAACCTTTAAATATAAGTGTATCTCTATTAGATATAAATTTATACTAATTGGATATAAAATGCCACAAACAATACATGAAGGAGAAAAAATAAAGCATTCACCTACTTTAAACACTGTTCTTATGGTTGAAGAAACATTAAAAGAAAGTGGAGAATTATTAAAAATAGCGGAATTAAAAAGAAAGCTGCCAAAGCAAGTGATGCATAATACTTTAATCCAAATACTTGACTACCTTCAGATCAGCGGCAAGATTTTGATAGGCACAAAGGGAATCCTGTGGATATTTGCAGAAAGAAAGGAATTAAATGATTTGATCAAAAAGGGAACGGAGTTATGAATAAACCAGTAAGAGTTATTCTTCTTGATGAGGCTGATTCCGAGTATAAAAGGCTGAACGAAATAGTCGGGCAGCAAGCAAGAGAAGGCAAAGATAATACGGAAGAGATGCAATTGCTGCGTTCAATAAAACAAAAGACAGAATTTATCAAAGCAAATCCATTCTATGGAAATAATATCCCTAAATCATTAATTCCAAAAGAGTACAATGCAAAAAATTTGTGGAGAGTAGAACTGACCAATTATTGGAGGATGCTCTACACGATTAAAGGAGATCAGATAGAAATTATTTGTTTTGTTCTTGATATAATTGATCATGCAGAGTATGATAAGAAATTAGGTTATAAGAAAAAATAGCACTGCTTCTGGGAAAGTTAACAAACATTTATAAACCAATTATCCACCTCTTTAACCCATGAAATTAAAAGGAAAAAACCTATTTGTAACAGGCGGTGCTGGCTTCATCGGCTCCCATTTTATAGAGAGAGTTATAGACAATAACAAGGTAACTGTATTTGACAATCTAAGCAGGAATGCATTGGAAAAAACCAATTTTAAAAATCATAAAAACCTCAGAATAATCCAAGGAGATGTCCTGAACCAAAGCCAGATAGAAAGCGCAATAAAAAATCATGACATAGCCATACACATGGCAGCAATAGCTGGCGTTGGAACCGTTATCAGCAAGCCCTCAACAACATTAAAAATCAATCTTTTAGGAACATATAACCTATTGGAAGCCTGCAAAAACCAAAACGTAAAGAAAACAATAGTCTTCTCAACAAGCGAGGTCTACGGCCCAAATGTATACGAAGCAAATGAAGAAGGATTCACAACCTTAGGCCCGATAGGGAAGCCAAGATGGGTCTATGCAATGTCAAAACTGGCCTCAGAGTTCTTTGCAGAAAGCTACTCCAGAGAATACAATATCAAATTCACCAGTGTACGACCTTTCAATGTTTATGGGCCTGGCCAGATAGG
Organism: uncultured Methanosarcinales archaeon; assembly: GCA_964436645.1. Classification (GTDB taxonomy): domain Archaea; phylum Nanobdellota; class Nanobdellia; order Woesearchaeales; family GW2011-AR4; genus JACPJP01. The sequence goes on along the minus strand of CAYTDO010000050.1, from coordinate 9,744 downwards.
AGAAGGCGCAATCCATAATTTTATCATAAAAGCAATAAAAAACGAGCCATTGACAATCCATGAGCCCGGTTCCCAAATAAGATCGTGGTGCTACATCGATGACATGTCAGATTCCTTAGAACTTATACTATCAAACCCAAAAGCAGAGGGAGAAGTTTTCAACATAGGAAACCCGCAAGCCACCTCAACAACGCTCCAAACAGCAGAAACCGTTATAAGATTAGCAAACTCAAAATCAAAGATTGAATTCAAGGAGCTTCAATATCCGGAAGTAAACATAAGGGTCCCAAGCATAGACAAGGCAAAGAGAATTCTTGGCTTCGAGCCAAAAGTTAATTTTGAGGAAGGCATCAAAAGGACCATAGAATGGTACAAAAATCAAAAATGAGGGTCCTGGTTGCAGGCGCATCCGGCTTTATAGGCAGGAATTTTCTAGAGCTTGCTCCCAGAGATATAGAGATAATAGCCATCTATAATAGCTCTAAAGATATCCAGGACTTCGTAAAAAATAAAGATCTAAAGAACGTAAAGCTCTACAAGTGCGATCTGACAAAAGAAGATGAAGCAAAAGAGCTTTTCCAGAAGATAGGAAAAAGATTTGACTATTGCCTCTACCTTGCAGCCAATGTTAATGTTCCCTTATCTAAGGAAAACCCAAAGAAAGACGCAGAACTAACCATCTTCACATTCTTAAATTTCATGCAGTCATTAGAAAACATAAACCGCTTAATTTATCTTTCAACAGCCGGGGTATATGACGGCAATAAAGGCCTTGTAACCGTAGAAGCAAAGATCAACCCAAAAGTCCCTTACTGCATCTCCAAAGCAATAGCAGAGCAATATGTAAAATTCTATAACTCAATAGGAAAAATAAGCGAATACGCTATAATAAGGTTCGGAGGCGCTTTCGGCCTATACTCAGAAAGGAAATTCATGACAAAGCTGGTAAAAGACCTAATAGAAAACAAAAGCGAGATAGAAGTCTACGGAGATGGAACTAATATCATCAACGTAATGTACGTAAAAGACACGATAAAAGCCCTTATAGCCGCTTTAAATTCAAAAAGATCAAGCCTGACAACAAATCTTGGCCAAGAAAACCTTACGATAAAGGAGACTGTAGAAAAGGCTGCAAAAGCCTTGAATAAAAAAGTAAAGATAAAGTACACTCCAAGATTAGAGAAGCAAAAGTACATAGACTTCAAGATAAAGGTGGATTTCAACGAAACATTCAATTTTAAGCCGGATTACTCTTTTGAAGATGGAATAAAAGAATTTGCCAGCCTATTAAAAAATGAAAGCCAAAAATAAAGCAGATGTATCTTTTGTAATCTTATCCTTTAATGATTCAGGTATGGTCCTTAAGGCAGTCTCATCCATAAAAAAATTAAAAACAAAATACCAGTATGACATTTTTGTTGTTGACAACGGCTCCAAAGATGATACTCCGAATATAATAAAAAAGAAATTTCCAAAAATAAATATAATACAATTAGGAAAAAACGTTGGAACCGCTGCATATGGTCCGGCAATAAAAAAATCACAGGCAAAATACATCTACTTTACCGGCTGCGACATAGAAGTAAAAGAAGACATGCTTGACAAGCTTGTTGATTTCCTAGAAAAGAACAAAGAAGCTGCCCAGGCAGCTCCAAAATATGTGAATTTAAATGATAAAAGCAAGATAGACCTAGCAGGAACTTGGCTTTCAAGATCATTTTACTCCGGAACTTTCAAAAATAACTATTTAGGAGAAAAGCCAATAGAAATTCCATACATAGGCACTGGATTGATAAGAAAAGAAATCATAGATAAATTTGGCTATCTGTTCGACAATGATTATTTCTTCTATGGAGAAGATGTGGATCTGGGACTTAGGATAAGGCTCCTCGGCCATAAGGTATTCTACATACCAAATTCAATAGTCTACCACGCAGGATCCATCTCAAGAAAAATCCATAAGACCTATTATCTTACATTCCTTATGGAAAAGAATCTTTTAAGGAGTTTTTTTGCCAACTTAGAGCCAATAAATATTATTTTCCTAAGCCCTTATGTTTTAATTATGAGACTCATCGCAATAATAAAGGATGCTGTAACCTTAAAATTCATGGACTCATTTGCAAGAATATACGCAATATTATGGAATCTCTTAAACATCAATAAAATAATGAAAAAAAGAAGACAGATACAAAATATGAGAAAAGTGAACGACAAAGAATTATTCAAATATTTCAGTGAGGAACATTTATTAAAAAAGATGCTATTGATAAAATAAAATGCTTAATCTAAAAAAAATAACTGGAAAAGAAATTTTAAAAAATCCATATTTCTTGCTGTTATTGATAGTATTATTCGGACTGGCTTTCAGGCTGGCATTCTTCTCAGGGATGGGCATCTCAGATTCATTGGTCTACAGCAAAACAGCCGATGATTTAAACAATGGAAGAGGAATTAATCCAGATTCAACATTAACCCTATCAACAAGAATGGGGATAGTCTATGCAACAGCTTTTTCGTACAGGATTTTCGGGATAAAAGACTTTTCATCAGTTTTATTTCCACTATTAACATCACTAGCCAGCATAATCCTGATTTTTTATTTTGGAAAATTATTATTCAATGAAAATGTAGGGTTAATATCCGCTTTACTCATCTCTTTCTCCCCCTTGGATGTCGTTTACTCAACCCAATTATTATCAGATCTCCCAAGCGCCTTCTTCATGTCCCTGGGCGTATATATTTTCCTTTATGCGGAATTAAAAAAGCCACTAAAATACGGTTTAAGTTACATTCTCTCAGGAATTTTAATAGGGATTGGCTATATGATAAGGGAAAGCGCATTGCTCATAGCTTTATTTTTCATAGCCTACATAATCTATAAAAGAAAGATCAAAAAAGAGTACTTCCTTGTTCCTTTAGGTATTCTCTTGATTTTCACCCTGGAATCGCTATTATTCCTTTCATTGACGAATGATGCATTATTTAGATTCCATGCTTCCCAAAAATACCTAAGTGAAGCATCTATCTCGCATAACTATTTCGGCAGATTAGATTTCCCTATGGGCCTATTCCATTACCCATGGTTGTTCCTCACCAATCCTTTGCTTTCATTCTTCTACATTCCAATCTTTATCGCAATACTCTATTTTATTTTAAAGAAAAGAAAAGAAAACCGAAAAGAAATGTTGATAATTTTATTATGGATTATCCCATTATTATTATATCTAAGCTTCGGCTCATCCTCCTTGGCACAATACATACCATTCAGGGCCGTTGACCGCTACACTTCCATTTTCACAATGCCCGCAATAATTTTGCTGGCATTATTCATCTCCGATCTAAGCAAAATAAAGAAATGGATCTTGCCGACCTTCATAATTATTCTTCTCTCAGCATCAATATTCCATGCTTATATTAGCGTAGGCCAAAACCTTCTTGGCAGCTTAAAGAGCAGCTATCCTTTCCTAAATACTCTTAAAAAACCAATATACGCTGATGAAAGATCCCTTAAAGCCCTCGATTATATATCAAAATTTACACTAAAAGAAAACCTAAAACCCTACCCAGCTAATTTCAAAAGTATTAGAGATGCTTATGTGGTAATAAACCCGGAAATGATAAAAAATCTAAAAGAAGCAAACAAAAACAAGACATTCCCAGCAGAAATAGAAAATCCTCCAAAAAACTGGCAGGTTGTGAAAGATAATGATATTATAGTTTATTATATTCAAAAATAATGCAATAAATAGGAGAGGCGCGAGCGTAATGTCAGGAAGCGGGCGCCGAGCAGTATATTTTGTTGCGTAGCAACAGATTAAGGTAAAATAAAATTATCATAAAACAAGATTAAAAAATAAGCCAAATGAATTACACAAAAACCGCAGTAAAAGGAACCTTGACCGTAATAATATTCTCAGCCATAGCTGCAGTTTTCGGCTATCTTGTAAGGCTGGTCATGGCCCGAACTTTGAGCGTGGAAGATTTCGGCCTATTCTACGCAGTTTTTGCCTTTTTAGGCTTGTTCGGAATATTCAAAACATTGGGATTTGACAAGGCATTGATAAAATTCATCCCGGAATTCCTGCATGAAAAGAAATATAATGAATTAAAAAGCTCAATATTATACGCAGCCATAATACAATTAGTAACTAGCCTGATAACAATTTTAATAGTTTATTTCCTCTCAAATTATCTTGCTAAGAACTATTTCCATGATGAAAAAGCCGGCATTGTCCTGATTCTTATGGCAGTATCATTCATGTTCGACAGCTTTACCCAAGTCCTGAAATTTTCATTCCAGGGCTTTAAAAAAATGTCTTATTTCTCAGGGATTGATTTAGTAAGGATGGTCATAATATTGACAGTAATACTGATAGGAGCATGGCTAAATTATGATATCCTTGGCCCAGTCTTGGCTTACATAATCTCTCCTGCCTTATTGACCGTAATTTTCGGACTCCTGCTTATCAAAGTCTTTCCTCAGTTCACAAAATCAAAGTTTATATTCGAAAAAAGCCTTTTCAAAAAAATATCAAAATACGGCATCTTTGTATTAGCCACATCATTTGCAGGGTTTATTTTATGGTACACAGACACGATAATGATAACTTACTTCCTTGGATTGACAAGTGTCGCTTTATACAACGTAGCCTTGCCCACAGCCAAGCTCTTCCTTTACTTCCCAAGAGCCATAGGTGGTATCTTCCTGCCATTAACCTCAGAATTTTGGACAAAAAAAGAGCATACACTGCTAATAGCTGGCATAGAATCGTTATACAAATACTCTGCAATAATAATAATCCCGGCAGTGTTCATAGTTTTCTCTTTTTCAGACCTAATAATAAGCGTATTTTTCGGAAGCAAATACACAGGAGCCGGCAATGCCTTAAAGATACTTATAATAGGCATGATATTTGCAACGATAAACGGCATCTCCATAAATATATTCTCCGGAATAGGAAAGCCTGAGATAAACAGCAAAATTGTATATTCAGCCGCTTTATTTAATTTCATTGCAAATTTAGTTATGATACCTGTTTGGGGCATTAATGGGGCTGCATTGTCAACAACCCTGAGCTATTTCATTATGATGGTCATGGGGTTGATTGATACAAGAAGATTTATCGCGGCAAAACTGCCGATATTGATATGGGCAAAAACTTTAATAACTGGATTAGCGCTTGTTGGATTAGTTTGGGCTTTAAAAAAAGCTATTTCCTTGAACGTTTTTATTGAAAGTGGAATAATATTGGTTATTTCAGCGGCAGTATACTTTTCCATCTTATTTTTATTGAAGATAATAACTATTGGTGAATTAAAAGAATTGTATGAGAGGATAGTAAAATAAAAGAGTATGCTAATTTGGATATTTTTTCTTAAAAAACTTTCTTGCCGAGTTCAAATCTTCAGGGTTGTCAATTTCCATGCAGAATTCATTCGAATAATAAATTGGATGAAGCTTAATTTGATTGGATATATTATTAAAAGCGTTTTCGGCATAAACTGTAACCTCATTCCTTTCAATAAATTTTGAAATCTCGCCCATCCACAATTTAAAGTCATTTTTTGATAGCTTGTATACTGGAGCCATAAAAAAAGCATCTTTTCCAAAAACATTTATTCCTATTTCGTTTATATAATCATCCTTTACCCTGGCTTTAAAATCCTTTTCTGGAACTTCAATCTTGCTATTAACTAAAACGCTGCTGCTGTATTTTGAGCTTATTAGCCTGCCTAAAAGCTGTTTTTCAAATACCATGTCTCCATGCATTAAAATTACATCTTCATCTAATAAGTCCCTTAAGAGCCAAAGGGAGTAGATATAATTGGTTGATTCTGGCTTGTCGTTCTTTACATAATCAACGTTCAGTTCAGGAAACCTGCTTTTTACTGCACCTTTTATTTTTTCTTCAAAAAGCCCAGTCGTGATTATTATATCCTTTATGCCATAATCCAGTAAATTTTTAATTTCATGCTCAAGGATTGTATCTCCATTTATTTTTACAAGGCATTTGGGATTTTCATTAGTAAAAGGCTTAAGCCTCTTCCCTATTCCAGAATTCAGGATTATTGCCTTCATTTTATATTCTCCAGTATTTTCCTCAATGCCCCTTCTGTCAATTTCCTTGGGTTATTTTTAACCCTATCAGGATTAAATCCATTTTTTATTATTATATCAATATCATTTTGAGTTTTAATTCCCAGCTCGCTTAATTTTGTTTTTAGCCCTATTTCTTGCATTAAATTTCTTATTTTTTGGCTTGCATCTCCAACACCTTTAACGCCAATAAATTTTACAATTTCATTAACAGTTTTATTTACATAATCAATGCCCCTTTTATCCAGTAAATCATCTTTATTAACTTCAGAATTATAAACTAGCATCGAAGGCAAAGTAAGGGCTGCTGCATGCCCATGCGGCACATTAAAATAAGAAGTAATTGGGTAGGATACTGCATGGCAGGCTGTCGTTTTAGATATATTAATTGCTTTCCCTGCCAAATGGGCTGCCTTGGACATTGCTTCCCTGCTTTCAGTTGACGGATTATTTGCCGCTTTTGAAAGATTTTTTAATATTATTTTTATTGCTTGCTCCGCATATTTTTTTGATTCTTCTGTCGAATTAATGCACCAGTAAGATTCCACCGCCTGGCAAAAAGCATCCATCCCTGTAGATGCTGTTATAGCCCTTGGAAGATTTATTGTAAATTGAGTGTCAACAATAGCATAGTCGGGAGTCATAAACTCATGCTGTAAAGAGTATTTTGTTTTGCCCATATAAACAACTGCAAATTTTGTAGCTTCGCTTCCAGAGCCGGCTGTTGTAGGGATTGCAGCTAAAGCCTTTCCTTGATTTTCAATTTTTTTTATAGTGGTTATATAATCTTCCGGATTTCCTTCATTGGAAGCAAGAATATTAATGGATTTTGCGGCATCAATGGCGCTGCCGCCGCCAACTGCAATAACAAAATCACAATTATTTTTTCTAAAAATTTTTATTCCTTTTTCTATGTCTTTCAATTTGGGATTTATTTCAAAATCATCAAAATAGATAATATTATAATTTTTTAGGATATTGCTTATTATTGATTTTGCTCCGCACCTTTCGTAAGATTCTTTGCCAGTAGCTAAAAAAATATTTTTAGGATTATGCTTCAATAGAATTTTTTTAAGATTATTTACGGAATTAAATCCTAAATATTCCTGCTGCGGCATTTTAACCTCTTAAAAAACTCATAAACCCTTCCTTATTCTCTATCGGCGTAGTTGTAGGCCTTCCTAAATCTTTCCTATGCCCCTTATTCACTTTAATTTCAAGCAAAACCGGCCCGTCCATTTTTTTTATTTTATGCATTATTCCTTCTATTTCATTTTTATTTTGCGCTGAAAAAGCTTCCGCATATCCATTAGCCTTTGCAATTCCAGAAATATCAATATTAAATGATGCAGTTGGCTGCCCTCCGACGGAATCATGGGCAAAGTTATTGAAAATGATATGCTTAAAATTCTTGGGCTTTAATTGGCCGATTATTGCAAGAGAGCCCATATGCATTATCAAAGCCCCATCCCCGTCAAAGCAATAAATCTGCCTGTCAGGCTTATCTAAAGCTATTCCAAGAGCTATTGAAGATGAATGCCCCATGCTGCCGACAGTTAAAAAATCCTTTTCATGGCCTTGCTTATTTTTTTCTCTAAGCTCGAATAATTCCCTGGAAGCCATTCCAGTTGTTGAAACAATTAAATCATTATCGCTTAACAGCGGAACTATAGTTCTGATTGCCTCTTCCCTGCTAAGCTCGTAATTAGTTTCTTGCTTATTTTTTAGAGTATACTCCTCAAAAGCCCCTTTCTTTACAACAATAGCAAAAGGAGCTTTATTTATTTCAATAGAGTGCTTAGCTTCTTTTAAAATATTTTCAAAATCATCATCTAAAATCCTATATGGAACTTTAAGCGTATCAAGAAGCCCTAATGTGATTTTGCCCATCTTAACGTGTTGCGGCTCGTCCTTTACATTCGGCTCTCCCCTCCATCCAATCAAAAGCAGCATCGGCATTGAATAAACATCAGGGTCAGCGAGCGACGCCAAAGGATTGACAGCATTTCCTAATCCTGAGTTTTGCATGTAAACAATGCCAAATTTTCCAGTTGCCAAATGATAGCCTGCAGCCAAAGCTATTGCATTTCCTTCATTTGCCGCAATAATATTTTTTTCTTTAGGCGTATTGTCAGTTATATAAGCGCAAAAATCCTTCAGCAGAGAATCAGGAACTCCGGTAAAGAACTCTATTCCGTTTTTAATCAGGCAATCATAAAATCCTTTAGGGTGTATCATTTTATTCTCCTCATGAGATTATTTACTCCCGGGGATTAATGTAAGCACTTCTTTTATAGGCATGCAGTATTCTTCTGACTCATAACTCCTCCCGTGCTGTAAAATAGATTCCGCTGTCTTAACCATTGCAGGATACGCGCTCCTAAGCAGTTGATTTGCGTATATGACTATCTTAACTCCCGCTTTGCTGAGCTCTTCTTCAGTTATAGTGTTGTAAGTCGTCGGGACAGCTACAAGAGGAACCTTATTTTCAATTCTATCGTATTCCCTGCAAAAATCCAGAATTTCATTTGGATTTTTCTCCTTGCTGTGTATCATTATGCCGTCAGCGCCTGCATTTATGTATGCCTTGGCCCTTTCAATGGCATCCTTAATGCCCTTGTTTAATATAAGGCTCTCTATCCTTGCTATTATCATAAAATCGTCTGTAACCTGGGCTTTTTTGCCTTCAGATATCTTATCGCAGAAATTTTTTATTGAATCCTGCTGCTGGCCTGCGTCCGTTCCAAACAAAGAATTTCTTTTTAGGCCTGCTTTGTCTTCTATTATAACTGCTGACACCCCAATCCTTTCGAGGGTTTTAACGGTGTATACAAAATGCTCCGCCATCCCCCCGCTGTCTGCATCGACTATCATAGGCTTAGTAGTTACTTCAAAAATCTGATCGATAGTTTGTATCCTGGATGTATAGTCAACAAGCTCTATATCCGGCTTTCCTTTAGAAGCAGAATCTGTTAAGCTGCTTTCCCACATGCCGTCAAATCCTTTGATAGAATCTCCAACAGAAACTTTTAATTTTTCAACTATTCTCCCCGTTAATCCATTATGCACTTCCATTATCCTGACTATAGGCTTCAATTCTATTAGCCTTCTTAATTTCTTTAATCTCGTATCGGGAGTAGTCCCAATTTCATTTATTTTCTCAATAATTTCCGTGGAAGAAATGTCTTTAGTGTATTCTGGCTCAATAAGTTCACCGCCCCATTCAGCCAATGCCCCTATAACTTTCTCTCTGGTTCTCTTTTGCAGCCCGGTTCTCCAGTCAGTGCCATGAACCACATAGTCTGGCCTTAATTTTCTTAAGTTAGGGCCATAATCAAGAGTTTCCTGGGGGATTACATTTTTTACTCCGCTTATATTTTCTATTACCTTCTTTCTCTGTTCATAGGAAAGCAACGGCAATCGCTTAAAGCCGGCAATTGCTTCATCCGTCAATAATCCTACAGTTACATCGCCAAGTTTTCTTGCAGCCTCTATTATATTTATATGGCCATGATGTATAATATCGGTGCTCATACTGACATAAACTTTCTTCATTTTTTATCAGCTCCTTTATATGCCTTTAATATTTTATTTATAATATTATTTGCAGATAATTTTTCGTAAAATGGCGGCTGCGCAATCTC
>CAYTDO010000049.1:0-6500 GCA_964436645.1 uncultured Methanosarcinales archaeon | reverse complement strand
TCCCGTTCGCTTTGCTCAGGGGACATCGGCTCGGCTTTAGAAGTGCATCATGATGGCCGGCCATCTCCGCAGGAGCCGTCCCTCTGGCCGGTTATATGTTCGATTAAATGAGCCTCGCAATATTGATGGCACCGCAACTTTTCAATAACGCCCATTTATAGGAAGATATTTAAATAAAAAAGATGCTAGAGAGCATATTACACTACAGTTACACTACATAAACTAGCTAGTGGAAAAAGAGGTGGTAGTCATAGTCATATTTTTAAATCCTATTTTAAGTACTTCTTGCTGCTTTGCCCTATCAGATAGTTTAAGGGGTGGTGATTTTATTGGCCTTTAAGAGGTATGTGCATAAGAAGGGCAAGAAGCACGGCCCTTATTATTACAAAAATGTCAGGGACCATACTGGCAAGGTCAGAAGCGTTTACCTAGGCAAAGTAAGCTCGCGCGGGAAGAAGCCGCTGGAAGTCGCAATAGTCTTCTTAGTTGTTCTTCTTATGATAATATCTACTCTGTTTTTCATACAAAACAGAAATTTGGTCAAAGAGTCTGCCGAAGAAAATACAGTTCCCTTTGAAGTCGATCAGGTACTGATAAAAGTTTTAGTGAAAGAAGGTGAATATGTTGAGAAAGAATTAAGGGTAATGAATGTGGGAGACCGAGATGTTTCTATAACTGCGGATGCGTCCTGGGTGTCTCATCTTGCCAATATACTTGACAAGGAGTTTACAATAAAGCCCGGACAGACGAAGATTGTAAGAATAAATTTCACAAGCTTTGACAGGAATGAGGGCATTGAGCAGGCCCCAGGAGTGTACATCGGGAAAGTCATTGCGAAAAGCGAATCTTATCAAAAAGAGATACCGCTTATAGTTGAGATTGAAAGCAAGAATGTTCTTTTCGACATGAACCTTAATCCTGTCGCAAGAGACAGGAGCGTTGTGCAGGGAGACAGCACCACTTTTGAGATAAGAGTTTTCAATCTCCAGAGCATAGAATCCTTCAATGTCGGCATGGATTTTTTTGTCAAGGATATAAATGGCAATACCATAGTAAGCGAGAAGGAAAGTGTTGTTGTCCAGACTCAGGCTTCCTTTTTCAAAACATTAAAGATACCTCAGAATCTTAAGCCCGGCGATTATGTTTTTGTAGCGCAGGCTTCATTGGGAAAATCTGTCGGGACTTCAAGCTATCTTTTCGAGGTGGAAAGCGCCGCCGCAAAAGAAGGCAGATTCAACAGGCTTCTCGGATTCTGCAGAGATGACCCATTATGCTGGACATTATCAATTATCGTGCTGCTTTTGATATTCGGCATTGGGGCTTATGCCTATTTCTTTGTTGGCGTGTTGATTTACGAAAAGCTTTTTGGAGCCGGCTTTTCCAGGAAGAAAAAGGAAGATGAAAGAGAGGGGCAGGCAGAAGAAGAAGAAGAGCCAGAAATAAAAAAAGAAGAAAGGGCGGAAGAAAAAACGAAGAAAGGCGGAGCATCCGGCAAATGCACGTTTTTGATTGAGAAAGGGTATAATGCCCTGAATAAGGGGAATATATGGAAAGCGGACCGCATCTATGCCAAAATTATGAGTATATATTCTGTGCTGGATAATGAGAGCAAGGCGGAAATTTTTAAGGATGTAAACTCGTTCTATAAAAGCCTTCTGCTGAAAAGGAGCCAGATAAAAACCGGGGAGATTGAGAAGAAAAAGAAGCTGGAACAGGAAAGGCAACAGAAAGAAGAGCAAAAGAAAAAATGGTTGGATGAAAGAATAAATCTCAGGCAGGCAGAGGCAAAGAGGAGAAAAGAGCAGATAAGAAAGGACTGGCAAAATGCGAAGAAAAGATGGTACCAGATTTTGCATGGCCTTGGGCTGGTAAAAACAGAAGAAGAGAAAGAGCTTGAGAAGAAAAAGATTGAAGGAAAAAAGAGCAGATATCTTGAAAGGGAAAAACAAGAGCAGGGGAGGCAAAAGCTGAAGGAGCTGGAGCTTAGGAAAAAAGAGGAAAATGCTATAAGGCTGCAGGAAGAGAAGCGAAAAGAGGAAGAGCTTGCCAGGAAGAAGAAAGAAGAGGAAATGGAACACATAGGGGAAGAGCGCAAAAAGGCCTTTGAAGAAAAAAGAAAGCAGCAAGAGCTTGAAACAAAGAGGAGAGAAGCAGAAGCAAGGGAAAAAGAGGAAGGGAAAAAGAGGCTGGAGGAAGAGAAGGCCAAACAATACGAGATGAGAAGAAAGCAAAAAGAGCTTGAGAAGAAAAAGCAGGAAGAGGAGAGAAATAGGAAACTGGAAGACATCAAGGAGCTGGAAGACATCATAAATGCGAAAGATTCCAGGATTTCCAAGCTCAGGGAAAAAATAAGCGCAGAATACGCCGGAATAAAGTCAATAGAAAATGATAGTTCTAATTTACAAAAAGATGTCGACAGCCTGAGAAATGAAAAAGGCATGCTGTTCAAGGTTTACAATGACAGCCTGGAGGGCAGGGAAGAGCTTTCAAAAGAGCGGGAAAACAAAATAGCGGAATGGAAGCAGATATATGAAGCGAAACTGGAGGAAAGATTGCAGCTGGCCAAAGAATTAAAGCAGCAGCATGACAATGAAGTAAGGGAGCTGGAAAACAATTTTAAGGGATTAAGCGCGAAAGAAATGGCCGAGCAGGAGAAATGGAAAAAACTAGAGATAAAGGCAAAATACAAGCTGGAAGAGCAGGAAAGGGGCAGGGAGCTGCGGGAGCAGATAAAAGGACTGCTTGAGGAAAAGAAAGGGATAGAGGAGGGGTTCAGAAGCAGAAAGATTGGTGCTTCCAAAGGGGTCTCTGGAAAGGATGTTATTGACAAGCAAAAAGGGATCAATGACCATATAATAGAGCATGAAAAAGAGCTGAATGAACTGAAGAAGAAAACAGAAAGCAAAGAAAGGCTGATAGAAAAATATAAGGCTGAAATAGAAAAGCTAGAAGAGGAAAGGGGCAGGGAAAAAATCACGTTCCTGCAAAAGAAAAGAGAACTAGGAGGGATAAACCAACTATACAGCATATTCCACATTGCAGAGAGAATAAAGCAACCGATAAAAGAATCCTTGAAGAGCAAGGAGAAGGCACCAGATAAAAAAGATGCCAAAGAAGAAAAGAAAAAGCAAAAAGGCATCTTCAGGCTTTTTGAAAAAGAGGAGCCAAAAGAAATTGACGAGCAGCAGGTCAAAGAGCTTGAGGAAATGGAGAAAAAGCAGGAGATCGAGCTGCAAAAGAGCCTTGAGCAGCTTGAGGAGTTCAAGCAGGAGAGCGCCAAGAAAGATGAAACTGCCCAAGAGAAGAAGGCTGGATTTTTAAGCTCAATTTTCAAGGCCGCCACGAAGGAAGAAGAAGAGAAAAAAACTGAGATTTTGGCAAAAAGGAAAGATAAAAGCTGGAGATTCATAAAATGCCATAAGCTGCTGCTCAAAGGGGAAGAAGAATTAATCAATAACAATGCCAAATCAGCGAAAAAATACTATCTGAAGGCAAGAGAGATATATCTCAAATTAGAATATAACGAGAAAAAATATATCTATGATGAGCTGAATGAGCTTTATGAGAAGCTGACCAAGCCAAATTAAATTAGTTCTTTTTATAATTTTTTAAATGGTGATAATCTAACTTCCGATAAAATTTTAAAAAGCCCGTCATTTCGTTATATAACATGGAAAAGCCAGAACTTGCCAAACCTGAGAAAAAAGACAGCAATGTCGAGAAGATTAAGGAGCTAGAGGAACTTATCTCAAAATCAAGGTATAACAAAAAAACACAGCATGCCATCGGCCTTTACAAGGCTCAGCTTGCAAAGCTAAAGGAAAAGCAAAAATCACGGTCCGGGGGAAAGAAAGGAGAAGGATATGATGTAAGAAAGACAGGGGATGGGACGGTCGTATTATTGGGCTTTCCTTCTGTCGGAAAAAGCACTTTGCTTAATGCACTCACAAATGCAAATTCCCCTGTCGCTGCCTATGCTTTCACAACTCTCACAGTCATACCCGGGGTCCTGGAGTACAAGCATGCCAAGATACAGGTGCTGGATGTTCCCGGAGTGGTGCATGGAGCTGCATCCGGAACCGGGAGGGGGAAAGAGGTCTTAGCGGTCATAAGGAATTCTGATTTAATACTCATAATAGTTGATGCCTTCCATCCGGAGCATCTTAATGCTTTATTGAAAGAAGTCTATGATTCAGATGTAAGGGTTAACCAGAAAAAGCCGGACGTAAAGATTGTAAAAACTGCCAGAGGGGGAATAAACATAGGGACCACAGTAAAATTGACTAAGACAGACAAAAAAACAATAGAGGATGTGCTAAAAGAGTTTAAGATCAATAATGCAAATGTAATAGTGAGGGATGATATTGATGTCGACCAGCTCATTGATGTCATTGAGGGAAATAAGATTTATTTGCCATCTATTGTCGCGCTAAACAAGATTGACATGGTTTCTGCCGAGGAGCTGGAAAAGGCAAAAGCAATATTAAAGCCCGATATCTGCATCTCTGGAGAGAAAAAGACTGGGATGGCAGAGCTAAAGGACCTTATCCACAAAAGGATGAGGCTCATGAGCATTTTTTTAAAGGAGTTCAACAAAAAGGCAGACATGGACGAGCCCTTGATAATGTGGGAAGGGGCTACAATAAGGGACTTATGCTCGAAATTGCACAAGGATTTCGTCGAGAAATTCAAGTTTGCAAGAATTTGGGGCTCTTCGAGGTTTCCCGGGCAGCATATTCCCAATATAGATTATGTCTTAAAAAATGGGGATATTATTGAGTTGAGGATTAAGTGAATATTAATTTTTATTCTTAGTTAACTATCATAAAATAAATAATTTAAAGCAGGCTCTGCAGGTACTCTTTTTTTGTCTTGAAGTTGTATTTTGCCGCTAATTTATCTATGCCTTTGACGAAATTGCTGCCGTATTGCGCCGCTTTCTTTTTTCTCCATGAGAATTCCTTGGCGAGGCCAAAATCCTCCGCAATCTCCCTCAGGATTATCTTTTTTTCTTCTCTGCTTATTTTGAATATTGGGCTGAGATTCATAGCTTCTTTTATTATGCTTGAGTCCATATATGGCGTCCTTAGCTCTACGCCAACTTGCTTGGCAATTTTAAAATCTCTCAACAAATCACGAGCCCACATGTTCCTTAATCCATTCCATGATTCTTTGTGGACGGCCTCAAAATCATTATTTTTCAGGGCTCCCTCATGCCTCTGATAACCTGCAAAAATTTCCTCCGTTCCTAGACCGCCAAATAAAACCCTGACATTGCTTTGGACTGCCGAAAGAGAGGCTGCGTAAAGGACGGAGCCGACAGAAACCCAGACAATGTCTGCATTCTGAAGAATCTTAACTGTGTTCTTTATTATTTTTTCAAATTCCCCTAAAGATAATATTTTATATTTTAAGTCTAAGCTGTATTGCTTCGCTATCCTTAACGCGTATTCTATGTCCTGGGAATTTTCCAGGCCTATTGTGAAGCATGTAAAATTATAATTGTATTTTTTGCAAAGGAATGCAATTAAAGTGCTGTCAACGCCGCCAGAGAAAAGAATTCCGAACTTATTCAGGTTTTCTGCCCTGATTATTATGGCTTTTTCTATCAGCTGGCTAATCTTTCTTTTTGCGCGCTCCTTGTTTGTCTCTAAATTTTCGTATCTTGTTTCTATGGAGCTTATGGTCTTTTCCCATTCTTCCTTGCTGATAAGGGAATTATTTTTAAGATAGATTTCCATAATTTTCAGAATGAAACACCAGTTTAAAAATTTTATTAAGATTGTGTTAAACAAAAAAGTGAAGTTTTTTCCGACATGTTTAAATAGTGATTTCCAGACCCTAACTGGATGGCAAATAAAGAAGGCAGCAGGGAAGAGCAGGTTGGATTTCATAAAGGAGCCTTAACCACCCTAGCCAAAGAAAGGGAAGAAATGCTTAGGATTCTAAGAATTGTAGAGCAGCTGATGCAGATGCACATAAAGTCATTGAAAGAGCTGGGTGTTGATTTGGAACAGGCTGCAAAAAACATGAAAAGCTCTGATTCTCCAAGGAAAAATGAGAAGAAAAGGCCCATAGAGGATATGATTAAATAGCTATACTCACGGACAATATTAATTGAGCCAGCGGAAAGCACTTGAAAAGCAACGGACAAACTGTTTTGCTTTTCGGTGTCCCTCTGGGACAACAGATAATTTTGAATCGCTTTCCCGGGTTTCCTTACGGAAACAATAGCTGCCCGTTCGTAATACTTACAATTTTGTTGTAAGCTACGAATGAAATGAGTATGAGCAAAGGGCATATTCATACTCACTATCGTTCATAGATTTCAATCAGAGATTGAAATTATTGCTCAAATCACGCGAAAATGATATGCATTTTCGGTGCGTAAACACGCAAAAATATTTTATATTTTTGGTGTCCTGAAAATCCCGTGGATTTTCATGATATTGTGCCCTTTACTATATCATCTTTAAAAGCATCCGTAAATTTTGATTTAT
>CAYTDO010000048.1:0-9768 GCA_964436645.1 uncultured Methanosarcinales archaeon | reverse complement strand
TAAGAATTCTTGACCTTCTCGACTAAAAATAATTCCCTTAATCTTCTTATCTGCCTCCTTATGTTTGATGAAGCAATTCCATTCAAAGGAAGATTCTGCTTTTTCCTCTCGCTTATTACAATTTTCTCAATATCCTGGCTGGAAAGCTCTTTTTTTTCTTTTTTAGCATTCAGCAGTACATGAAGGATATCTACAATAATATCTCTTGAGTCCCCGGGCTGCAATAATCCCACAGATAGGCACAATTTCCTCACAAGCTCCCTCTCAGAGGATTTAGAAGGCTTCTCATACTTTCTTAATGTTATTTCAGCCAGAGGGCTTTCTTTCGAGATTGTCTTTTGTTTTGCCATTGATAAGAAGATTTTATCTTTAATTAGTATAAATAATTTTTGATAAAGACATATTGTTTGTTTAGTTTATTGCTTAACTTGAATAAAAACCAAAACATATTTATAAGATTAAAACCGGGATATTGCAATATGGTCCAAATGCAAGCGCCGCCTGAAAAACAGCCTGGATTCTTCCATAAAGCTGCCCAGCCGCAGCCTGACCTTAAGGCTTTCTCTGAAGATATAGGCAACATAAGCAGGCGCCTGAGGATGCTGGAAGAGGGATTTACAAATTTAAGAAGAACTCTGCAGGTGACTGAGCACAATATGCTGGAGAAAAACAAGCTTTTTTCCACAGATATCAGGACATTGACCTCAGATATAAGTGAAATGAGAAAAGAAATAGATGAGATAAAAGACAAGATTATAGATATAGTTGGGGAGTTGGAAGAAACTGCAAAAAGGGAAGAAGTCAAAGTACTGGAAAAGTACATTAATTTCTGGAATCCTGTAAAATTCGTCACCCAGAACGAAGTCGAGGAAATAGTCAGAGAGATTCTAAAGCAGGAAAAAACCGCCAAATAGAAACCTTTATATAGATTTTTTCAAATAAAATAGCTTAGCCAATTAGAAGTCTAAAAAAGAGGTGTATGAATGGCTATGTTTAGTTTTGGCAAAAAAAGAGAAGCAGAGGAAAACCCCCCGGCTCCAGGAAACCCCGTAAGTTTAATCATGGCAATGAAGCAAAGGGGCATGGGCAATGACCAGATAATCCAGGAACTGGAAATGCAGGGATATAATTCTTCCCAGATTTTTGATGCTATTAACCAGGTAAATTTAAGCGGAAATGATTCTCCATTTGCCCCTCAGGGGAATATGAACATGCAGCCGCCTCAAATGCAGGAATTTCCGCAACAGACCTATGCTCAGCCTATGCCTCAGTTTGAACAGCCGCCTCAGCAAGTGGATAAAGAGCAGATTGAAGAGATAGTTGAGGCAATAATTGATGAGAAATGGAAGGAATTTGAGAGGGACATAAAGCTGATAATTGAATGGAAAGACAAGACTGAATCAAAAATTGACCAGATGGACCAGCAGATCAAAGATATAGCAGGCAGCCTTAATAATCTCCAGAAAAGCCTGATAGGGAAAGTTTCGGAGTACGATAAAAACCTGACCAATGTCGGAGTGGAGATAAAGGCAATGGAAAAAGTCTTCCAAAAAGTGCTCCCTAGCCTTACTGAGAATGTAAATAAGCTTGAAAGGATGTCCAAAGGATCAAGGATTGGAAGCAAAAAAGAAGATTAAATACTTTAATTCTCAGAAGTCAATTTAAGAAAATAAATCATGCAAACTAGATGGGGATTCAATGCCCTCCGCCTACTATGCTGCCGCCTGCAGCTAGAAGCGCAACTGTGAATATTGCAAGCGCAAAAATAAAAATCAGGCCTAAAAAGTTAGGATGAAATATTATTGTTGATATTTTGCCGAAATCCTCTCCCCTCTCGGGAACATCGATGTTCTTCCTGACTACTGCCAGAGTTCCGACAATAAGGACTATGATGAGAATCACGAAAACAGTTGGACGCAGTCCGCTAAAAGAAGAGTCTAAACCATGGCCGAACATTCCGGATGCTACAACAACTAGGCTCACAAGAGTAAGTATGACGGCCAGAAATGGAGCTACTGACTTTATAATCAAAGTCGCCAAAGGGGACATTATGACAAAAAAAGCAGTTATGATGCCCATAAGGGAATAGATGATATTATTTTGCCCGAATGGCTTTAAGTAAATAAGGACCGCATATCCGCCAATTGCCACCAAAAGGAAAACAAAAACATTAGAAAAACCTTCTAAAGCCGTAACATCAAGAAAAGTCGCCATTTTTCATTTGATCAATAAATTAAGTTAGTGGCCGCCGCCTCCGCCGCCAAATAGCTTATTCCATTCTATGCCTATTTTTTGGGATGCGCTTGCCTTTTCTCCCTGGCTGCCGCCGCCCGTTACAAATGCTATTATTATTCCAAACACTAAGATCATTATGAGCACAGCAACAACATCAGAGCCGAATACGCCTTCCAGCCAGTCCAATACGCCCGCATTCCACCATCCAGATGCGCTTCCAAATATATAAATTATAGTCACAATAGAAAACAATCCAACCCATCCTGGAGCAGTCAATCCAAGCATAATCCTATCATGTGCAAATACTCCAATCAAAATAAGCAGGGCAATTATGGCCACAACTATCAATGATACTGAAGGCAATGCAGCATTAATGACTTGGACCGGATCGTAGCCTGCTGGAAAATTTCCAGTAACATGGGGCACAACCACTAAAAGCGCGAAAATGAATGCCAATCCCACATTCATATTCCTCTTGCCCAATCCTAGTATCTGGGTTTTATCGAGAACAGCAAAAATTACTGTGAATATCAAAAGAAAAGGCAGCAAGACATCAACAAAGCCAATCCTTTCCAAAGACTCAATAAACCTGTTAAAGCTAACTTCTGCCATGGTCATCTCTTTTTATATTTTAAAAATTATAAGTTTAATTTATAAGTTGGTTACATCCTCACAATATTCTTTTTAAACTTTGCTATTTTGAATTCAAAAAAACATGTAAAACGGAAATCAATGGCCGCCAGAGCTCTTGCTTCCGCCGCTGCTTCCGCCGCCCCTATCCTGAGTGATAAAAACGACGAAAATGACTATAAGTATTAACAGCAATGCAGAGCCTACTACCTCCCCGCTGGCAGTTCCCCTCAGGAAGCTAAAGACCTGATCCGTCAAGCCCAAAGCATCAAGGAAAATAAAGACTAATCCTACAAAAACGATTATCATGAAAGCCGTGCGCCAGCCCCCTTTTTCAAGGAAAAATGCATGAGGCTCTTCCTTGAAGAAAGATCCTACAAGCAATAAGAACAGCACAATCAAAAATAGTATTACAACAAATTGGGAAGACACTTTAGTAATGACTTCTACAAGCTCGGAAGAAGCTACAACAAGGAATGAGATTACAAATGCTGCTGCTGAATTAAGGTTTTTCTTGGTATATTCATGGCCATCGACTTTTTCTGTGCCAAAAACTTTAGTCCTCTCAAGCAATGCAAATACAACAGTAAAAATCAAAAGGAAAGGCAACACTACATCAAAAACGCCCAAGCCGGCAAAAAAATCCATAACGTCTCTAAAAGGTGATGCCATTATTTTAAATCTTGAGCCAGAGTATATATAAACTTTTCGAAATGTAAAGTTATAAATATTACCAATCAACAAATCAAAGCAAATGACAAGGCTTATTGTATATAATATAGAGTATTGCAAGGGAAACTCCGGATTATGGTGGCAGTATCTTAAACTATGGAAGGACTTTTTTCCCCCAAAAAATTTGGATCAAAGGATAATAGAGCATATCAAAGCGCTAAAGCCAGATATTGTGGCATTGGTTGAGATTGATGGGGGGTCATTTCGATCAAGAAATCACGATGAAGCCATTTTTTTCAAAAATGGACTTAATATGCAAAATTCGGTTGAAGGGGGCATCTATCCACTAAAAGGATGGCCAAGATTATTGCATTATATCCCAATACTTAACAAGCATGAAAATGCGATAATAGCTAAAAAAAAGTTATCCGATGTAAAAAACCACACTCTACATGAAGGCGCTAAAAGGGTCGTTATAGAGTCAACAATACATCTGCCAAAAAAAGTTACATTGCTTTTGGCCCATCTTTCATTAGGAAAAAAAGCAAGGGCAAAGCAGATAGGAGAGATAATAAATATAGTTAACAAAATAAAAAATCCAGTCATACTAATGGGCGACTTCAATACTTTCAATGGGGAAGGAGACATACAAAAACTACTCGATGAAACGCATCTAGACTACAAGTTTAAGATGGATAAGGAATCCCAAACATTCACCCAGCCCGCATTCCATCCAAAAAGGAGGCTCGATTACATCCTCACCTCAAAGCAGATAAAGGTAAACGCCTATAAAGTCCTTAATTTCCACTTCTCAGACCATCTGCCTCTTTTGATAGATTTTAAAGTTAGATGAAATAATATTTCTTTTATAAATCGGGCGTTATTGAAAAGTTAAAGGTTGCCATCAATATCCACTAAGTGGATGCCGAACTTTGTTCGAGCATGTGAATATCTTTTAGACATACAGTCAGCAAAAAGGAAATTGGGTGAGATGCGACGAGCGACGTTTTAGCTCGTCGCCCGCAATTCACGGGAATTTTTGCCATCAATTAGTGCGTTTAAATGTGAGCGATGGAAACCCAGAAAGGATTTTTTGGATGAAGCCCCGTTTTTAGAAAACTATTTAAAGGAAGTCCATAGTATTTCCTTTAATAAAAGGATAAAGAGTTTTTACTTTTTTACGGGGGATTTATATGGGGAGAAAATCTACGGCAATTCCAAAGGCTCCTGTGGCAAGGATATTGATAAAGGCCGGAGCTAATAGGGTTTCTGCCGATGCTGCAGAAGCTTTTACTGAAATTTTAACAGAAATAACCGAAAAGATTGCTGGACAGGCATCCCAGATAGCAAAACATTCTGGAAGGAAGACCGTCAATGATGGAGATATAAGGTTGGCATCAAAGCAAATTTGATTTTTTTCGTCGATAAGTTTAATCTCAGCGAAAAGTTTAAATATACTTTATATACTACAAACTATATTCCGAAAAACGGATTTTGTAGCAATAATATCAATTTTGCATCTGTATATGTGGGGATGGATAATGGAAAATAAGGAAATCTTTAATGTGCTTTTCCGAGAAAAACCGGCAATGATGCTTGTAGAGCTGAAAAATGCCAAAAACGAGATTTATGCGTCTTCTTTGGCAAAGGTTGTCGATTGCACTTATTCTCATGTTGTTAAAATCCTCCAACAGATGGAAAAAGCAGGATTAGTGAATTTTGAGAAGCAGGGAAGATTAAAATTGCTTACACTCACAAAGACAGGTTCGGAAATTGCAGACCATATCGATGGAGTAAGAATCAAGCTGTAGTGTTTAATTATTAGGAATTCCCTACTGCTTGCGGTGGCTGGGCTTTTGAAAACCCATTTGCAAAAATTTCAGGGGAATTCATAACACGCAAAAATGTGTTGCATTTTTGGTGAACTTGGAAATTCCTAAGGAATTCCATGTTTCCCAAAAATCGCAAAACGATTTTTTAGGATTCTGAAAATCTTTTGATTTTCATGACATTAAAAATACCCCTCCCCCTTGGGGCGATTGGGATTTTTATTTTTTACCATATAAAAACTAAATAACTTCTTCGAGAGCTTTCTTTTCCAAGACAGTTTTTGCCCTGTTGATAAATTCCTCTTCCATATCCGTTGTAATCAAGGCTCCGGCAGCGTTTAAATGCCCTCCAGCCTCGCAGTTTGGAAAGCCATTTACTATCTCCGAGATTATCTGCTTCAAGTCCAGGCCATTATTGCCTCCTGCCATCCTTAAGGAAACCTTTGTTGTTCCATCTGCTATCTGGGCCATAGATAGAATAAACTTTTCCCGGATATCACTTGACCTGGAAACCATTGAGGCCAATGTTCCTGCCAAGGTCGGCCTTATCTGATCCTGCGCATTTATTATCATATAGCCGTTTCCTTTAATGACCCTATCGCTGTTCTTGTTCTTATCATACCATCTTATGGAATTTATTATCTCTCTTTTGTATTCTGCCATAAGAGCTATGGCTTTCTTCTTTATTTTTTCATCCCCTAAGCAGGCTCCTATGCCTAACGAGGCTTTGTCCAGCCTTCCACATGCATTAAGAAGAGTAGCAAATTCTTTTGCATCTTTTGTTGGGCTTTCATGATTCTCTTCTCTTAAAAGATAAACATTGCCAAGAACATCTTCAGGATTTTTCTCTCCAAGCCTAGTAAGTATGACTCCAGCCACCAGGCTTTTCATCTCATCTTCTGTCAAATGCATGATTTTTTTCCAGCCATTCTCATTTTTTGGATTTATTCCAAGCTGATGCAGAAATTGTATTGCTCCTGATTCTGATCCAGTTACACCCGGGATGTAAGGATCTGTGCAATATTCCAATACCTTATGCAATGGCTTTGTCTGCGCGCCAAAAAGCCTAAGGCCCCTGATAACTTTGATTTTTCCTTTGCTGACTGCTGTCTGAAGAATCTCGCTGTTGATCCTATGGAATCCATTGTGCTCTTGCATGTCTCCCATTGCCCCGATAACAGCTATGTGGGCAAAATCTTCCATTTTTGGATCCAAATATTTTGCAAAGAGATAAGCCATTCCAGCCCCAGAAACCTCCAACCCCCCTTCAATTCCGAACTTATGCGGATTTACAAAAAAAATATTTTCTTGGGCTTCAAGCTTTTCCGGCTCGTGATGATCAAGAATGAAAACTTTCTTTTCCTTAAAGAGCTCCTCTATGTCGCTTAAAACGCCGGAACCCAAATCTGCAAATATAAAATAAGAATAATGCTCTCTTGACAGCTCATCAAGAAGCTCTCTTTTTATCTGCTGGACTATGGAAAGAGAATATTTTCTTCCATCATTAGTAAGACATTTGACAATTAACGAAGCTGCGCTTATACCATCTGCATCAAGATGGCTTATGATCCTTATCACTTCCTTCTTGTCAATTTCTTTGAAAGCTTCAGCGGCATTCTTCACATCATGGTAAAATTGCTCATAGGAATCCATTTTAGAAATTTTGAATGGGTATGGATATTTATAGGTTTTTGTTTTACCTTCCAAATCTCCTCTCCCTTTGTTTAAATTCCTCAATTATGCTGATCAGGTCATCTTTCTCAAATTCCGGCCAAAGCTTGTCAAGGAAGAAAAGTTCTGAATAAGATGATTGCCACAGCAGGAAATCACTTATCCTTTTTTCCCCCCCGGGCCGTATCAGTATGTCGGGGCTGCTGCTTAGGTATAGATTTTCATTTATTAGGCTTTCATTAATATTATCTTCGTTAATTTCTTTATTTTTTATTTTTTTAATTATTTTTTTTAGTGCATCTGCAATTTCGGCCCTGCTGCTGTAAGCCATGGCAAAATTTAATCTGAATTTTTCGTTGTTCTTGGTTTTTTCCATAACCTCTTCCATGCCTTTCTGAATGTCTTTTGGGAACATTTCCAGCCTCCCTATGAATAGTATTTTTATGCCCTTTTCCTTCAATTTTTCATTGTTCTTCAGCTCTTTTATGTTTTTCTTAAATAGCCCGAACAATGCTTTTTTTTCCTTTTCGGACCTGTTAAAATTATCTATAGAGAATGAGTAGAGGGTAAGCTCTTTAATACCAAGATTGCGGCACCATTCAAGTATCTTTTTGACTTTTTCCGCGCCGAACTTGTGCCCTTCCCAAGGACTCAAGCCCTGTTTTTCGGCATATCTCCTGTTCCCGTCTAGGATAATTGCCATGTGCTTGGGCTCTTTGTTCTCCATCATAAGCTAGTTGTTAAACTTGATTAATAAATCTTTTTGAAAATTATGCAGATATCATGAAAATCCGACCATTCTGGACTCCGCTTCGTCCAGAGTTTGCTCGCCCTACAGGCTCGTGTCGGATTTTCAGGATGCCGAAAATAGAAAACTCTTTTGCTAAAAAAGATACTCTGGATTTCACTTCGTTTCATCCAGAGTTTTCTATTTTCGTGCATAATCAAAAACTTATTTAAATCAAAGACCGATCATACAAATTAAGAATATAAAAATGGCTAAAGAATTGATAGTTATAGTTCCTGGAGTAAAACCACTTTCCCAATGGCCCCGGTTAATTGCGAAGGCATGCTACTCATTAATCATGCTCCTAAGCTTGAGACCTGTCTATGGGGACCATGCCCAGATATGGAAGGGGAAGATAAGTGATGGAAAAAGCAGCGTCTTATGGTTCAACTGGAGCAGGAACCCCGATTTAATTTCTAAGGTATGGGCAGTCAAGAAGCTTCAAAGGCTAATAAAATCAAAAAGCGAAAAAATAAAGCTGGTTGGAATAAGCATAGGCGGGGAGATAATCCTAGAAGCAATAAAAGGCAGGCATTATAAGAATGTTTCAAAAGCTATCCTGGTATGCTCCATAAATGAAACCCATAAAATCAAGGAAAAAAGGATAAAGATTGTAAACATATATTCCTCAAGCGACCGTTTTGCAGAGGCTGCCATAGAAACTCTGTCTTTTTTCAACGGCTCGAGGAGACTGGCTGGCAAGAATATAACCAATATCAACTTGCCTAAGATGGACCATGTTGACTTCTGTGCCAATTCTGCAATACATAAAGGAAAATATAAGGGAAAAACACCATCAGATATCGTTAATGAGTTTCTTTGAGACCGAAATTCAATAAACTTTAAAAAACAAAACCCTTTCTTTTGCATTATGGAACCTTCAAAAGCCTATAATGCTCATGAATCAGAGGAAAAATGGATGGATTTCTGGGAAAAGGAAGGTATCTATTCTTTCAATCCAAAAGATAAAAAGGAAATGTATGCCGTAGATACGCCTCCGCCTACTGTTTCTGGAAAAATGCATCTTGGCCATACTTTTTCATATTCGCAGCAGGATTTTATAGTAAGGTTCCATAGGATGCTCGGCAAGAATGTCTTCTATCCTTTCGGCACCGATGACAATGGTTTAGCGACGGAAAGGCTCATAGAGAAGATGAAGAATGTCAAGGGCCAATTCATGAAAAGAAAAGATTTTGCCGATCTATGCATAAAAACATTGGAAGAGATAAGGCCTGATTTTGTACATGATTGGAAGAGGATAGGGATAAGCGCAGACTTCAAAATTTTCTATACTACAATTGATGAGCATTCTCAAAAAGTCTCTCAGCGCTCATTTTTAGATTTATATAAAGCAGGAAGAATCTACAAGAAAAGAGCGCCTTTTGTATGGTGCCCTGAATGCCAGACGGCAATAGCCCAGGTTGAGATGAAAGACAGCGAAAGAGACAGCAATATGGTTTTCATGAAGTTCGACACAAGCATAGGAGAGAAAATAACCATAGCAACAACAAGGCCGGAATTACTGCCTGCATGCGTTGCCATCCATGTGCACCCTGATGATAAAAGATACAAGAAGTTTATCGGGGCAAAATCAAAAGTTCCATTTTCAGACAGAGAAGTCACGATAAACGCAAATAAGGATGTTGATATGGAATTTGGCTCTGGAGTAGTCTATCATTGCACTTATGGAGACATGGACGATGTCAGATGGATAGAGGAATTCAAAATTATTCCGATAGAGATAATGAATAAAGATGGAACTTTAAATGAAACTGCCGGCCGATTTAAGGGACTGCATATCAAGAAAGCAAGGAAAGAAGTGATAAAAGCGCTTGAAGAAGAAAGGAGAATTGAAAAATTGCAGCCGATAAGGCATGTTGTCAACGTGCATGAAAGATGCGAGACTGATATAGAGATTCTGACGACAGACCAATGGTTCATAAT
>CAYTDO010000047.1:0-3107 GCA_964436645.1 uncultured Methanosarcinales archaeon | reverse complement strand
ATTCAATGAAAACAAGCTCATTGTATCCGAAGTCCTGCAAAGCGCAGAATCAATGAAGACAGCAGTCTCTTACCTTGAGCAATTCATGGAAAAAGCTTCGGAGGCAAAGAAAGGCAAGATCATAATAGCGACAGTAAAAGGCGATGTCCATGATATAGGGAAAAATTTGTTTGAAATAATCCTTAACAACAATGGATTTGAAGCAATAAATCTAGGAATTAAAGTTCCCCCGGAAAATCTTATAGAAGCCTATAACAAATACAAGCCCGATATTATAGGCCTTAGCGGCTTGCTCGTAAAATCAGCCCAGATGATGGTCATAACCGCAGAAGATTTCAAGTCTGCCGGCCTTAAAGTCCCTATCCTTGTAGGCGGCGCAGCCTTAAACGCCAAATTTACTGCAGGAAAGATTGCTGTGGCTTATGGAAGCGATAGGATAGTTGCTTATTGCAATGACGCAATGAACGGCCTTAATACTGTGAAAGAGATAATAAAAGACCCAGTTTCATTTGCGCAGAAAAATAAAGAATGGCGGGAAAAAATAATAGCTTCTCCTTCTGCCATCGGGCAGCAAAAGGAAACAACAATAGTTTCAACAGAAAGAAGCCAATTCATTAACATTGCAGAGCCAAGAAAAGCCTCGGATTTCCAGCATCATATAACTGAAAATTATGATATGAAGGAAATATTCGGCATGATAAACCCCCAGATGCTCTTTGGCATCCATTTGGGATTAAAGGGATTATATTCAAGATTGATTGAAAACAAGGATGAAAAAGCCCTTGATCTTACAAAGAAAGTGGATGAAGTAAAAGAATGGATTATTGAAAATAAAATACTGCATCCTAAATCAGTATATAAGTTTTTCGAATGCAATTCAGAAGGAAATTCCATATTCATTTATGACTATAAAAACAATAATAAAAATAATAGAAACAATGAAAAAAATAATAATGAAGAAAAAAATGAAATAATTGAAACTTTAGTATTCCCTCGCCAGGAATCTGGAGAGAAATTATGCGCAGCTGATTTTATTGCTCCAAAGGAAAAAGGAAAAGACACTATGGGTATTTTTGTCACAACATGCGGCTATGGCGTTGACCAAATAGCGAAAGAATTGAGGGAAAAAGGAGAGTATCTGAAGTCCCATATTTTGCAGATTTTAGCCATTGAGAGCGCAGAAGCGCTTGCAGAGATCATTCATAAAAAAATGAGGAAGTTATGGGGCATTGTTGATCCTCCATTGACAAAGCAGGAAATCTTCCAGGCAAAATATCATGGAATAAGATTAAGCTACGGCTATCCTGCATGTCCGGATTTAAATGAACAGCAAAAGATTTGGAAACTTATAAATCCTGATCAAATTGGCGTAAATCTTACAGAAGGCATGATGATGGAGCCGGAAGCATCCGTATCTGCATTAGTATTCCATCACCCGCAGGGAAAATATTTTAATGTTTGATTCGTATTGGAACTTTCTATATTTTTATTCCTCTATGTTGGATTTTTTGTCTTTCCAGTATTGACTATCAAAATCTTTTTATCTTTTCTAACTTTATTCTTCATCTGAAGAAGCAAAGCTAAGCCAGCAATGCCGGAAGGCTCGCAATTTATTCCCTCTGATTCAGCAATATTGATGGCCTTATCCAAGAACTTTTCTTCAATCAAATTGACATTCGATTCCGGTCCGCAAAAGCCGGCATATTTGTATATTCTTATCCATTGCTCGTCAAAATGAACGAATGGCAGGTGCGGGGAATACAGTTTATCAGCTTTTGATTTTCGGTCATTGGTTGTAGCTCCGAGAAAATTGCAATTCCTTAATATTTCAATATTTCCTTTGAATCTTGGATCATGATTTTGTGTTGAAACTTCTTTCTTGTTTATATTCAGCACATTTTCGAATAAATTTCCCGTTCCGAATGGAATAAAACAATAATCGGGAGAAGAATTTATTATTTCATAGCTCATCCAGTCATAGAATCTTGTTGTTGGGTCTAATGCCTCGCTTGAGGTTATATCCAATCCATTTGGATTTTTAGTCAAAGCCAAAATCTGCTTCCAATGAAATGGTTTTTTGTTTAAGTCAGTTTTGAAGATTTTACATCCGATGTTTTCCATATAGCTTAATGCAGCCTTATTTATAGTTTTATCAACTAAAACCTTGAGGTTCGGAAGGTTATATTTTCTTAAAACACCTTGTATAGCAATTGCAGCGGATCCTGAGGATATGATAGACATTGCAGGAAGCTGGCCATTTAACTGCCCGCGCTTTTTTGATAATAAGAAATCCCTGTAAGTAACCACAATTTCCCAAGCCATCCTATCTTTGTGCGTTCCAGTCGGATTCAGGCTTTCATCTTTTAGCCAGACATTCGAGAAGCCGGGCACTTTTATTTTATAAGTGGGTGTTGCCGGAAATTTAGGATCATCCGGGGGAAATTCTGGCCTATTTGGATCATTTTCAGATGCTACAACTATTGAGCTCAAGATTTGCTCTTCCTGTTTTGACAAAGTCATAGTTTTGTATTTATGCTATTTTATTAATAAATTTATGGGTAGATTTATTGGCACTTCTATTCAGAAACCTTTTTATATTCTATATCAAGAACTTAGCCCATGCCTACAATTAAATTCATCCGTGAAAATCCAGACATAGTAAAGAAAGACCTCAGGAAAAGAAACGACCTGGAAAAATTAAAGTGGCTCGACATAATTCTGAAAAAAGATGAGCAATACCGCGGTTTATTGCAGAAAGAGCAGGAATTAAGGCACAAAAGAAATCTTATCACTGATGAAATAAACCAGCTCAGAAAGCAGGGAAAAGATATTAAGGAAAAAATAAAGGAAGCAAAAGAGCTGCCTGAAAAAGTAAATAAGCTGACGGAAGAAGTTGAAAAATTAAAGAATGAAATTGATTCTTATCTGATGCGCATCCCGAATATATTGCATGATTCTGTTCCTGTGGGAAAAGACTCAAGCGAGAATGTCGTTGTAAGGACTTTTGGCGAGATTAAAAAGCCGTCTTTCGAATTAAAAGCGCATGGAGACATTATTGAAACATTAGGCTTGGGAGACTTCGAAAGCGCCGCAAAAGTCTCTGGAAG
>CAYTDO010000046.1:0-5830 GCA_964436645.1 uncultured Methanosarcinales archaeon | reverse complement strand
CAGCATTTCTACATGGGGACAATTTGTCCCTAGGTAGCTTCCAAGCTCTGCATCTCTTTTTCGCAATTTTTTCAGATAATCTGTAGGATTAACACTTTCTGTTAAAGCTTGGACTATATCAACTAAAGAATAATGCCACTGGTCTTTAAACCATACTCTTCGGATTTTCTTGCTTTGGAATACTACAATAGCACTATTTTTGTCCATTTTGTTCTCCAGAATTACTTAAAATAATGTCCTCAAATTCAAAATTGACCTTATATTTCTTAAGTTGTACATTATTATGCTGCCTCTTTTTCAAATTACTCCCTGGAAAGGTGCTTGCCTTGCATGATTTTCTCCAGCTTGGCTTTATATTCCGGCCTTAGCTCAGGCTCTAAAGAAATCTGCTCATATTCATTTACCACTAAATCTATGGCCTGGGACTTATCTTTAAGGCCGAACTTAGCCTTAACTATATTCAATACCCTGTTTGTACGCTCATCAATGTCTATTACAGCTTGTACCATATTACATCACATATATAAGTATATATTCCAAATATATAAATGTTATGGTTGTTGGTTTAAAACTTAAATTATTCTTCCAAAACATTTAAATATCACTATATCATAAAATACATAAAATACTATTAAATATACAAAATATATTTTATATTATATTTCACGGATGAAAAAGCCAATAAGCGCGACAATTGATGAAGAGCTCATAAAATGGATAGATAAAGCGCTGGAAGACCGTAAAAAGTACAGGAACAAGTCTCATCTGATAGAGATTGCCCTTGATACATTAAAGAATCAGAAAAAATAGAAGAATATGCGCCGCAATGTGGCGGCGCATTATAGAAGCCGAGCGCATTGGCTCGGCCTAAAATTAAAAGCTTATAATAAGAAAAATATGACAAATAATTGCTACAATGAGTTTACCCAATAATAAAAAACCAATACCAATAATCAATAAAAAATAAAACAAAAACCGACAAAAAATGGCTTTATTCGACAAAAGCAAAAAACCCTTTTCATATGAGGTAGTAAGGGAAGGGGATGATGTAATCCTTTCTGTCAATTTGGAAGACTACCAGAGGATACCTTCTATAGAAGATGACACGGTCGTTATGTCAAAAGTCTGCGACCTGCTGATAGAAGTAAAGGACGCTACAAAAATAATTTTTCTCCAAAAGAGAAACTATGAGTACGATTACAATCAAGTATCTCTCCTAAGAGAGCTCTCATCCCTTTACGCAAAGCTCTCGAAAAGAAATGACGCTTTCAGCTATGGAAACATGCTTTCTGACAATGCGTGCTCAAAGTGGGCAAACCGATGGTATTCAGAAATACAATACATAATCTCCAACCTATTGAAAGCTGACCCAATAGGAGCATACGTAGAATTAATCCGAATATCAAGGGATGAAAGGATAAAGGCAGAAAAATCACCGGACAATGATTTCCTAAAATGCTCTTCTAAGTACCAAAAGATCCTTGAATACATAGTAGGCATGATAGAAAGCACAAAATTAATAGCATTAACAAAGCCTTACCTTCCGGGGCATAAAGTTGGTGACCGGGAAATATACAGAAGAGTCTTCTCAGCATCCATAAGGCCGGATTTCATGTTCACTAAGATAATGGCATCCTTCCCGCATAATGGAGAGGAAATCGACCATTATATTATTGGCAAAGATATAGAAGTCACTATATTCGAGCTTCCAGATACAGTCCAGTATCTTTACCATGTAATGCCTCCTGAATTCAAGCTGAGCGAGGAAAAATACGAAATTCTTGATACTGCCAGAAAAATAATGTCAGAACATAAGCCAAAACGTTCAGAATTTGTTGAGCCAGACAGGATGCGCCAGGTTTTTTTCAATGTGGGCTCAGATCTGATAGATGACTTAGCCTCCCAAAGAAACATTAATCTGACAACAGATGAGATAGAGCAATTGACAGACATCCTTGTGCGCTATACAGTGGGCTTTGGCCTAATTGAAGTCCTGCTGCAAGATGAAAAGGTGCAGGACATAACTGTCAATAACCAGATGGGAGAAGTCCCAATGTTTTTGGTTCACCAGGATTATGGAGAATGCAAGACAAATATTATTCCAACAACAAGCGAAGCTGAATCATGGGCAACAAAATTAAGATTGACATCAGGAAGGCCCCTGGATGAAGCCAATCCTGTCTTGGACACAGAAATAACTATCAAAGGCGCAAATGCAAGGGTAGCTGCTGTTGGTGAGCCTTTAAACCCCTTCGGCCTTGCTTATGCATTTAGAAGGCATCGTGACAAGCCATGGACCCTGCCTTTATTCATGGACAACCGCATGATAGATTCTTTGGCCGCAGGATTATTGAGTTTCATCATAGATGGCAACAGGACAATTCTTGTAGCTGGCACAAGGTCAGCCGGAAAAACATCCCTATTAGGCTCTATATTAGTGGAAGTCATGAGAAAATTCAGGATTATAACAATTGAAGACACGCTAGAATTGCCAACAAGCGCTTTAAGAAGATTGGGATATAATATTCAACCGTTGAAAGTTGCCGCGGCATTGGCAAAAGGCTCTGCAGAAGTCCCAGCTGATGAAGGCATAAGGACAACTTTAAGGATGGGAGACTCTGCTTTAATTGTAGGAGAGATAAGAAGCAAGGAAGCCTCAGCATTATATGAAGCGATGAGAATCGGAGCATTGGCAAATGTTGTTGCCGGAACAATTCATGGTGACAGCCCTTATGGAGTTTTTGACAGGGTTGTAAATGACTTACAAGTGCCCAGGACAAGCTTCAAAGCTACTGATATAATTGTTATAGCAAATCCAATAAGAACTCCTGACGGCCTGCATAAATGGAGAAGGGTAACTCAAATAACCGAAGTAAGGAAGCAATGGGAAAACGATCCATTGCTAGAAAATGGCTTTGTCGATTTGATGAAATACAATACAGCTACTGACCAATTAGAGCCCACAGATGAATTGATAAATGGAGACAGCGAGATATTGAAGGCGATAGCTGGCAATGTCAAGGAATGGGCGGGAAGCTGGGATGCTGTCTGGGATAATATATTGCTAAGGGCAAAAATAAAAGAAACCCTATTGGAAACTGCAAAAAAATCCAAGATGATGGGCCTGTTAGAAGCTGATTTTGTCATAGACTCTAATGACGCATTCCATAAAATATCCGATAAAATTCTGCAGGAGCATGGAAGGCTTGACAGCAAGAAGATATTTTTCGAATGGAATGAATGGATGAGGAGAAGAATTAAAAAAAAGAACATCGAGGAAGAATGACTAAAAAATAATAGTTCATATCAAAATTAAAAGACTAAAATTAGGCCATTAAAAAAAGAGGTTTAATTGAATGCCTAAAAAAACAGAAAGCAAAGATATTCAGGAAATTGTACAGCAGTATCGGAACGAGATAGAGAAGCAGCTTGGAACTCAAATTTTCACCCCCAAAACTACATCCAGAGAATACCAGGAATTTAGAAGACAGTTCCTGCCAAGACACCTTACAATATACGAAAAGTTATGCAATTTTAGCGAAAAAATTCTGAAGATAGAGAACAAGAGCGGAGAAAAAGATCTTCTGGATAACCTAAGCATAGCCCATCTTAAAGTCACTCCTGCAGGCGCTACATCATTTGCAATTCTATTCCCCATATCAATCATGCTCCTAGGCGGTTTAATCTCAATATTATTGTTCAGTTCCATGTTTTTCGTCATGTTCTTCCTGATAATGGGAGCGTCCTTGATGGCTATTCTAATCAATCTCCCGGAGTATATAGCAAACGGATGGCGCCTTAAGGCAAGCAATCAGATGGTGTTATGCATCTTCTATGTTGTCACATACATGAGGCATACAAGCAATCTGGAGAATGCAATCGAGTTTGCTGCAGATCATCTTGCTCCTCCTTTAAGCATAGATTTGAAAAAAATTCTTTGGGATTTGGAAACAGAAAAATATGAAAGCGTGAAGGAAAGCCTCGATATATACCTGGATACATGGAAAAAATGGAATTTTGAATTTATTGAAGCATTCCATTTGATTGAAGGCTCTTTATACGAAGGCAGCGAAGAAAGAAGGCTGAATTCTTTGGACAAATCCTTGGATGTGATTTTATCAGAAACATATGAAAAGATGTTGCATTATTCCCACAACCTCCAAAGCCCGATAACAATGCTGCACATGCTCGGTATAATCCTGCCAATACTAGGGCTGGTAATATTGCCGATGGTAGTAAGCTTCCTTGAAGAGGTCAAATGGTATCAGATAGCGGTCATTTACAATATAATACTCCCAATAACTGTTTTCTATCTTGGAAAAAGCATATTATCGAAAAGGCCGACAGGTTACGGCCAGACAGATATCTCGGAAGACAATCCGGAGCTGAAAAAATACAAGAATATTATATGGACTATGGGGGAAAGAGAGATACAGGTAAACCCCATTTATTTGAGTGTTGGAATTGGAGTCATTTTATTATTGATAGGATTAATTCCCGTAATGATGCACGCATTCAATCTTCCTGATATTGGATTTGGCTCCGTTGATCCCTCCAGTATGTGCGGCAAGAAGCACTGCCTGATGGGATACAGGCAAAGCGCAACTACTGGTGAAACGATAGGCCCTTTTGGCCTGGGCGCAGCAATATTAAGCCTGGGCTTTACACTAGCGCTAGGATTAGGAGTGGGGATTTTCTACAGCCTGCGTTCTAAAAATGTAATAAAGATAAGAAGGCGGGCAACACAGCTCGAGCTTGAATTCGCTTCCGGACTTTTCCAGTTAGGCAACAGATTAGGTGACGGCCTGCCCGCAGAGATTGCATTTGGAAAAGTGGCAGGAGTCATGGAAGGAACTATCTCAGGATCATTTTTCGAATTGGTAAGCAATAATATAACAAGGCTAGGCATGAGCGTCAAGCAGGCAATCTTTGACCCTGCCCATGGCGCGCTTATAAGATTCCCTTCATCATTGATTGAAAGCTCGATGAAAGTGCTTGTCGAATCAGTAAAAAAAGGCCCAAAGATTGGAGCGCAGGCCTTGATTAATGTCTCAAGATACATAAAAGAAATCCATAGCGTAAATGAAAGGCTGAAAGACCTTATGGGAGACATAGTTTCGGACATGAACTCCCAGATAAAGTTCTTGACTCCCGCAATTGCCGGAATAATAGTGGGAATAACCTCGATGGTCAGCGGAATACTTGGAAAATTAGGAGCTCAATTGCAGGAAATTACATCGCAAGGCCCTGCTTCCCAAGCTGGATTAATCGGGCTTTTTGGAGATGGCATTCCAACTTATTATTTCCAGGTAATAATTGGAGTTTATGTGATACAAATAACATATATACTTACAACTCTGGTAAATGGGATAGAGAACGGCTCTGACAATCTGAATGAAAACTACATGCTTGGGACCAATTTAATCAGGACAAGCTTGATGTACTGTGTTATAGCGGGAATAGTTATGATAATGTTTAATGTGATTGCTTCTAATATATTGACTGATGCGTTCTAAAGTCCACTGGACATAAAAAGCACTGGACATTCGCGCGTGAGGTTTATAAATCAGAATTCTTTGTTAATTTATGCTTTCCATTTTGAAATATGAAACCAAAATTAACTTCAGAACTTGCAGAATCTATAGGCATCATGTCTGGGGATGGCTATATGAATCACTACCCTAATGGTCATTATTACATTGAAATTGCAGGCCATTCAGAAAATGATTTGGAATATCATAAAGAGCACATTGCTAGTTTAGTTGAAACGTTATTTGGCATTAGGCCAACTTTAGTGTTTAAGAAAGGCCAAAATACTTTATGCTCTAGA
>CAYTDO010000045.1:0-12801 GCA_964436645.1 uncultured Methanosarcinales archaeon | reverse complement strand
GACATTGGCTGTAAGAATGGTTCTTGTTTTTAAGCTTAAAAAACTCTTTACGTATTTCTTCTTTCTTCATTAAAACCACCAAAATTCAGCGAAGAAAGCTGAATTTTAATGGTGGTGACATATGTCACGAGATTACACACTAATTATCGGACAGCAAATCCGAACTCCCCCCTCGTTACCGTAATTTAGAACTTAAACACAATTGAACTTAACTTCCATTAACTGAAGTCTTAAGTAATCCATAAAAATAGAAAAATGCAGATTTTATTTAAATCTTCCTTTATCTAACTCAGGTTTAAGCCTTATACAATTTCGCCAACAAATCAGCCTTTGTTATCAATCCAGCTAATTTCCCGGAATCAAAAACTAAAACCACCGGATAATGCCTTAACAAACTTGAAACCACCTTAATGGAAGCGGTCTTGGAGACTGTTGGAGGCGTTTCTTCCATTATTTCCTGGATTTTTTTGTTTTTTCCAGACATCAAAGCATCCAATAATGTTGATTCTGAAACCAAGCCCACTATATTATGGCCGTCCAAGACAGGCATCTGGGAAATCCCAAATTTTTTCATCTGGCTTATTGAATCCTTTATTGTATCTACTGGAGCAACGCTTATAATCTTTGAATTCATAAGCTCCCCAGCCTTTATCTCTTCTTTGTTCTGCAGAAAATCAAGAGTCTCAAAAATCTTTTTTGTCTTGGTGAATGTCGGGTCTATTTTTCCGGCTTCTATCTTAGCGATAAGGCTCTGGGACACATTAGCTTTTTTTGCCAGCTCTGACTGAGTCAACTCAAGGCTTTTCCTTATCTTTTTTATTTCTGCAAGATCATATGGCATGCCAGAAAGAATTCAATGCAAGTATTTATTCTTTTCGGAATATCCGATATTACTAAATTGTATTTATTCCTTTAGGAATATTTTTGTCAATAATGTTTTTATAACTATACTCACGGACAAGTTATATTGAGCATTAGTTGTCCGTTCGTAATACTTACAATCTTGTTGTAAGCTATGAATGAAATGAGTATGAGTAAAGGGCATATCCAATTAAAACCTAAGGTTTTCAAGGTTAGTCGAGCTAACAATTGCTCAAATCACGCAAAAATGCTAATGCATTTTCGGTGCGTAAACACGCAAAAATATTTTATATTTTTTGGTGTCCTGAAAATCCCGCGGATTTTCATGATATTGCGCCCTTTACTATAGTGCGGATTTGATTGATTAATCTCATTATCAAAATTTAAATATTAAACTTTAAAAAACGAAAAGGTGGTTCTGAAAATGGTAAAAATTGAGCATTATACATCCGAAAGCGTTACCGAGGGACATCCTGACAAGATATGCGACCAGATTTCTGATGCCATACTTGACAGCCTTATCAGCCAAGATTCTCGATCAAGAGTCGCTGTTGAATGTTTAACCACGACAGGATTGGTGATAGTTGCAGGAGAAGTGACCACAAGAGGCTATGTGGACATTCAAACCATTGTCAGAACTACATTAAAGGATATAGGGTATACTAATCCGGAATTTGGAATAGACTTCAACGATGCAGGCGTATTGGTAAGCATACACGGGCAAAGCCCGGATATTGCTCAAGGAGTAAATGAGGCAAGCAATAAAGAGCAGGGTGCAGGAGACCAGGGAATGATGTATGGCTATGCAACAAATGAAACGCCGGAATTGATGCCTTTTCCAATAACTATAGCGCACAAGCTGACAAGAAGGCTTGCTTATGTAAGGAAGCAGGGAATAATCAAGGGACTAGGCCCAGACGGAAAAAGTCAGGCAAGTGTTGAGTACCATGATGGGAAGCCAAAAAGATTGAGCGCAGTTGTCATAGCGCAGCAGCATACTGAAGATGTTTCAGAGCAGGAATTAAAGGAGCAGATTTACGAGCATGTAATCAAGCCAATATGCGGAAACTTCCTGGATGAAAATACAAGGGTGCATATAAACGCCACCGGAAAATTCGTAATTGGGGGACCGGAAGGAGATACCGGAGTAACTGGAAGGAAAATTATAGTAGATACTTACGGCGGGGTAGGAAGGCATGGGGGAGGAGCTTTCTCAGGAAAAGACCCTTCAAAAGTTGACAGGTCAGGCGCTTATGCTGCAAGATGGGTTGCAAAAAATGTGGTTGCTGCAGGACTTGCAGACAAATGCGAGGTCCAGATAAGCTATGCTATCGGTATAGCGGAGCCAACTTCAATCAATATAGACACTTTTGGAACCAACAAGATTCCGCAGGAGAAGATTGTTGAAGTTGTAAGGAAGCATTTCAGGCTTACACCAAGGGGGATTATAGAGAAACTAGACCTTTTGAGGCCGATATACAAAAAAACTGCAGCTTATGGCCATTTTGGAAGAAACGACCCTGACTTTACATGGGAAAACACGGATATGGCAGAGACACTAAGAAAGGAAGCTGGATTGTTAGAAAAAGAGAGATTAAAGTAATATCTTAGCGGCCGTAATATAATAGGGGCTTCCATGAAAATGCAGGTTAGCATCCTTGAGGTCGAGCCCCTTGCTAAGCGCATCTAAAGAGGCCAAGGGGCCGCTCCGTGAGATGCGACGAGCGACTTTTTAGCTCGCCGCCCGCAAAATTCACCGGACCTGACCGATACTTTTAGCCCAGATGCAATGGGCTAGAAGCTGCTAACCCGTAGCGTAGCGGAGATTTTCATGGAAGCCTAGAATAGGGGTATATTTAAATAAGCTTTCAAATCTCTTTAAGGTAATATGTTAGAAGAATTATTGCATGTTCTCCAAACATCTGAAAAATATACAGTACGTTTAGTTGATGAAGGCATACACAAGCTAGTGAACAAACCTGTTGAATGGATTGAGTATAAAGGCATACCCAGAAAATCACAGGCAGATTCTTTAAGGGGTACAACTGGTTTTGGTGCTGCAGCTATCTTTTTGGCAAATTTTTTAGAATCCGGATATAATTTTTTTAATGCACTAATTATTGAGGATCAAAATGGTGATCTTGCTTTTAGTAAATTCGGTGGCGAATTTTTACAATCCTTTGGAAAATATATGCCATTTGTTATGGGGTCATCAATAGATCCTGACATCTCTCGAAAAAACAAGAAAAATTATCAAAGTGATGGGACAATTGCCGGAAATCCGGATGCTAGTTCGTACAACTCAGTAACTGGAATGGTAAGGCCCTATGCATTGGCTGCATCAGTTGGTGCAGTGGTATATGGTGCTATGACTGGAAATAATGATGCTTTAAAGTATGGTGCTTTGGCTTTACCTTGGGTTCTTTCTATGTATGTTAGAGATGACGATACTGGTGGATTATTTCAAAAAATGCACAAAAACTTAAAAAGTATGTTTTTGTATAAACATCTTAAACCAGCAGCCCAACCAACATAATCTGCATTTTATATTTATAAGTCCGGTCATAGAAATTAATTACTAAAAACCTCTTCCCCATACCTTTCTTTTGCCCTTATTTTTAATTCATTTAATTCCCGTTCATTCAGGCTCAGATTTTTTTTGATTTCCTCGAAGCTTGAGTACATGCCTAAGAAATTCAGTGCCTTGTCGACTTTGCTTTCCGGGTAGTCCATGATATCGCCTTTTTAGCTTTAATCTGTTAAATTTTTATTTATTTTAATATTTTTCGGTTTAATTTAAAAACTACAGAACGATAGATTTAAAAATACCCAGTTAATCCTAATTATGAACTTTAGCCATTGGGGCTGTGGGACAACTAGGCTAGCCTTTCTGGTTTGGGACCAGACGATCCCGGTTCAAAACGATCTTTTCCTGACCTTCGGTCAGCAAAAGTGCTTGAAAATCATCCAGATTTTCAGCACCTCGAAAATGCAAGGCATTTTCGTTGGCTCGACCAAAACCTACAGTAAGGTTTTCGCTTTGCTCAAACCTTGATGGAAAAGATTGGTGAAATTCCGGGCAGCCTCATATTTTTTAAAGGTGTATGAAATGGTAAAATCCGTAGACAAATTAGGTTCTGCAAAAAGATTTGGGCCTAGGTATGGAACCAAGCCTAAATATCAATTTGCCAAAATAGAGAAGGAACAAAGAAAGCTGCATAAATGCCCGTACTGCAATCAGGTAAAGGTCAAAAGAGTGGCTGTAGGAATATGGCACTGCAGAAAATGCGATTCTAAATTCACCGGAAAGGCTTATACAATAGCAAAAACATCTTTAACCAAAGAGGAACTAGAAACAAAACAGGCAGAACGGCTCAAAGAAGAGATAATAGAAGAGCAAGAAGAGCCTGCTAAAGAGGTAATTGAAAATGGTTGAATATAAATGCTTTCAGTGCGAAAAGAAAGTCACCCAGGATTATTTGAGGAAAAAAGTAAGGTGCCCTTATTGCGGCAGCAAGATGCTTTTCAAGCCAAGATTAGTAACTACAAAAGTCAAAGCAAGATAAAATGGATGATATTTCTAAAGAGTCAGAAAAAAAGCTTAGCCATCTTCAAATGCTTGAGCAAAGCATGCAAAGCCTATTGATGCAGAAGCAGCAGTTCCAGATGCAGCAGGTGGAGCTTGAGTCTGCATTAAAAGAGCTTGAAAATGTTGACGAGGCTTATAAAATTGTTGGCAATATAATGGTCCTTTCGAAAAAATCAGACCTTAAAGAAGACCTTAACTCAAAGAAAGAGATTATAGAGCTGCGAATAAAAACCCTTGAGAAGCAGGAAAACCAATTCAGGGAAAAGGCTTCCAAGCTCCAAAGCGAAATACTTAAGGAAATGGGGCAAGAATAAGCAAAATGAAGCACGACCAAGCCATAGATGTAGGGCCTGTATTAAGCGAGCTAAAGGGAGACCTGACCGTGCCTAAGAATGTAAGGATTAAAGTTGACCGAGTAATAGAAATTCTAAAAAAACAGTCGGATGCTACGATTAACGTCAGCAAGGCTCTTAATGAGCTGGAAGAGATTGCTGATGATGTAAATCTTGAGTCTTATACCAGGACGCAGATATGGAATGCCATAAGCATTTTAGAGAAAATGCAGAAAAACTAGATAAATATTTATTCTCTTTTGCTTAATGTTTTTATTGCCATGAAATACGCGCATTATATCAGGATAAAGGCATTCTCATATGAAAAAGATAATGAAAATGAGAAAGCTATACTTGAAAAACTTTTAAGCTTTATTCCTTTTGACATCAATAAGGAAAAAATAATTGCTAATAGGGCAGATGCAAGG
The DNA here is from genome assembly GCA_964436645.1 of uncultured Methanosarcinales archaeon. Classification (GTDB taxonomy): domain Archaea; phylum Nanobdellota; class Nanobdellia; order Woesearchaeales; family GW2011-AR4; genus JACPJP01. The sequence goes on along the minus strand of CAYTDO010000045.1, from coordinate 7,591 downwards.
GGATTTAACGAGAAAAAAATAATTATCTTCGAGATAGTTCTCGAAAAAGAAAAGCATACTGGAAAATTCCTGGAAAATCTGGTTAAAAATCTTGATGTCCATCAAAAAAACAAGATACTTGACCAAATTGAAAGCAGATTGGACAGCAACCTAAGCTTCTTTCTGAGATTCGATAAAAATGAATATGTCGGAGAAAATAGACTGGTATTGACTGATTCTGGGAACTGTTTCCATGCAGAGATCAATATCGCGGCATTCCCAAGAAAAATGGAAGCTGCAATTGACGTTGTGAGGAAAATTTTCAGCTGAGAAATTTAGCAAAGCTTTTAACCTGCAATGAAAAATATTAACGAATCAAGTTAAATCAATAAATAAAAAGAGGAAATAATGCCAGCGCTTATCACGAGCATATTGCTATACTTCTGGGGGCTTCTCAAGGCATGGGGGCTTTTATTTGCCGCACCTTTTACAAACCTCGAGACGCTCTGGATCATAATTCCAACCTATCTTAACTGGATTTTTGCAGAATTTTTCCAGGAAAAAAAAGGAACCAGCCTTGGCAATGCCATAAGCAATGCCACGATTGTGCTTTGGGTTGCGATAGACTGGAGCAGGACAAGCACAAGATTCTTTTTGAATAATACAATAAGCAAATGGCATCTTGCAGGGAATGTTGCTACATCAGTCCTTGTTTTTTTATATGGATTCTGGATAGTTTATGAAGGTGTCAAGGGCAAAAATATAACGCATTACATAGGAAGGGTAAGGGTTGTAACATACATAATCCTCATGATAACACCGTTAATTTACAGTACAGCCATTCCGCTGACTAAAGCAGTTATCTCTATCATATTATTCTTCCCAATCTTTTACCTAATCATAGAATTGTTTGACAGGTTCCTGCCAGACCCTGCAAGCATAAAAGAGGATGAGGAGAAGGCAGGGGCATTTAATTCCGGGAATGAATTTAATCATGGATTGCCGGATATGGGAAGCTCCAATTTAGGGAATGATTTCGGAAGCTTCAAAGGCTCAAAATCAGATGACTTCAAGAATTTTAAGATGTGAGTATATGTTTCTTATAGTGGATTAGCTGATGAATAAATAACAGTATAAGTCACTAAATAATAGTAACATTTAAAAAGCAGAATTGTCTCTGCTTTTCTATGGCAGATTTAGAGCGTATAGCTAACAATCCTGAATGGCAGCCATCTTCAAAAGAACCAGCCTTACGTAAAAATATAAAAGACATTATTGCAGAACCGATGCCTACTTTACGGCGATTTAAGGAAATATGGCTGGAAGTTTGGCAGCTAAAAAATGGGCTGCTTTATGGTGTAGTTAAAGATGAAAGAGGCCGCAATATAATTGCTAACCGAAGCTACGAATCAAAAGAGCGTGAAAGTGCTGAGGAAGAGGCTGAACCAACTGGGAATTATGTCTTGTGGAACATAACTAAAAAACAAATGCAGGAAATGCACGGCTTCCTTACGACTTTTTTGTATCGTTCAGGACCAGCACCAGACGGTTTTCCTGCAGCCAAGCTAGAGTACACTACCTGGCATGCTCCCGGTTCATTAGGAGACTTAACAATGCTTACCAGTGTTTATGCATTTCAGCATTTGCCAACTAGAAAGTTAGGCTTAATAATAGATTCAGATTCATGGTCCTTGGAACGTGCCAGGCAAATGAAAATTAATGTTAGCGGAGATGCTGAAGGTGAATTAAAATTTGATAAGAGCGGAAAGTTACAGAGTGTCCCTCAAAGAGATCTATATGCACTTATGCAGCCAAACCATCATTTAAATGGTATATATCTTCAAACTTCTCAAGGCCGTGAGATTGATGTTCTTGGAACATCCGTAGCTATGATCCATGGCTTTCCAAATTCAAGGCCTCTTGATATTAGGCAGCTTATAAAGTACAAATAACAAAAAATATGAGACCTTAATAAAGGAATAAATTAAAATCTTAGGAAATGGCAACTGCAGAACAAAAGAAACGAATGGTAGAGTTCATTACTGGAGGTTTGGAAGATTCTGGGCTATATAATATGATACAAAGTGGTAACTCGCATATTCTTGTTGCTGAAAGGCCTGATCAAAAAGAACGGCCTATGACAATTGATGTTCTTGCCCACAATTACCACAGGACAATGTCTGAGTTTCGGGGCACAATAAAAAGCAACGAGTCTCATGGCATAGGCACTGCGCATATATTTTACAAAGATGGTGAAATATTTATGGTTAGGCTTGGCAGCAGAGGCAACATCAAAGACGAAAAAAGCCTCAAACGTTATTCTAAAAATCAAATAGACGCTATGATCCATTTAAGATATCTTGAGAAAGCGGTTTTGCGGATGTCAGGAGGAGTACTTGCATATTTCCAACCGAAAACAGAACGTCTAGGAGAAGGGATTAGAACGTTTAAAATGGGAAGGGTTGAATTGGATTATACACATATCAGACCGGGAGATCCTGGATACGGTTTTGCACGAGACACAGTTTCCAGAGATTATGGGCAAGCAGTCCAAATTGGAGCGACAATCACAGGCCCGATTGGACTATTGGTCAGTGCTAATGGTTATAAATCTATAGCCCCAATAACTTCAAAAGAAAATTCCGAGCCCGTCAAACCAAAACAACCTAGGCTTTTTTAGGGTTATAGTTTAAATAAATTTTAAGAAAGATTTTTAAGTCGAGAAACAATACTTAAGCTTGATTGGGGCAATACTATTTCACAACAAACTATAGCTAAAGACGGCAGGAGAATTAATCGCTTAGGCATACAGCCGGAATTTGAGGGCATAGCAATTCCAAGATATGCTTCTGCAGGCGATGGTTTGGAAGAAAGAATAAGGCATACAATCTTGTTTGATGCTGCAGAAGGGGCTTTTGCTTATTTCAACCATTGGCCGCTTGAAGAAAAACGAAGCAGATTAAAGGATGCGATAAGGTATGTTATAGGCAATATAGGAAATGAAAAAAGAGTTAAACTGCCTGTTTTAGAAGGATGGGTAACACTACATTCTGTGGACTATTATCGCGCAGCCAGGGAAAGCACCATTGATGAAATTGCTGAAGAGATATGGAAAGATCTTGAAAAGGGCGTTAGGCGAGAGCATGAGGGCATGGATAAGTTTCTTACAACACAGGCAATAGGCGGTGAATATGAAGAGCCTTCCCTTACAACTGGCGGCATCTGGCGCGCTAAAGTAAGAAGAAGAGGAGATGAAAGATTAGAAAGAGGCAGGGAAATAAGGCTTGCGAATGCTGAAATAAAGAGAGGAAGCTTTAATATTTCTGGGTTGGAGTTCACTCCCTTAGGAATGGGCTTTGAAGATACCAGCCCTCTTCACAGGGAAAACCTAGGAAGAGAAAAAAGGCATGGCGATGATCCGGAAGTATTGCATTTAGCCGGTTATCATGTACAAGCGCTTATCTATTGGATTAATGGGCTTAGTGCTGAGAAGAAAACAGAGATGGGGCTTTTGCCTGACTATAGGGTTGTAATGCCTTATAATTTTACAGGGCATGAACTTCTTGTTATGGAAGCTGTTGCAAGGAGATACCTCCCTATAAAAGCTAAATTAAGAAGCCAGGTAAGCAGTCTTTTTGCAGTATCTGCTTGCATTAACGACCATCCTGAAGCATTTTCTCCGCAAATAAATCGGGCAATAGAGAAAAGGCTTGCATGGGTCGGCATCGGAAAATACAAATTTGAAGACGAGCCCCACAGGGAAGTCTTAGGCTCTATAGAAAAACAACTTGAAAGGCTTGGCTACAGGTTTAATGGCTTTGCTTTGAATTTCCGAAGATATGGCGAGCAATACCAAACAGTAAGCTCAGTGTTTTCAAATGAGAATGCTTCAAGGAATGTGCATATAGTTTATGACAGCAAATTTAATGTTCCGCCTTTGCTGCTTGCAAAGTTTACAGAGGCTGAATGGAAAAAAGCAAATGAGGCCGGCAGACAACATGGGTGGAGCATTGAGAAACGTGTTGATACATCACCTTTCGAGCTGTATAACCATTGGAGACCTGATTTGGACAGGCATTCCCAAAGATGGCTCGTAACCAGGCTTACAAAGCCGAACGAAATGGTACTTGCACAGCACCCAGAATTAGCAGAACAATATGCAGCTTTTGAGCAAAGGCTAAGGCAATAATTTTTAATATAACTGCAAATTTTCTTAATCTTATGCTTATTGAAAAAATATTCGCTAGAATACTGAGCATCTTAAAAATAAATTCAACCCATGTAAATAGGCCTTTCCTTCTGCATCTCCTTTGCTTTTGCGGCGCTCAGGGAATTTTTCAGCTCCTCATATGATTTTTCTATCTCCTTGTCAACGGACGGCGGCACTTTATCAAGAGCCTTTTCAAAATGAGCCGGGGTTATTTCTTTTGCTTCCATATTCTCCCTCAATGCAAAGATTGCAGCCTCCCTGCAAACTGACTCTATATCAGCGCCCACATACCCATCCGTTTTCTTTGCAAGCGCAAGAAGGAAAGATTCCCTTTCGCCATTAACTTCGATAATTTGCTCTTTTTGCTCCCCGTCTAAATCCTCTGGATTTAAAGCTTCGTCTCCTGCCATTTTGCTTGCAGCATTAATCTTCTTTTTTGATTTTTCATTTTTTTCTGATTTTGAACGGTCAAGTTTTATTGGCATGTTTCTAGTATGAACCTTAAATATTTCCAGCCTTCCGGATTCATCAGGTATTGGAATTAAAATCATCCTGTCGAATCTTCCCGGCCTTAGCAATGCAGTGTCAACAATATCGGGCCTGTTCGTTGCAGCTATGATTATGACATCATTCATTTCCTCCAATCCGTCTATTTCCGTCAGCATCTGGTTTACGACTCTCTCGCCGACATGACTGTCAGAACCACTACCCCGCCTGGGGGCCATGCTGTCTATCTCGTCAAAGAATATTATGCATGGGCTTGTCTGCCTTGCTTTTTTGAAAATTTCCCTGACAGCTTTTTCTGATTCACCAACCCATTTTGATAAAAGCTCCGGGCCTTTTATGGAAATAAAATTAGCTTCAGTTTCATTTGCTACTGCTTTGGCAATAAGAGTCTTTCCGATTCCAGGAGCTCCATACAATAAAGTTCCCTTTGGAGGCCTAACTCCCAATCTCTTGAAGGATTCTGGATTTTTCAATGGCCATTCAACAGCCTCTAACATCTCCTGCTTAACCCCCTCTAATCCCCCTATATCGGTCCATTTGACATTAGGAATTTCCACTAAAACTTCCCTTAATGCAGAAGGCCTTACAACCTTCAAAGATTCTTTGAAATCCTTTTGATTTATCCTTAATTTTTCAAGGACTTCCTTGGGGATAGGCTCTTCTTCCTGCAGCTTTAAATCTGGGAATATTCTTCTCAAGACAATCATTGCCGCTTCCTTGGCCAACGAAGACAAATCAGCGCCTACAAAACCATGAGTGATTGCAGCCAGCTCTTTCAGGTTTACATTCTTCGAAAGCGGCATGTTTCTTGTATGAATTTTTAATATGTTAAGCCGCCCTTCCTTGCTTGGAACGCCTATTTCTATCTCCCTGTCGAATCTTCCCGGCCTTCTCAATGCAGGATCAAGAATGTTTGGAACATTTGTTGCGGCAATGACAACGACCTTGCCCCGGCTCTTCAATCCGTCCATCAATGCAAGAAGCTGTGCAACAACCCTTCTCTCGACTTCTCCCCTTATGTCTTCTCGTTTTGAAGCGATTGCATCAATCTCATCAATAAAAATTATGCTGGGGGCATTTTTCTCTGCTTCCTCAAATTTTTTCCTTAAATTTTCTTCGGACTGGCCGTAATATTTGGACATAATTTCCGGCCCATTTATCAGGATGAAATGGGAATTTGTCTCATTTGCAACAGCCTTTGCCAGCAAAGTCTTTCCAGTTCCAGGAGGGCCATGAAGCAGAACTCCTTTAGGAGCTTCTATCCCTAACCTTTCGAAAATTTCCGGATGCTTTAGCGGAAGCTCAACCATCTCCCTTACTTTCTTTACTTCCTCATTCAAGCCGCCAATATCCTCGTAAGATACTTCAGGAACGAGCTCGTCCCTGACTTCAACTGCCTCAGGATTGAAAACAATCTCTGTCTGTTCGGTTATTATAATTGGTTGTTTCGGCGCAGTATCTACAACAATAAATTTTATATCCCCAAAGCCGAAACCCATCATGCTCTCATCCAATATAGAAAAAACATCCTCGAAGAAAGGGCTTTCCATCATTGTTGACCTTCTTCTTTTTGTTCCACCCAGGGAGACTATATCTCCTTTTGTAACAGCCCGTCCTAACAATCCCTGCTTGAATATTTCTGGAGAAGCCTTTATTACAATGCCTTTTCTTGCCGGAGCGATTATGACTTTTTTCGCTTCCTTTACGCTGGCTTTGTTGACTTTTATTATTTCCCCTATCCCTGTTTTGGCATTTTTTCTTATTATACCATCCATCCTTATGATATTCAGGCCTATATCTCCAGGATAAGCCCTATCGGCAATAGCAACTGTCTTTCTTTCGCCCTCGAGCTCAACTATGTCCCCGGGCCTTATTCCTATCTCGGTTAGAAAAGTAGTATCTATCCTTACTATCCCTTTATTTACATCATCCTGGATAGCTTCTGCAACTTTAAGCTTTAGCTCTTTTTCTGCCATTTTATTCACGAAGATAGTCTAATATATTTTATAAATGTTTGGAATAAATTTTAGTTTCCACTATACTTGTCTAAGAGGCTAAATAAATATAAAAAATAGAATCAGCTGCTTTGCTGCTGCGCAGACTGCACTCTTGGCAAAGGTATTGGAGCCGGCAAGTTTACCTGCTCGCTTAAAATTAAAGACTGTATATTGCACTTGCCCAGTATTGCATTAATTATCCCAGTCATAATCTCTTTTGGAAGTTTTTTTTCCTTTTTCCAGCCATCCAAAACCTCTTTTGCCTTTTTGGAATCATCCATAAAAAGGGTTTCTCCGGTAAGCTTTATCTGGCCTACCTTCGGCTCATAATTCGAGGTGAATTCGAAAGTAAAAGCCAGAACTTTTTGCTTGTCATTGCCCAAAGCAAGATTTTTTTCCTCAACCTTGCTTATTGTCACATTATTGCTTACATTAATCTTGCCTTTTGCTGCCTCTAATCTTTCAGCTTCTATCTTTGTAAAATTAAATCCTACTATTGCCATGTTATCACCTGTTATCTTTTATTATATAAAAGTTTTGAATTTAAAAATCGTTATTATCTTTGCTGCTGCCTTCTTCGCTTTTCCTTCTTCATCCTCTTGCGCTGCCACTTCCAGCGCATCTGTCCTTTCTTCTTCCATCTTCTCGAGCTTCTTTTCATCTTATTGACTTCACAACATTGTTGCTACATTAACCTCCATAGTTTGATATTCTTGGGGGAATATCTTTATATATAAAGCTTTGGTGTTGGTGCAAATTGTGTAATCTCGTGACATATGTCACCACCATTAAAATTCAGCTTTCTTCGCTGAATTTTGGTGGTTTTAATGAAGAAAGAAGAAATACGTAAAGAGTTTTTTAAGCTTAAAAACAAGAACCATTCTTACAGCCAATGTCG
>CAYTDO010000044.1:0-4736 GCA_964436645.1 uncultured Methanosarcinales archaeon | reverse complement strand
ATTTTAATGTCAAGCCAGTCATGGGGCAGATGGCCTCTTTGCATTCTGACAGGCCGGTTTTGAATAAAGTTATTTTTGCAAGCATACTTGGAAAAGGAGGATATATAGTTCAAAGAAAGAATAATGAATTAATCTTAGGCTCTACTATGGAGGATGTCGGTTTTGAAAAAAGAGTTACTGAAGATGGAGTAAGCTCTATAATGGAAAAGTGCCAAACTATATTGCCTGAAATTGGAAACTTAAGGATAAAGGAAAAATGGTGCGGCTTCAGGCCTTTTGCAGGGGATAACCTTCCAATAATCGGAAAGACTGATGTTGAAAATCTGATTTTGGCAACAGGTCATGGGAGGAATGGAATACTCTTAGCTCCTATAACAGCAAAGTCAGTTGAAGAATTAATTGTCAATGATAGGGTTATTCCGGAATTAAAAGATTTCGGGGTTGGGAGGTTCAATAATAAAGAATGATTAAAATTGCATTTATTTTTTATCTTCTAATTTTTTAACTAAATCTTTGGCCGCTTTCTCAATATTATTGGCTGCAACTACTGCGCTTATGACTGCAATATTATTTACTCCTTGGCTCAGGACTTCATCTATGTTATTTTTATTTATGCCGCCAATTGCTATTAAAGGCCTTTTTATTTTTTTAAGTATTTCTTTTATTATCTTTGGGCCTATTGTATAGTCTTTGGCCCTTGTCTTGTAGATTGGGCCTATCGTGATATAGTCCACATCTTCCCTGTCTGCTTTTATTGCTTGGTCTATGGAATGGGTCGATAAGCCGATGATAAGCTTTTTTCCGCAGATTTTCCTTGCTTCTCCTATAGGCATGTCACTTTGGCCTAAATGGACGCCATCCGCTCCAATATCCAAAGCAATATCGACATAATCATTTATGATGAATAGAATATTATTTTTCCTTTTCCTGCATATTTTCAATAATTTTATCGCTTCTTTTTTTATTTTATTTTTGTCCCAGTTCTTTTCCCTTAGCTGGATTATTTCTGCGCCGCCTTTTATCGCTTCTTCTACGACAAGTTCATTGCTTCTGCCTTTGGAGATGGAGCTTTCTGTTATCACGTATAGTTTTTTATTGAAATTGAAGTTTTTCATAAGGAGTCAAGTAGATTATACTTTTTATTTTATATTTCCCTCTATTGGGCTCGACGCGCTTGCATATAGCTTTCTAGGCATTCTTCCTGCGAGGAAAGCATGCCTTCCTGCTTCAACAGCTAATCTCATTGCCTTTGCCATTCTCTCAGGGTCTTTTGCCAGCGCAACTCCTGTGTTGAGCAGAACGCCATGCGCCCCCAATTCCATTGCAATTGCAGCGTCCGAGGCAGTTCCAACTCCTGCGTCAACAATTATCGGGACTTTGGCATTTTCCAGGATTATTTTGATGTTATTTGGGTTTAATATTCCCTGGCCGGAACCTATTGGACTGCCAAGAGGCATGACAGAAGCAGCTCCAGCCTCCTCGAATTTTTTTGCATAAACAATGTCATCGTTCGTATAAGCCAGGACTGTAAATCCTTCTTTTACCAGGATCCTTGTCGCTTCTAAAGTTTGCTCATTGTCCGGCATCAAAGTTTTTTGGTCGCCAATCACCTCTAATTTAATCCAGTTAGGCATTTCAAGTTCCCTTGCCAACCTTGCTGTCCTGATGGCTTCCTCAGCAGTATAGCATCCTGCTGTGTTGGGCAGTATTGCCAATTTTTTGTCTATAAAATTCAGGATGTTTTGGCTCTTATCCTCAAAGTTTACTCTTCTTATGGCTACAGTAACTACTTCCGCTCCGCTGGCTTCATGGGCTTTTTTCATTATGTCAAAACTTGCATACTTGCCAGTGCCAATTATAAGCCTTGAATTGAATTCAAATTTACCGATCTTTAGCTTGTCATCCATAAAAAATCAACCACCGCCAACAACTGTTACAATCTCCAACTTATCGTTGTTTTTTATTTTAGTATTGTCAAAATCCTGCCTGTGGACTATGTTTTTGTTCAGTTCTACTGCGACTGCGTCTTTGTTTAGGCTTAGGTTTTTTAATAAGCTTGATATGCTTTTGCTTTCTGTATTTTTTTCTTTGCCGTTGATTGTTAGCTTCATTTTTTGGTTCGTTTTTTATATTTTTTTAGATTATTGAGTTTTTATTATTGTTTGTTGATTTTGTTTTTTAGTTTGATATGCTTTTTATGCCGTTTTTTATATCGGTTCTTTTTGAAATTTAAAAATATGCTCCGCGTATTATACTGCGAGGCGCTCGCTTTCCCAACATGCTCGGAAATTTTCGATTTCCGGCATCCCGTTCGCTACGCTCAGGGATTACGCTCGCGCCTCGCCTATGTATTATAGTTATTTCAAATTGCTTATTTCTTCTATTGCTTTTTTGCCGTAGATCCTTACATTTTCAGGCGCTTTTATTTTTTCTAAATCTTCAATTGCAGCCCACATGATGTCGCTGCACTCCTTTTCATCAATTTTTTCTGTTCCGCCGCTTATTGTTCCGTAATAGACGAGGTCAATATGCTGGTGCCCTTCATGTATGTCTTCAAGCTGCAGGATTTTTGGATGCACTAATTTTTTAACGCCCGCTCCTAGAGGCTCTTCTTTGCCTATAAGCTCTACATTTAATCCAGTTTCCTCAAGAACTTCCCTTTTTGCTGCATCGCATGGAAGCTCATCCTTGCCTATATGCCCTCCAGGAGGAAGCCACATGTTCAGCTTCTTGTGAAAAATTAAGAGGACCTTCGCATCTTTGACAATATATACTGTCGAAACAAAATCTCTTGTTAGCATATCCGCCCCTGCAAAGCAAAGAATCATTGATTTAAAAACATTTTCGTTAAGAGTACTTATTTTCATGATAAAATAAGAAACTTAATAAGAATAAAATGTATCCCATTAGTTTATGCAGCCTTTAACACATAAATACAGGCCTAAATCCTCATTGGGCATAATTGGCCAGGATTCAGCCATAAGGAAGCTTAATGATTTTGTAGTAAACTTCAAAAGGCAGAAAAAGAAAGCAGCTTTGCTTTGCGGGCCTGGCGGCGTCGGGAAAACATGCGCGGTGCATGCGCTTGCCAAGGACCTTAACTTGGAGATTCTTGAGGTGAATGCTTCTGATGTAAGGAACGCTGAGCAGATAAACTCAGTTATTGGCTCTGCATCCGGGCAAATGAGCTTATTTTCCAGGGGAAAAATAATCCTGGTGGATGAGGTAGATGGGCTTTCCGGAATGGGAGATAGGGGTGGATTGCAGGCGATAATAGGAATCATTGAGAAAACTTCCTTCCCTTTGGTCCTTACAGCAACTAATGTTTGGGATTATAAATTCAATAATTTGAGGAAGAATTGCGAGATGATTGAATTTGAGCCCTTGGACCATGATTCCTTGTCAAACATACTTAAGATGATCTGTGATAAGGAGAATATAAAATATGATGAAGAGGTAATCAGGGGTTTGGCCAGGAGAGCTGGAAATGATGCCAGGGCAGCAATAAATGATTTGCAGACTTTGACCATTGAAGCAGGCGAGCTTACAAAAGAAAATTTGGAAAACCTATCTGAAAGAAATAAGACCGATACTATAATTAATGGGTTATTGAAGGTTTTTAAGAGCACTGATCCTAAAGTCGCTATCGCTGCTTTTGATAACGTAAATGAGGACTTGGATGAGCAGTTGCTTTGGATTGATGAAAATCTACCAAGAGAATATACTAAACCAGAAGATTTGGCTAAGGCATATGATAAGTTAAGCAAAGCAGATGTTTTTAACAGGCGCATTAGAAGGTGGCAGCATTATAGATTCTTGATTTATATCAATGCTTTGATAACTGCCGGGATTGCTGTTTCCAAGAAAGAAAGGTATAACCATCATGTAGATTACAAGCCTACCGGCAAATTATTAAAATTATGGTGGGCGAAGCAGAAATCAATGAAAAAGAAGGCTATTGCGGAAAAGATTGCTGAAAGGATACATACTTCTAAGAAAGAAGCTTTGAAGAACACATTGCCTTACATCCAGGTTGCATTTAAGAAAAATAAAAAGTTTAGGGAAGAATTAAGCAAGGAATTGGATTTAAGTGAGGAAGAAGTGGAATGGCTGAAAAAATAAGATGCCAGTGGTCCGGCAATGACTCGCTGATGATAGAATACCATGACAAAGAATGGGGAGTTCCGGTGCATGATGACAGGAAATTGTTTGAAATGCTTATTCTTGAGGGTGCTCAGGCAGGACTTAGCTGGAGCACAATTCTAAAAAGAAGGAAAGGCTACAGAAAAGCATTTGATAATTTTGATCCAACAAAGGTTTCTAAGTACGATTCAAAGAAGAAAAAAGAGCTGTTGGTAAATGCGGGCATAGTAAGGAATAGATTGAAGATTGAAGCTGCAATTACCAATGCAGAAAAATTCTTGGAAATACAAAAGGAATTTGGATCCTTCAATAAATATATATGGAGATTTGTCAACTACAGTCCGATAAAAAATGAATTTGAAAAACTTTCAGATTATCCGGCTACTACGCATGAGTCTGATGAAATGAGCAAAGACTTAAAGAAAAGAGGGGTTAAGTTTGTCGGTTCTACTATATGCTATGCTTTTATGCAGGCTGTTGGAATGGTCAATGACCATTCTATGAGGTGTTTCAGGCACAATAACATCAAATGACTCGCAATATAAAATTTCAATAAAAACAACAAACTTTATAAAAAAATAAAAAACCTACCG
>CAYTDO010000043.1:0-3389 GCA_964436645.1 uncultured Methanosarcinales archaeon | reverse complement strand
ATTCCCAGGATTAATCATCAATGTTTTTCCATTCCTTTTTACCTCTGCGATATGATTATGCCCTCTAAGCAATAAATCATATTTACCGCTTTCAAACAGCCTCGTAGCTAACTCCTCTGGATCGCCATGGAACAAGCAGATATTTTTCCCATCAACCTCATCAACAAAAAACCTGTCATGGAAGGAAAAATTCTCAGGCGCTCTTTTTACCAGCTTAAAAATATCAGCATCATTATTGCCAAAAACCGCTTTTACATTGCATTTAAGCTCCTTAAACACTGGAAGCGAAAAAGGGCTGCAAATATCCCCTAAATGATATGCCCTACCAACTTTTTCCTTATTTAGAATTTCAATAGCCTTCTTAATCCTCTCAACATGGTCATGCGTGTCAGAAATTATTCCTATTTTCATAAAGTAGTGTTTTAATTTTTAATAATTGGAAAAATATAATGCGTAAATTTTTATTGAATCATATTAAAAATCTTATTTTGCATATAACTGCTTAAACCTTTTATTGAAATACAACTTCCTTATCAAACTTAAGAACCGGTTTCCTTGCAGCCAAAACTCCATCTAATCTTGAAACTGGAGTTGTAAATGGAGCAGCTTTTACCGTTTCAGGCTCATTATCGGCTTCCTCTTTTATCCTTATCATTGCCTCTGCAAACATATCCAAAGTTTCCTTGCTCTCAGTTTCTGTAGGCTCTATCATGATAGCTCCATGCACAATCATCGGAAAATAAATAGTAGGGGCATAAAACCCATAATCAAGAAGCCTCTTTGCTATATCGAGTGTAGTAACTCCGTTCTTTAAATCCTTGTCAGTCAAGACAAATTCATGCATGCATATTCTATCGCGGGCGACATTATAATGTTTCTTTAGAGTTGCCAACAAATAATTAGCATTCAAGACTGCATTTTCTCCAATAGCCCTTATCCCTTCATGCCCATTGGATCTTATATAAGTGTAAGCCCTTACCAGAATTCCGAAATTTCCATAGAACGCCCTTACCCTGCCTATAGAGTCCGGCAGGTTTCTTTCAAGGTAATATTTTCCATCCTTGAGCATTACTCTTGGCCTCGGTAAAAACTTCTCAAGATTTTTCTTGACTCCGACAGGGCCTGCCCCTGGGCCTCCTCCGCCATGAGGGGTTGAAAATGTCTTGTGCAGATTGCTGTGCAGGATGTCAATGCCAAAATCTCCCGGCCTTGCTATCCCGACAATTGCATTCAAATTTGCACCGTCCATGTAAACAAGGCTTCCATTTTCATGCATCAATGCAGTTATCTCCTGAATCTTTGTTTCAAATAATCCAAGAGTATTGGGATTTGTTATCATTATGGCTGCCACATCACCATTAAGCTTTGCCCTTAAATCCTCTAAATCTACTTCCCCTTCATCATTGCTCTTTGTCTCAATGCACTCAAAGCCGCACAATGCAGCAGAAGCAGGATTCGTGCCATGCGCAGAATCGGGAATCAATATCTTATTCCTTTTCTCACCCAAGCTCTCAAAATATTTCTTTACGATCATTATTCCGGTAAGCTCTCCATGCGAGCCCGCAGCAGGCTGCAGGGTAAACGCATCCATGCCAGCTATCTCCTTAAGATACTGCTCCAATTCATACATCAATTGCAAAGCCCCCTGAGAATGTTCATCTCCAATTAAAGGATGTAGTTGAGAAAACCCCGGAATTCTTGCAGTATCCTCATTTATCTTGGGATTGTACTTCATTGTGCAGCTTCCCAAAGGATAGAAGCCGTTGTCCACTCCAAAATTTCTCCTTGACAGCGCAGTATAATGCCTTACCACATCAAATTCGCTCACTTCCGGAAGGTCCAATTCCTGCCTCAAGAATTCATTCGGCAATAAGGAATGCTGCTCAGGAACATCCAGCTTAGGCAATTGAATTGCTTTCCTTCCCTTGACGCTTTTCTCGAATATTAGTTTCATTTTTAGGTTTTTTTATTTGAGTTTATTGTTTTATAATGAGTTTTTTATTTTTGAATTGTTTTTTGATATTTTTTGTTATTGAGTTTTATTTTTGTTATAAGTTTTTTTGCATTGGTAGTTTGTGATGTTTTTTTGATGGCACTTCTTTCTTTTGACGATCATTATTAATCAATTTTTTTATTGCCTCAAAACCCCGGCTAAACTATCAATCTCTTCCCTGGTATTTAATTCAGTAACACAAATCAAAGCATGGTTTTTCAGCTCAGGATAATATTTCCCTAAATCAATCAAAGGCGCAATGTTATTCTCAGCCAATTTTTCATTTGATGAAATAATATCTTTTACTTTAACAACAAATTCATTGTAAAAGTAAGGGGAAAATGCCTTTTTGACTCCGGACTTTTCTAATTGAGATGCAGCATAATTTGCCTTCTGCAGGTTCTGCATTGACAGGCTTTTCAGCTCTTTTCCCAGGGTTGCCAAAGTGATAGTAACAGCGAGAGCATTCAAAGCCTGGTTAGTGCATATATTTGATGTTGCTTTCTCTCTCCTGATGTGCTGCTCTCTTGCCTGCAATGTTAATACAAAACCCCTCTTGCCTTCTTTATCGGTAGTTTGCCCAGTTAATCTTCCAGGTATCTGCCTTACGAACTCGTTCTTTGTGGCCATGAAGCCGACATAAGGCCCTCCAAAGCTAACTGCATTCCCGAAAGAATGCCCCTCTCCAACAACTATGTCCGCGTTATAGCTTCCCGGGCTTTTCAATATCCCTAGAGAGGTTGGCTCATTGACGCTCACAATAAGCAAGGCATCATTTGAATGCGCGAATTTCTCTATTTTTTCAAGGTCTTCTATGCACCCAAGGAAATTAGGATTCTGCACTATAATTGCTGCAAAATCTTTCTCGTTTGCAATTTCTGTAGCTCCATTTTCAAAATCAGCCTCGACAAGCTCGAGGGAATTAGCATCCATGTATGTTTTTACAACCTCTCTATGCTCTGGATGGACTGCTTTTGAAATCATAATTTTCTTCTTGCGCTTTATTCTTGTAGCCATTATTGCTGCTTCTGCCAGCGCGCTTGAATTGTCATACATTGAGGCATTTGCAACATCCATCCCAGTCAATCTGCAGATCATGCTTTGGTACTCAAATATTGCCTGCAGCATCCCCTGGCTTATCTCGGGCTGGTAAGGGGTGTAAGATGTGAAAAATTCTCCTCTTAAAAGCAGATGATTTACAATTGTAGGGCTAAAGTGGCGGTAAGCTCCTGCCCCTAAAAAAGAAACCATGCCGGATTTATTTTTTCCTGCCATGCTTTCAAGAAGCCATTTTACTTCAATCTCAGATAAAGCCTCTGGAATGTTCAGATTTTTCCTTAGAACGAGCTTTTGAGGTATGTCCTTGAAAAGCTCCAAGACATTGCTTACGCCAATA
>CAYTDO010000042.1:0-33414 GCA_964436645.1 uncultured Methanosarcinales archaeon | reverse complement strand
CCCATTGGCTGAAAAAGTGCCTAACCATGCATGCCCCCAGTTCTGAAGCAGTCTTCCCCAAAGCTGTATATTGGCAAGCAGTGCAGCAACAAGTATGACAGGGATGTTTGATGTGTAAATAAAGCTTAAAGGCCATCTTACACCATGTCCCCTTATCCTTCCAAAGCTTAACGGGATTTCCACTTTCATTGCCTGTATATAGACAACAAGCAGGAATACAAGAACAGTGGATACTAATGCAGCAAGCTTTAAAGAAGCAGTAGTTGGATCTCCGGCAGCAAGGCTTTGGAATAAAGCAGGAATCGCTCCGATGCTGTATGTTATTCCGGCTTCACCTGTCGGCCCCGGCAGCCAGTTGAATGCCTGCACAAAAATGCTTTTGCTCACTCCAGCTGCTATGAACAGGCCTATTCCTGAGCCAAAACCCCATTTGCTGATAATTTCATCCATAAACAAGACCATCATTGCACCAAGGAATAACTGAAAAATCAATAGCATCTGAAGCTGGCCATAGATTTGGGTGCCAATAAGGGCTGCATCCGGCGACAAGCCGCCCATCAGCACAAAAATTGCAGATTCGAATATTATGAAGAATATTGCGAGAAGCTTTTGCAATCCTTGAAATGTTTTTTTGCCTTCCGGATTTGTCAAGTCCAGCTTCATGATTCCAGAGCCGTTAAGAAGCTGCAGGACAATTGAAGCTGTAACAATCGGGCCGATGCCCAAGCTTATAATGCTTCCAAACTCTGCTCCGAGAATTACTGAGAAAAATTCAAATCTCTCCAGTTGGTTTTGGCCAAGGCCAAATAAAGGCATTACCCCTAGGACGAAGAATATAACAAGAATTATCAATGTCCACTTTAGCTTTTCCTTGAAAGGCACAAGTTTTTGAGTAGGCCCTTCAATTTCCGGAAGGTTGTTTATTATAGTTTTCCAGATTGACATTTTATAAAGTGGATACTCTTTGTTTATAAATATTTTTATGTGATTTCTAAACTGGTGATAATCTCTTTATTAATCTTAATTGCTGAATAAAGAACTATTGAGCCTCTAAAATAACTTCGCCGCCATTGACCTTTACTTTTTCAATTGCCTTTGCAGAAGCGTAAGAGGCTGTTATCTTGTACTTGTTGGAAACTTTGCCTTTGCTTAGCAGCTTGTCAAAACCGAGCTTTTCCAAGTCTATCAAAAAAAATCCGCTTTCTTTCAATGCGAGATTCTGTTCAGTCAATTTAGAAATGTTTTCATCAATATATCCAATATTGACTCCCTTTATATCTTCTACATTTTTGCTTATGAATCCATGTTTTCCAAAATAGTTCTCTATTTTTGAGATTGTAGGCTTCTTGCTGTCTGACCTCTTTCCGCTTCCAGCCATGCCCTTTCCGCCCCTGTTACCGCTTCCTCTTCTTTTTTTCTTGGAGCCTTTACCATAGGTCATGCTGCCCCTTCCCCTTGAAAATTTCTTCCTTTTGTTGACTGTCATTTAAATCATCCGCTGTATGAGGTCATTTATTTTGTGTCCCCTGTAACCAAGAGCCCCTCCTTTTATGAAAGGGGTTTTTATGCCTTTCCTGCCATAGCCTTTCCTGGGGCTGTTAAGCCTGAAGACTTTCTTCATTTTCTTTCCATCAATCTCTACAAATTTAGCATTGTAGCTTATCTTGTTCTTCCTATCTGAGGCCAAACCCTTGTACTCTTCCATCCTTTTTTCAACCAGCATTTTGTAAGTATCTTCCTCTAAGTCTCCCCAGGTGATATAATCCTTTACTTTCAATACCATCCCTATATAAGGGATATTCTTTGGAACAATGACGCAATAATTTCTCCTTGTCAGCCGTAAATCACGCAAAGTATCAGCTATGTCTACCCTTACTCCAGTAGGGCCCCTAATTCTTATAAGGGCTAATTTTTGGCTTTCTTCTTGAATACCAGCATCCTGACTTGCATTTGTTTTTTTCATTTTAGTTTATTGCATGCTCATAGGACCTTCTACGATGCCTAAGTTTTCTTTGTCTTCCTCTCGGAATTTTATTTCAGAAAGTTTCTTGAGAGCCTCAAAACATGCGCTAATCAGATTTGCTTTTGTGCCAGATTTCCCAAATGTTTGCGACCATACATCTTTTATTCCGGCTACTTTAAGGATTTTGCCGCACTCCTTTTCAATTGACAAACCAGTTCCTTGCGGAGCAGGTATAAGCCTCATTATAACTGAGCCGCATTTGCCTTCAACAACAAATGGAACACTATGGGGGGTCTTGCATCCGCATCTCCAGCTCCCACACCCCCTTATTATCTTGATGATGTTCTGCTTTGCATTTCTTATTGCCTTTTCCCTTGCAGGCACAGTTTCCTTGCTCTTTCCATATCCCATACCAACATACCCATCCTGATTTCCCACAAGAGCGAATGTTCCAAACTTAGGCTTGTTTCCTTCTTGTGTTTTTTTCTGGGTCTGCCTAAAAACTCTTCTTTGACCGCCGCCAAATTTTCCCTTAGATTGGCCGACAAATAACAAGTCGGTAGTTAAATTAGGCATAAGAACATTGACAATTTCTTGCTCCATTATTCTTAATCTTTGGCCAAGGATACTCTCTATGCTTGTGATTTCTCCGCTCTTAACTTTCTTTCCAACTGAAGTTCGCGGCTTCCAGGCGTCCTTGTTAAATGAGCCCTTAGAAACTTTTACCCCTTCTTCAACATCTACGACAATAATCCCTTCTTTCTGAGCTTCCTCTCCTACAATTTTTTCTTCGTCCATTTTATCAAACCTTGCCTTCAATATTCTTCTTCGTGTCTTCAAAATTTTTAACTATATTAGCAGGATCCTTGTTCTCCTTAAGGTAAAAGCTAAACTGTTTTTTATATGCATCTCCGGTTCCTTTTAGCTTGGCCGCATAATCAGCTATGTGCTTGCCATTGACTCTATCTTTTCCCGGCAAAATTTCCTTGTTATGAGGTATGTTCAGGCCAGCATCCAAAGCCCCGGCAAGGAGCGCATAAACCCTCGCGCCTTTAATTGATTTGTTTAATCCTATATCAAAAATGACATTTTCAAGCTTCGCTTTTTTTGCTTTTTTCCCCAGCGCAAACCCCACCAGGTATGCGGCAGGCAAGTTTCCTGTGCCATATTGCCATCCAAACTTCTTTAGTTGAGCCGAATGAGCAGCAACCCTAACCAAGTCTCCTTTGCTGCTGTACTCCACGATAGAAGCCTGTATGCTTTTTAGAGATCTTCTTGCGACTAGCCTTGGCTTATTTGAAACTAAAACCTTCAGCCTTTTCCTATAATTAGTTGATCCGTCCCTTTTCCTTCTAAATGGAACTGTGTAGTTAGTTTGCTTTTTCATTTGAAATCCCATGCTCCTGCATATAAATCTTTATGTGCCTAGTGCTTCTGAAAAATCCGCCCTTGCTTTTCATATACAAGTCTCTAAATGATGATGAATCTAATACTCCTTTTTCCTTCAGGTGCTGCAAGAAATTTCTCTGGGCCCTTATCTTGCCAATCCATGACTCTTTCTGGCTTAATCTTGCGCCTTTTGCGCCCTTTATTGTTCCAGGCCCTCGCCTCCTTCCCTTGTTTTTCTGCTTCTTTCTTTTTCTTGCCCTGAAACTTGAAATCCCTCTTTTGTTTCTTGCATTAATGGCGCCATCCTTAATCAGTGATTTTATGTCTGCTTTAGTTATCGCTTCCTTTATCTCTTCAAGCCTAGCAACATCTAATTGAATGTGTTTTTTTGAAGTCTTTAGAATCTGGCTAGCGAGCCTTTTCTGTATGCTTAAATTGTGCATTTTAATTCTCCTTCTTTGTCAAAACTTTGTCTCTTTCTTTCTTTTCAGCTTCTTTCTTGTTGTCATCTTCCACTTTTTCATGGGCTTTAACAGCTTCAGCTTTGACTTTTGGCGCGTTTTCTTTTTTCTTCTTGTTTGATGCGATTTTCTCCTGGATTTTTTTTATGTAAGACTCAACATTTGAATTGACAACATGAAATCCTAAACTATTTGCCTTTGATAGTATCTCACTTTTCTTTTTAGCCCCTAAAGTTGATGAAAGGATAATGCAATCGTCCTTTGGATTAAGCTTCCCTAAATCAGTAAATGAGCAAACCCTTGCCTGATTAAGGCCGCTCTTGTGCAATCCCCTAACTTTTCTCGGGCTTCTGTAGCCTTGGGATATTCTTTTTTGCCTGCCCTTCAGCCTTCTCCTTATTTTTGAGTCCAATCCTGTCGGTTTTCTCCAATTCCTTTTAAGCTTTTTTTTCTTATGGACATCCCTCCTTATGAAGACGGGCTTATGCCCTTTGACTATTTTTCTCGCTTCCAAAAGCCTTTTTATTTCGTCCATTTTTTATGCAAAATCTTTTCCGCCTTTTGATGTTATCCATATCCCATCCTGGAAAACTCTTAGATCATATCCGTTTCTTTTTGTCAAAGTCTCTATGTCTGCGCTGACCTGGCCTGCAATCTCCTTGTTCGGGCTTTCAACTACCACTATATCTCCTTCAATCTTGACGGTTGCGCCCTCCTTGAGCTTCAATATCCTTGGAACTTTTTCTCCCAGAAAATTCTTTACAGTCAATTGATTATTGCTTACTGAAACGCTCATCGGGAAGTGCCCGGAGCATATCTTTAAAGTGTATTTATATCCATCCAGGCTGCCCTTGATCATGTTCCTTATATGGGCAGCGTAAGATTTGATGCACTTCTTGTTGATCTTGCCCATTCTAGGCGTTTTCAATGTTATTGAACCATCTTTAGACTCTATTGTAACTTTCTTATCCAAAAGATTTTTCTTTACTCCTCCTTTGGGCCCGTTGACAAAAACCATTCCATTCTCTACCCTAGCACTGACTTTATCCGGAATCTTTAACTCTATAGTTATTCCATCTTCCTTTGCTTTTTTATCTTGCATTTTAGTAACAATAAGCTAGCAGCCTTCCGCCGACATTTTTCTTTTTTGCTTCTTTATGCGTTATTATGCCAAGCGGCGTTGTCAAAATCAATATCCCCATATCCTTTGCCAAAAGATACCGTTCCTCAAATTTTTCGAAATCAACCTTTTTCACACTGAATCTTGGCTTTATTACCCCGCACTTGTTTATGTTTCCCAAAAGATTTAATTTTAGAGTGTTGCCGCTCCCTTCCTTGACTTCTTCAAAGGATCCAACATATCTATTCTCCTTCATCACTTCAAGGACTTTTTTTATAATCTTTGATGAGGGCCTTATCTCAATCTCTTTTTTTCCTGCCTTTTCATCTATCAAAATAGATGACAGCGCATTTGCCAAAGTATCATTCAATGCCATTTTAGTCCCTCAACTTAACTGAATTTTTTGAACCCCAACCTAATTGCTATTTCCCTAAAACATTGCCTGCACATCTCCAGGCCGTAACTGCTTATATGCCCTTTTATCCTGCCGCATCTTACGCATCTTTTGCTTGTAAATCCGCAGCTTCTTTGTTTAGGCGAATTATGCTTAATAAACTTCTTCAGCTTGATAGGCTTTGCCTTTAGCTGCTTGAATGCTTTTTTGTAATTGCTTTGGGTCATTTTATTCTCCTATTTTCAACTCAAAATTCTTTTTCATAAATTCCATTGCATCTTCTCTGCCTATTCTATGCCTTTTTGGAATCTGTTTTTTTTTAATAGACCTGCGCTTTATCCTGAATCCTTTTCTTTTGAGGGTTATGCATACTTGCAGGCCCAAGATTCCGATATCGGGATTATACCTTACTCCTGGTATGTCTATGTACTCTTTTATTCCGAATGATATGTTCCCTTCATTGTCCAGATTAGTAATCTGTAAAGTATTCTCTCTTGCTTCAAAAAGTCTTTTCAAAATGGCATCAGCTTCTTTATTCCTCAGGGTCAATTTGCACCCTATAGGCAAGCCTATCCTAAGGCCCCATTCCTGAACTCTTTTTTTGGCGAAGGTTTTGACAGGCATTCTTCCCGTTATACTTTGTATGAGCTTCATCCCCTTCTCTAGTTTAGAGGTATCTTTACCAGCGCCAATATTTAGGGTCACTTTTTCAATGCTTATATCTTTCATTAGGTTTGTAATCATTTTATATGGATAGCTTAATGATAGGCTTATCATTGCCTATTGGAAACGCATATCTTTTCAGAGTTTCAACTTCTTCTCCACTTTCAGTTTTGCAAAATATCTTTTCACCCCTGATTTCCTGAACTTTTCCGGTTTGGCCTATGTGCTTTCCTCCTGTAAGGTATACCAGCACATTCTTTTGCAGAGGTATAATCTCTGTAATTCCAGCTTTTTTTTCAGTTCCGATGAAGATAGTATCTCCTACTTTGAATTTATCTTCGCCAATAACCATATTTTTTCCACTCGAAAGATTTAATTGCGTTTTTCCTTTAATTCTTGTCTTGCCTTTTATTTGGTAAGGCTTAATCTTGCTGTCATTTTTCTCAATCTTTATCAGCACAATCTTTCCTTTTTTGTCAAGCACAATCCTGAAACTTTCATCTAGCTCGCTTAAAGTAAGGACATCAAATAACCCGACTGGAAAACTATGATCTAATCTTACGGCGCCATCGACCAAGACTCCTTTTTTGCCCAATATATACCTAGCTTCCCTTTTTGTCTGGGCGTAATTCAATATATCCCTTAAAATGACGCTCAGGGGAACAGAGTGCTCTATCTTATGCGTTCCAGGCTTTGGCTTTGCAATAAAGATAATGCCTTTTCTCTTGATTTTCCATGTTTTAGGTGCAAAAAACCTTTTAAGATGCTTTGACATTTTTATTTCCTCTCAAATCTTTCTGTTCTTCTTTTGTCGTCCATGTTCAATTCAGTGATCATAAGGTTGGAGGGATGTATCGGGAATCGCACTTTCGTCCCATCTTTTTTCACTATCTCCATTCCGCTCACAAATATATTCGTTTTTTTAAGGTCCACTTCCTCTACCTTTCCGGATTTATTTTTGAATTGGCCACTCATAATCCTGACATTGTCGCCTTTCCTCAGGTTTGCGCTTCTCTTTCCATATTTCTTGCGCAAGTCCTTCGATAGATGAGCGCTCACAAATTTTTGTTTTATGTGCAATGGAGCATTATACCTATACTTTCTCTGCTTCCTTGGCTGCTTGCTTTTAATCCATGAACTTGAAAATTTTGTTTTCATAATGCACCCAATCAAACAACTATGCTGGCCACCTTTGCAATTGCCGGCCATCTTTCACATACTTCTTTTGCAATCGGCCCTTTGAAGATTGTCCCTTTAGGATTGCCTTTATCATCTTTCAGCACGACGGCGCTGTTATCTTCGAATTTTATTCTCATTCCATTTGGCCTTTTGTATTCTTTTTTCTGCCTTACTATGACCGCAAAAACTACCTGCTTCCTCATATCAGGCCTTCCCTTTTTTACAGCGGCCATGACAAGGTCTCCAACCCCGGCAGCGGAAATTCTTCCCTTTACAGTTTTACTTCCTACAACAGTAAAAATTTTTATGACTTTTGCCCCTGAATTGTCGCATGTTTCCACTTCGCAACCCACAGGGAGGGCTTTCGTTACCTTAGATTTTATTGCTTGCATTTTAAACGGCAGCCCCCTTTTCTGATTCTTTTTCGGTTTCAGCTTCTTCTTTCTCTTTCTTGGCTTTTGACTCTTGCCGTGCCTCCACCTTTTCCTGGAATCCTTTTTCCTTCCCTAAAACCTGAATAACAACAAAATTTTTTGTCTTGCTAAGCGGCCTGCATTCCATAATCTTCACAATGTCTCCTTCCTGAGCATTCATTGAATCTGGATTGTGGGCTTTTACTCTGCTTCTCCTTTTTTCATATCTTTCGTACTTCTTTAGATAGTGCTTCCTTTCCCACTCAACCGTCACTGTTTTCTGCATTTTTGAGGATATGACGGTTCCAACAAAAACCCTGCCCCTAAGGCTAAAGCTGCTCAAATTACTTTCCTCGCCGCCATTGCCTAATTTTGATGTTTCTTTCATTTTTCAATCCTTACCCTTTTTCCGGGCATCATTAAAATCATGCCGCCTTCAATATTCTTGCTTTTTACCTTAACATTTTTGCCAATCAGCTTGATTGACAATATGTTTTGCTACATACTACCTTACCTCTATAAGGTCTGGAGGAAATCCTGTTTTTATCAAAATGCCCTTAATCTTGTTTTTGTGATCGCCCTGCAGCTCTATCTTACCATCCTTTACTGTGCCGCCGCATGCAAGCTGGGCCTTTAATTTTCTGGCAAGCTCCTTTATGTCGATGCTTTTTTCATCAACACCATCTATTATCGTGCTATATTTTTTGAATTTCTTCCTCTCTAGGTAAACATTTATGACCTGGCTTTCTTGCGCTATAATTTCACAAACGCAAAGCTCACTCATCAAACCGCATTTTGGGCATACATCCCCCATGGCTTTCAATCAACTCCCTTCTTTGTTGAAGTTTTAGGCTCTTTTGCAATTTTATCAGCAGATTTTTTTTCTTGAGCTTCTTTGGATGCTGCGTTTTCCTGCTCGGTTTGGATTGTGTATATTTTCGCGATCGTTTTTTTTATTATCCTTATTTGCCCAGGATTTTTAATGGCGCTTCCTATGGCTACCTGAGCATTCATCTTTACAAGCTCTTTTTTCAACTCCAAAAGCTTCTCCTGGCAAGCATTCTTATCCATGCCCCTTATCTCTTTACTTTTCATTTTCAGCTGTTACTGTTTCTTGTTTTTTTGATTTGGATTTTCTTGGCTTGCTTTCTTTAGCAGGCGCCTTTTCTTTTTCTGCGTCTTCAGCGTTTTCTTTAATTTCTTCTACTTTCACTTCTTTGGGGATTATAATCTCAACTTTGTCAGGCAACCTTGTTCCTGGCGGCATTATACTGACCTTTACCCCTATCACTCCAGATTTTAATTTTGCCTGAGCGTCTGCCTTATCAACGCCTATGATTGATATCTCTCCGCATTTTTTCAAATATCCTGCATAAAATCTCCATGATTTTGCCCTGCTGCTCGGAACTTTGCCGCTTATTATTATCTCAATCCCTAAAGCTCCTGCCTGCATTACACTTTCCATGGTCTTGTGGCCAACAGCTTTGAATTTTTGAGAGCCAAATTTTTCCAATGCATCGGTCATTTTTTCAGCTACTATCTTGGCATCAAGATAAGGATTTTGGACCTCGCTTATTTCGATTTGGGGATTTTCCAAGCCGAATTTTCCCTTTAAGGTCTTTGTTAATTCCTTTATATTCTGGCCTTTCCTTCCGACTACAAGGCCTGGCCTTGCGGCGTGGATAACGATTTTTTCTCCCAGAGGAGTCTTGACCATTTTTGTATGACTATGGCCTACGTTCTTTAAAGTGCTTCCAATAAATTCCTCTATTTGCAGTTCCTTTATCTTTTGTGCGACAAATTTTCTTTCAATCATTTTGCTTTCTTTTCACCCTTTTGAGCTTGATCCTTCTGCTTCGGAGCTTTTTCCTGGACAACTATCTCTATGTTAGTCCTTTTTGCCCTTCTGCTTCTTTTTCTTCCAAAGCGCATGACTTTGGATGCTTTATTTGCGATTATGCGGGTTATAACCAAATTAGAGGTATTAAGCCCCTTGAATTGCGCATTGGCTTCCACGCTGCTTATCAGGTCCAAAATCTCCTGCGAGGCCTTTCCAGGGTATCTTCCGACACCTATCTTTGTTTTGTGGCCTATGTTATGCCTGAATATTTTAAATGGAATTGCCTGTTTTTGCTCGATGACTCTGCTTAATACACCCTTTGCATAGCTTAAATTTCTGTTTCTGATGAAGTTGCATATCTCAACACTTTGTTTGAATGAGATGGGGAGGGATTTTCCAATAACCCTAGCCATATTATCCTTATTGTAGCCCTTAAATGAGTAAGTGTCTGACATTTTATTTTACCGATAATGCTGCGCTTGATCTTGTAGCTCCGATTCCTGGAGCAGAGTGCGCAACTTTTCTTCTTGTAAGCGCGAATTCTCCCAAGCAGTGGCCTATCATCTCTTCAACAATTGATACTGGCATGAACTCCTTGCCGTTGTATACTCTTATTATCTTCCCCACCATCTCTGGCAGCACCATCATATCTCTGCAATGGGTTTTGATATCTCCAGATTTTGATTTCATTCTTTTGAGCAGTATCTTATGCTGTTCTGGAAGGCCCCTCTTAAGGCTCCTTCTTTGACGGGAAGGCAATAAAGCGGCTAGCTCGTTCAAGCTCAGGCCTTTCAATTCCTCGAGGGTTTTTCCCCTATAAGTAAATTCTTTTTTCGCCATATTGTTTACCTTTTCATTCCTGTCCTTTTAGGGGCAATCTTTCCAACTTTCCTTCCTGGAGGAGCATTTCTTGAAGATTGTGTTGGGCCTCCTTTCGAAACCCTTGAAGCCCCGAATGGATGATCAACAGCATTCATTGATGTTCCAGAAACCTGAGGCCAAAGCTTGTTCTTTGCTTTCATGGCAAAGAATCTTGTTCCAGCTTTAAGGAATGGTTTTTCGGTTCTTCCGCTGCCAGCAATAATCCCTATTGTGGCCCTGCAGTTAGGCAGGAAATCCTTTCTTTTTGAAGATGGCATCTCCACAACAACAGTTTCTTTCATCTTTGTAACTATTTTTGCAAATCCTCCTGAAGTTCGTACAAATTTGCCGCCGTCCCCTGGAGAGGATTCAATATTAAAAATAGCAATTCCTTCAGGTATATTCTTTAATGGCATGATGTTGCCGTTTTTTACCTCAACTTTGTCGCCCATCTCAACTTTGTCGCCTATTTTTACACCTTCAGGAGCTTGGAGCAGTGCACTCATTCCATTTTCATACTGTATTTTTGCGAGAGGCGCGCTGTGCCCCTGGCTGTGTATGAAATCAATTATTTTTCCATTCAATACTGTTTCATGTTGGCTAGCATATTTTGTTGCACCAGCATATCTGAAGCTTGGAGCCCGGTATCTAGGCCCGCCTTTTCCCCTTGCCTGCTGAATTAGATTTTTACCCATAATATTTTAGCAAAAATACGCATGCTCCTCCCGATTACATCAGCCCCATCCGAGTCGCTATATCTATGGCCGGGTTTTCTTTTGAAAATTTGACATAAGCTTTTTTCTCTCCCTTGCGAACGTAAGTCTTTACATTCTCAACTTTTACCTTGAACATCTCCTCAGTAGCCTTCTTGATTGCATCCTTGTTTGCATCTATATCTACTATGAACACTATTTTGTTTTGGCTTTCCATCAGCCTTATCGATTTTTCCGTCGATAAAGGGTATTTTATTATCTTGTATGGGTCCATTTTCAGTTGAATAATTTTTCTTTTTCCAGCATCCCTATTGCTCCGGAAGTCCAAATTGTGAGCCTTCCCGGAACTTCTCCCGGGGCAAGCAGCTCTGCATTCAAATTTTTGACATCAATAACATCAATACCTGGCACGTTAGCTGCGGCGTTGATTATCTTTGCATCCTTTGAGACTACAACGATAAGGGGGCCTTTCTTTGACTTGTACTTTCTCCCCCTAAGCTTCCCCTTTCCGCTTCTTATGCTTTTATTCTCTACCCTTTCCAATTCTTTACCTAATCCCATTATTTTTAAGATATCGATAACATCTTTTGTCTTGCTCAATTCTTCAAATTTTGCATCCAGTACAAAAGGATAATTATTTGGAACGATATGGCCCCTTTTCTTTACAAGGTCGCTTACTATTGTTGCTGAAATTGCAGATCTTATTGCTTTCCTTCTTTCCTTTGTGTTAATCTTTATGTGCCAATTCTTTTCAGCCTTCAAAGGATGCGCCCTTCTTCCGCCTACTGTGTTAGGGGCAAATGCTCCAACCCAAAACATTCTTGTCCCTCTTCGTGATAGGATTTTTCTCGGGCTTCTTGATATTCCAAGGCCATACGAACCCCTATATCTTCTTCTTCTCTTTGAAATTTTGGCAGATGATCTCGTTCCTGCATCCGGGCTGGCGCCGTGAGGGTGCCTTTTATTGCTCCTGATGGCAAGGACTGCGCGGCTTATGATATCCTGCCTGATGCCTTCGCTAAACTGAGCAGGCAAATTCATTTCTCCAATCTTTTTATTTGAAACGTCGTAAACGGGCAATTTCATTTTATTTTTCCTCTTATAACTGGATGTGCTTTATCACTGGCGCGTCACTAGGCCTTAGCTTATTTGGCTGCAGCGCTGCATTCATCCTTACTATTCTTTTTTTTGGGCCAATAATTGAACCTTTGATAAGCATGAATGGATTTTTTATTACTCCATAATTATGGAATCCTCCATTTTTGACCATGTCATTAGGATTATTGCTTATCTTTAATATCCACTTGTTATGCTCCGTCCTTACGTGGTAGCCCATTTTTCCGGCTTTAGCCACTCTCCACATTATATGGCCTTGAGATTTCCATCCACCAAGGCTTCCAACTCTCCTTACTCCTTTTTCGCTCTTGTGCTGTTTTCTATGGATGCCGAATCTTTTCATTGGACCTTGGACGCCTTTTCCTTTTGAGACTCCATGAATATCTATCTGCTGGCCTTCCTTGAAAACTTCCAAAACACTTATCTCTCTGCCAAGCTTTTCCTGGGCATATTTTAGCTGCTCTTCTTTATTTCCGCCAATGCCCATCTCAAATACTTCAGGCTTTTTTTTGCCTATTCCGGTAAGGCTTGGCATTGTGTAAACTAGCAATCTTATGTAGTCAAAATTCTCAGGAACATTTTTCCTTTCCTTCTTTTTTGGAAGAACCAACGTTCTTGTAAGATTTTTATCAAAATTTTCAGCTAAAATTTCAGAAACAGTTTTGGCACCGTATTGGGTGTTTTTGTAGAATCGTATAGAAACCGCCTTCAGAGGGGGGCACTCGATGATTGTTGCAGCATGGGCAATCTCCATACCTTTTGTGGTGGACGTCTTTCTGTTGTCGTCTGCAATCAGGTGGGTCATGCCAACTTTATAGCCGGAGAATCCAAGAAGTTTTGCATCTTTTGATGCTACCCAAGTCTTCACTCTAGCAAAAACTCTTCTTGACCTTTTTCTTGGCCAGAATTCCAGGCTTCCGCTTCTGGGAAATCTTACTTGTGGCATTTTCTCCTCTGATTGAAAAACTCTCTTAGATAAATACAAATAAGAGTTTTTTGTTGAAAAAAAAGCCTTTTATTGATACCCTTGATAGAAAACAGTCTTTGCAACTGTACTGAAAAGGATATCTTTTCAGGCTTGTTCCTTATTGGATAAGATGCTGTATTTATAAAGGTTACTGAAAATGAAAGTTAAGGAAAAATTAAATTATTTGTGTAATTACTCACTAAAATATTCATTCTGCTTCGCAAATTCTGGTGCGAGACGTTCGCTTTCTCAACATTACGCTCACGCCTCGCCCTCTATTATGCTATTGAACTTTAGGCTGCTCTTTATTGGCTTTTTCTTTTGCCTGCTTGTTGTTGTAAAGACCCTTTCTTGTTGCATAGCTTACTGGGTTTTTTATCTTGCTGCAAAGATTGTCAGGCCGGCATACTCCAATATTCACATAATACATCATGTTGCTGCAGTTTGGCGGCAGAATTTTTTTCTTTTGGGCCTTATGATACCTTAGCTGGCCCACCAGATAATTTTCCCTCAATGGCTCGGTGTTTTTTTTGTTCCATTCTTTTAAGTATAATTCAATGCTATCATAATCCCATCCAACGCTTGTTAAAAAATTTATCAATATAAATAAAGCCCTTTTTCTTCCATCACTCAATCCATTATTTATGAGCTTGATGCATGGGGGAAAATTTTCCTCTTTTATTGCCAAAGGAGTCTCGTAGATTCTTTTATTGCCTATCTTTATCTCATCTTCCCTGCTTAAAGAAAAATCAAAGGCCTGTGTCACAAGTTTTTTTGCCTCTCCGCTTTTTGCACTTTTCCTGTCAAGAAACGTGAATTTAGATATTGCTAAATCTTTTGGGCCCGCACCATCTTTCTTGAAATCAAGCACTTTTTCAGGGTCTATTGGGATGGATGCTAATCCGGATTTTTCATGAAGCGAGTAAGGCATTCGGTATAAATGGCGGGAGGCAATCAATATTGTGTCTATGTTGAGAAAAGGCTCTGCGTTAAGATGATAGCTTTCAGTACCGTATTCGTCTTTAACTTTATATTTTATTTTTTCCGGATTTTCTTTTGTTTTTTCAACAATTTTCGAGAAATTATTGCCTTCATAGCTCATTATTTTTTCGCCAAGAGGCTTTTTTATCAATTCTTTTATGTAGAATGCAATCTTCCTGGCAGCATCTGGAAACATCATGCTGGTCTTTTCATTTCCTATCTTCTCCGGGAATGCTTCAAATGGCACCGCTATGTGGAATCCCTTGTTGCCTGAAAATTTGCAGGAGATGGATTTAATATCATTGAACTTTAATGCCTTTATCACTAGGTCGGCCGCAATTCTGGAATACTCGTAAAGGCTGCAGTCTATATCCAAAACAAGGTCCCATCCAATCCTTAATGAGTCCATGTCATGCTTCTTCAGATTCGGGCCTAATTGCAGGGGGCTTGTCCACAATTCTTCTGAGCAATGAAATGATGTAGCTTTCTGCTTTGCCAGTTCAAGGATATCGCCCGGATTGCTTAAAACATCGGGGCGGTTGCCAAACTTATCTTCATACCTTACAGCAACTTCCTTGTTTTTGGCTGCTCCTATCATCTCTTCCTGGATATCCCTTCTCTTATAATGGGACAGGGTTACATTTAAGCTAAGCATTATTCTTGGGATGGTTTTTCAGTATTTAATTATTGCCATAAAAGTTTTAAAGATAGGCAATAATGATCAATAATGGAATTAATATACGATGGAATTCATACTTACCTTGAAAAAATTAAAACTTCTAATATCTTAGTGATAGTAGAGGGAAAAAAAGACAGGGCAGCGTTAGAACACTTCGGCATTAAAAATATAGCCGAGTTGAGCAGAAAACCAATATTCAGCATAATAGAATCAATTTCTTCAAAAAATAAAAAATGCATAATCCTTACAGACTTGGACAAAAAGGGCAAAGAGCTTTACGGGAAGCTAAACCATGGATTGCAGAATATTGGCGTCAATGTCGATAATGGTTTCAGGAATTTTTTGTATAAGAACACTGAGTTGAGGCAGATAGAAGGCTTGGTGTCTTACATGGAAAATATTTCTGAAACAAAAGATTAATTAATCAATGAAATTTATCTTTTCTAATGGCCCTTACAAAATCTCTTACAATGCTGAAAACTGGCGGCAAGGCTCCCAGCTTTTCCCTTAAAGGATCAGATGGCAGAAATCATTCTTTGCCCGAATTCAAAAATGCCAAGGCATTGCTTATAATTTTCATGTGCAACCACTGCCCTTATGTTAAGCCTAAAATAGAGGCGATAAAAGCTCTGCAGGCAAAATACAAGGGGCGGGGATTAGTTGTTATTGGAATAAATGCAAATGATGCGGCAGATTATCCGGAAGACAGCTTTGAAGGCATGGTCAAGACGGCTAAGGAGAAGAATTTTAATTTTATTTATCTGCATGATGAAACGCAGCAAGTCGCAAAATCTTATGGGGCTTCATGCACTCCAGATCCTTTTTTATTTGATGCAGAGCAAAATCTTGTATATCATGGAAGATTTGACAATGCTCTGGAGCCTGGCCAGCAAGCAACAGAATTCAACATGGATGAGACTATAAACTTGGTTCTTGCAGGGAAAAAGCCTAAGCATGAGTTTTTGTTTTCTATCGGATGTTCTATTAAGTGGAAGAAATAAGCTATTAAGCACTAAATTTTTAAATAAAAGCATATTTTGATGTTGCAGGTGGTTTTATAGTGATGAATCAATTAAAAACAGTTGCATTATTGGGATTATTGACAGCTTTATTGCTCTGGGTAGGAAATCTTATAGGAGGATATAATGGGCTTGTAATCGCGGGAATCTTTGCAGTTGTAATGAACTTTGGCTCTTATTGGTTCTCTGACAAAATTGTATTAATGATGTATAAGGCAAAGGAAGTTACAGATACGAGCAATAAGCTTTACATGATAACCCGGGAAGTTTCTGAGAAAGCTAAAATTCCGATGCCTAAGGTTTACATAATACCGAGTGCTATACTCAATGCCTTTGCAGCTGGCCGTTCCCCGAAACACGCAGCTGTAGCTGCCACTGAAGGTATATTAAGCAATTTGAATGATGAAGAGCTTAAAGGAGTTATTGCGCATGAAGCTGCACACATAAAAAATAGGGATATTTTAATCTCAACAATAGCCGGAACAATTGCAGGGGTAATCTCTTATATTGCTACCATGGCTCAATGGACCGCAATGTTTGGTGGATTTGGCGGTAGGGATAGGGGGGGCAACAATAATATTTTAAGTTTGCTATTATTGGCTATTGTGACTCCAATAGTGGCATCATTGATACGGCTTGCCATATCCAGAAGCAGAGAATATATGGCAGATGCAGGCGGCGCGTCTATAGTGAAAGATTCTTCAGGATTGGCAAGAGCTTTGGAGAAAATAGAATCTTCTGTTAAGCATAATCCTTTGAGGGCAACTGCAACATCAGAAGCTACCTCGCATCTTTTTATCGTTAATCCATTTAGAGCTGGGGCTTTTGCTAGTTTGTTTATGACTCATCCAAAGACCAGCGAAAGGGTAAAAAGATTGAAAGGTATGAACTTTTAATTATTATTTTGAAATTTTTAAATTAGTTTGTAGTGCTTCCTTACTCCATTAATTTTCTTTTTGTCTAATTCAGCAAAAATAATCCCTTCCCTGCCTTTTATTTTTGAATAGATTTTAGACGGGCCGCAGATAACACTGTACTGAGCGCATTCTTTATTGGCAGAATCGCACGATACTAAATAAGAAGAGGTTTCAAATGCCCTTGCATAAGGAATCTGAAGATAGCTTTCCAATTCCCTTCCATAATTTTTGATGTATGAGGGGCAGAATATGATCCATGCACCCTTTTTTGCAAGATCCTTTACATATTCGGGGTAAGCAATGTCCCAGCAGATTATTATGCCAATTTTTCCGAATTTTGTTTTTATAACTCTATTATTTTTTCCAGCTATGATTTTTTTCTTGTTTTTTTCTTTTATGAACAAATTTACCTTGTCATATCTATAAGCTATTTTTCCATTGTCGTCAATAAAAAATGCAGAATTATGGAGTTTGTTTTTTTCTAAGATATTAGTTCCAAATATGCAATGGATGTTATTTTCTTTGCAAGTGGTTTTTATTTTTTCTAAATATTTTTTAAATGAAGAACTTTTTATTGTATTCCTGTTTTTTGAATAAATTAATGAAGTTTCGGGAAAGCATACAATATCTGCTTTTTTTGATGCTGCTTTTTTTATGTATTCTAATATTTTATATATGTTTTCTTCTGTGTTCTTCTCTATCTTTATTTGCGCGGCAGCGACTTTTACCATGTTATTCTAGACTTTGATACTCCCTGTCAACAATATCTTTTATCTTCTCGGCTTTCTTCTTCCCTATCCCTTCCACATTCTCCAGTTCTTTCTGTTCTGCGTTAATTACGTTCTTGACGCTTTTGAAATATTTCAATAATGGCTTTGAAAGAACGCTGCCGACGCCTGGCAACGAGCTGATGATGTATTCCTGCTGGTCTCTTATGCTCAATGCCCTTTTTTCAGAGTGCATGGAAAAATCCCTTCCGGACTCTTCCTGCTCCCTCTTTGCAATGATATGCAGGAGCATTGCGCTGTCCTTGAAGTTTTTCGTATATAAAATCGGGACTCCGTAGCTTACGGTTATTGCCGCAAGCATGCCCCTTATAGCGTTTGCATGCACATTTCTTACGGAATAAATATCCCCTACACCTTCAATCATCAATAAAGGCCTCTCAAAATTATTCTTCAGGTTTTTTATCTGCTCAAGCAGCCTTCCATCAATTATGCTGCTCACAAAATCCTCAACTGTCTTGAATTCCACACCCACCCTGGAGCTTAGAATATAATCTGCATTTGGAAGCGATTCAAGCTTTAGGTCAGCATCGAGCTCTATCAATTCTTTTATGACGCTGGAGCCTTTTTCCCGGAAGTCAGCAAAAATCTTAGTTTTTTCTTCTTTGATATAGGTCTGGAGCTTTTTTTCTTTTACCTTGCTGTTATTGCCCATGAAGACTAATTTGCTTTTTAGGTTTTCAAGATTTTTATACATCTGCTTTTCCTTATAATGCGAGGCCCACCTATAGCCCTGGTCAAGGGTGTTTTTTGTCATCAATATTATTACTTTTCCTTTCCCATGCCTTCCAGTTCTCCCGCGCCTTTGTATCTGCCTGATTGCTGAAGGTATGGGCTCATAAAAAATGACAGTATCCACTTCCGGAATGTCCAGGCCTTGCTCTGCGATTGAGGTTGCCACCAGAATGTTAAATACCCCTTCCCTAAATTTGTCCAATACAGCCTTCTGCTCCTTCTGGCTTAATCCAGTCTCACCTTTTTTCATCTGGCCGACAAATATCGCCGCTTTTACATTTTGGATTGTATTTAATTTTTCCATTACATCCACTGCATTATCCCTATACTGGTTGAAAACAATTATTTTTTTATCAGGATTTTCCTTAATCTCATTTTTGACTATATTCTGTAGCTCTATAAGTTTTGGATGCTCAACTTTTTCTTCAAATAATCTTGAGGCTTTTATGAATGCCGACCTAAAGTTTATATCTGAAACAACGCTTTTTACTGCCTTGATTTTTGTTGTTGGGGCTTCACTATTGAGTTTTTCCATATATTTGTAAAGTGGAATAACTCCCTGAGTCTCCAAGAGCTCAAGAGCATGGCTTACTTTCATTATTTCCGCTAATATTGAAATAGAACTCCATATCGTGAAATCCTTTTCTCCGGTCGAAGCGCGCCCTCTTAATTCTAACTGCAGGCCCAATAGTTCAGTCTTGCTGACATACGCCAAGCTTTGCTTTTGCAGAATTCCCAGATCTTTTAATTTCTTTAATCTCTCACTTATGAAGGTCTGAAGGTATTTTTTTATGTCAGTAAACACTACGGGGAGATCAACTTCCACCCAATCAATCTTTATCTCATGAACGTAAGGCTTTACATCATGGTCTTTATCAGTCCTTATCTCAATCTCCTCTATGAAAAGGTTTCTGCAGACTTCCTGGATTTTTTCCAGATCAGAGCCTGGAGAAGCAGTCAGGCCTATTATCCGGGGGTACCTTGCTTTTTTATTATATTGTTTTGCGACCCAAGTGTATGAATAGTCCTTTACAGCGTTATGAGCTTCATCTGCCACGATCAAAGAAACATCTTCAAGGCTAATCCTGTTGTTAATGATATCATTCTCAATGCATTGGGGAGTGCTTACAACTATTGTTGATTTTTTCCATATTTCTTCTCTTTTTTCAGGCGAAACAGAACCTGTAAAGACTGCAATTTTATCTTCTTCGATGTCCACGCATTCCTTAAATTCATTATAAATCTGCTCGGCTAATGGCTTTGTTACCGTCAGAAAAAGTATCTTGGAGCCTGGATGCGCATTCAATCTTTGGACCGATGCCATTATGGCTGTCTTTGTTTTTCCCAGCCCCGTCGGAAGTATAATCAGGCAGTTTCCTTTTGCGCACGAGCCTATTATTGTTTCCTGGTACAATCTAGGAGTGAAGTTTTTGATTCCAACCATGAGGCTGATGAATGGTTTTTTGTTTAAATATGTTGTTAAAAAAATAAGAATATAATTAATATGCGATAAAATTCGTTTACTCCATACAGTGCAGGTTCTTTTTATTGAGGGGCTGCTTCTTTCTTTAGCTCCCTAACAGACTTATAAAAGAAATATCCGACCATCGCAAAAGTTATTACCGGCGAGAACCAGCTCGGTATATGCATCCCAAAGCTATCAGCTAACATTATTATTCCTAACACAAAAATAGAATACATTGCTCCGTTCTTAAGATATTTATACTTTTTAACATTATCTATATTGCTTATTGTAAGCTGTCTAACCACCAAAGCCCCAATTCCATTTCCCAGCAATATCAGCGGAATAGAAAAAGTAAATGCAAACGCGCCCAGCACACCATCAATTGAAAATGTTGCGTCAATGACTTCCAAATAAAGTATCTTGCTAAGGTCGCTCATATTGCTGCTGCCTTCTATCATATTTTTTTCTGCCTGCTCTGCATTTTCCTTGAATCCATGAGTTATGAAAAAAGCAGTTGAGCCTATAACGGCGCTAAATGCCATAAATGGATTTATTTTTATCGAGAACCATACAATCACTGCCAATAAGATAGACACAATAGCAAAAAACCAGACACCATGCTTGTGAATAAGTTTCTCCCCCCTTAACCCATAATGCTTTGGTTCAAGGAATAGCCAGTGGAAAAATAAAAATACCAAAAATGTGCCGCCGCCTATCAGCAATATTGGAGCTGACTCTTCGATAGCTTCTGCAATTTTAGGATCAGAGCTAAATGATGCCATAAAGGATCCTGCTGGACCGAGATCCAAATTATTTGCCCACAATATCAGCCATGGAAGAACCCCCCTTACCAAAAAAACTGCAATCAAAATGCCCCATATCAAAAACCATCTTCTTGCCTTCTTGGACATTGTGCCGAGAACTTCAGCATTTATTATGGCATTGTCTACACTAATTATTATCTCAAAAAGAGCAAGACCAACTATTGTGAGTAATAGCTCAAATAATGCCATAACTATAAGATATGATTAGCTCTTTTTATATTTAATTGTTGCTTGAGCCAATTATTTATTGATTAAGGAGTTTTTCTAATAGTGATTTTTATTTAATAGTTTTTAGGGTATAATTCCCCGCCCTTTAGGGCGTCATTTATTGAGTTTTTGATTATTGTTTTTTTCTATTGAAAGCTATAACTCCCTCTCCGAGTTCCAAAATCTAGAAAAATACATCCCTTATGTAGCCTTTCTTTAGAAGCTGGTAGCTGAACACGATTCCTAGAACAAACAATACCACAACAACTTTCTTGCTCCCATAATATGTTCCAATCAAATACCCTATGAGGAAACCTATGACAATGAAATAATATGGGAATGAAAGCTTGTGCTTCCTTTCGTAGAGCAATCTTCCTCCTATCATACCGCTCAGAAAGACGACAAGATAGCTTATCACAGCGCTAAAGCTTGAGGCCCATATTGAAACTCCAAAGCCCATAACCATGATTACGAAGAAAACGAATTCTGCCCAGCTCTTGAAAAAAAACCCTTCGTCTAGCGCCATGTTAATACTTCCAAGCCATGTTTTCAAAATATATGTAGTATAAAACCCAAAGCCCTATTGCGATGAAAAATGATATTAACAATGCAATGCCGGCTCCTATGTTTATTCCAAGTAGCAATGCAGCTACTATTATAAATGATGTTGAAAATGCATAAAGCATCCTGCTCCCGTAAAATGTCTTGCTCCCATCCAATGGGGGGAGGGGGATTAGGCTATAGAGGGCATAAGCGATATTGAATGAAATAACTTTCTCTATAAGGGAATTTGCAACAAAAGCACTCAATGCTTTGAATATCGCAACGAGAAATACGGTTCCAATGGTTCCAGTTACCGCAATCAATCCCAGAGCCCAGTAGTTGATATCGTACCTAAACCACCCAAGCCTGTGGCCAGCCATATGGTGCACAATAAACCCTCCCGGGATTATGAGCCAGACCGCGCCATTTGTCAAAAAAGCCATTACCAATGAGAATACAAGCCCTATTGTCCACATCTTCCATTCAAGCCTATATCCGGTTCCCAAGGACCATATTCTTTGGATAGATATATGCACTAAAAAGGATAAAGTAACTATGAGTATTGCATTGAAGAAATTGAACAAGCCTAACTTTACATCTAAGGACCCACCATAACCCCAATCCTTAAACGAGAAAACAAAGGCCGTTATTAAAATTGCAATAATTATGCTTCTTATCTCCAGAGGTGTGAACATAAAATATCTTTTTATCTTATCGCGAAGGTCAACTATCTCTGCCATAAGGCATAACTTTCAAATATCATATTTAAATATGTCGGTCAGTTATTTAATATGATTTGTTTTAAAGAAAAAACCATTAACTAAGCTTAATCATAAATTAACGCTAAAAGAATAACTAATTCCGGGCTTTTGCTTTTTTATCATTCCCATTATCTCTTCCTCATGCCCCGCCCCTACAATCGCAAGTATTTTTTTGCCGGGATTCCTGCCTATAACATGCTTCAGATTCTCAGCCATGGCAATATCCCTTTCCTCAATCAGGACTCGATAGATGTTCGGATACCTCTGCCGTACTTTTTCTATCAGCTGCTTTATCACTTTCTTGCTGGGCACTTTTCTTAAGTCAAACTCAAAACCCAAACTATTTTTTCTCTTGAAAATTCCTCTGAGAATATCTTCAATAAAATTCCATTTTTCATTCCAGGTAAGCCCTTTTGAAAATCTTTTTAGAGTTATCTCTATATTTTGGTCAATGAGGGCTATTTTGATTCCCTTTTCCCTGGCCAGGACAACTGCTCGTTTCATTTCTGAACCAGGAGCTACTCCCACCATGCTGCCAAGCTTTTTTTCAGCCCAAGCTCCGATTACGGAAAAAATAAAGCCCTTGACACCAATCTTCCTTATATCATGGAACCTCATTTTTCCAGGCTTATTGAATAAGCTATAAAGCCTGTTTCTGTCAAGCTCAAGAGCTATTATATCTGGCTTTTTTTCCTCTATAGCCTTCTCTACATCTTCCAAGCTTTGCTTTGCTATATGGGATGTCCCAATTATAGTAAGGTTATTGTACTCCATGTTAGCTGATTAAGCCTTATTTTTAAAAATCTTCTTAATAAAGCTTTTTTATATGCCCATTCTTTACTAAACTAGCAATAAATCACTTCGTAGTGCTAAATCGTTATTCCAAAATCGAAGATTTTAAATACTTGCACCTACTTAATCAAGTCATAATAAATAAAGGTGATGTTAATGCTTAAGATGAAAAAGATTTCTGAAACTTATGAGATGAGAGTCTTTACTGACACAGGTGAATATTTTGGCGATGTGGAAGAGTCGATAATCACCCAGAACAAAGTTTTTGGGTGGCGTGTTAGGGCTACAAAAAACTCGTTTTTAAGCAAGGTTTTAGGCTCTGCTAAAGGCGTTATTGTGCCCCACCAGCTTGTCAAGTCGGTAGGCGACATAATGATCATAAGCAAGGCGGCAATACCTTCATACTCCGAAGAAGAGAAAGAAGGGCACTAATATAATTCTTAGAGTTTTTTATTTTGTTATATATTTTTATGAATAGTTTAATGATTATGATATAAATCAAAAAGATTAATATAGGAAAAATAAAATCTTTCTTTTTATACGGCAGTGGTCCAATGGTACGATTTGAGCTTCCCATATATTTGGAAAAAGCTTGAGACCCGGGTTCGATGCAATGGAAAAATCTGCGAAAGTCCCGGCTGCCGTATTAATTTTTTTTCAATGCAGAGCCTATCATGACTCCCGTAACAATAACTGCTGAAGAAAGAACCAATACATTAGCGTCCGGGGAATGCCCCATAAGGCCTGAGCTGAAATTCACGATGAACAGGATAATGATAAAATAAACAACACCCATGGCTATAAGCATCAAAGATCCTATACTAGTAACTACAAAGTTCTCTATTATAGGCGACCTACTCATGCACGGCATTCTAAACTAAGGGTTTAAATATATTTTGTTTTCAAAAGATTATTAAAGAACTTTGCTTTTAAAGCCCTTATGGCGTGGGAGTTTTTGCAGGAGATTGGCAGAAAGATAATTCACCTGATAGTATTGGTTGCTTTGATAGTCTTTTATGCAATTGACAATAGCCTTGGCAACCAGGCAGCTTTTATGTTTTTGGTAGCGCTGCTTGTGTTCTTTATAGTCTTGGAATACTTCAGGCTGGATTTAAATATTAAAATCCCATTTTTCCATAAATACATAAAGCCGAAGGAAGAGCATAAAATTTATGGAGCGATATTCTTTATTTCTTCTTCAATAATATGCTTAGCTGTTTTTAGCATGCCAGTGGCATTAGCTGCTTTGCTGATGACTACTTTTGGAGATATGACTGCGTCTATAGTCGGGAAAAAGTACGGGACCGCCTTATTATTTAGGAGCAAGACTTTGATTGGATTTTTATCAGAACTTTTGGTCAATTTAATGATAGCTGGAATAATAAGCCTATTGCTTTCCATAAATATATATGTGCCGTTGGCAATGGCCTTCATAGCAACAATAACAGAAACTGCGACCGATGAGATGGAGGATAACTTAATAGTCCCAATAATCACCGGGTTTATGGGGCAGATATTGCTTGCAGCGGTCTGATTATCTATTGTCAATTATTTTATTTTGCAGTTCTTCAATGGTTATCGATTCTACAAGATCCATCATAGATTTTAGACCTAGTTC
Source organism: uncultured Methanosarcinales archaeon (assembly GCA_964436645.1). Classification (GTDB taxonomy): domain Archaea; phylum Nanobdellota; class Nanobdellia; order Woesearchaeales; family GW2011-AR4; genus JACPJP01. The sequence goes on along the minus strand of CAYTDO010000042.1, from coordinate 9,009 downwards.
CAAGGAAGAGTTATCACAAATTCTGTTGTGCACATATGGGCATATAATCCATATCTTGTCCAGATTGGAGAATGGATTTATGAAATAAAAAACCATGCCTTTATGCCTGGAAATATTTTTCCATTGCTTCAGGAGGAATTTCATATTTTCTGGATTGCTTAATGCTATTATTCCTAAAAACTGGTCGGTTTTTGTTTTCTCAAAAATAGATTCATCCAGCAGAGGCTTTATCAAGAAACATTTTTTATTTTCTTTATATTCTACGCAGAAATTAAATCCTTGGCAATTTCTGTTAATAGATTTTATTTTCTTTAATATTGCATCCATGTTTTCAAGAAAGGTTATTGCATAATCAGTTAAAAAAGAAGTTACTTCCATGCTGAAAATTTTATGATTATTTATTTATAAATATTGTGAATCAAAATAAATTATCTTTAAAAATTAATCATTCTCAACTCTTGGAGCAAGTATAAAGCTTAGCATGACCCTGTCAATAATCTTATATTCTAACTTCAATGGATAATCCTTGTTGAAATAAATTGTGACTTCATCTGCAATCTTGCTGCCGTTAATCATCTTTTTCAGGTATTCAATGCTGTATTTTGCCTTTATTCTTTCTTCCCCATCCACTTTTATTTTTATTTCTTCAGACTCTTTCATCTCAATCTTTGCCTGGCTTAAATCCCCTTCTGCGCTTACTGAGAATTTTTTTGGCTCTGCGATGAAAGAAACAGATTCAGCTACAACATCGACATCCTCAATTGCCTCATTTAATGTTGAGGAAGGAATTTTTATTGTCACCGGGAATTTTAAATCTGGTATTTTCTGCTCCTTTTCATCAAGCTCAATTATCGGAAGGCTGAAAGTCCTTAGGTTAGTGCCTTTTAGCTGTATCTTTAGCCTGTTATCCGGGTCTAATTCAAGGGTCAGCATATCATTAGGCTTTGCTCTTCTCATTATCTGCTTGAAATTGCTTAGGTTTATTGCAATCTCAACATCTTTCTTTACATCATATTCGGTAAAAGTGCTGCTGAGAAGCTTGAAAATTACCATGGCGACATTGGCGGGGTCCATTGCCACTAATTCTATAGAATCCTTTGTAACCTTGAATCTAGCCTCATTTACCAGGTCAGAAATGATTGTTATGCTTTCGTTTAGGTATTTAGGCTCTGCAAGAGTAAGTCTCATCCGTACACCCCACTAATCCTTGAAAATGGTCTTTAATTTATATATTTTTGCGTTTTATATAGGATTCGGCATTTTAGGCATTGAAAAGTTGAAGGTTGCCATCAATTCGTGAGGCTCTTTTAGTTAAACATTAGGCTGACAAGGGGGGATGTCCCTCATGAAAATCGAAGATTTTCGGAACCTCAAAAATACTTCGCATTTTTGTTGGTTTCCATAACTTAGGGGGAATGCCGGTCTTCACTAAAAAAGTAAGTGCGAACCGATGGCAACCCGAACGAAGTGAGGACTTTTCAATGCCAAAGCATCTATATCCTGTGCTTATGCCCATCCTTTAGAATGAAAACATTTTCTCCTGTCTTATAGCCCATCTCTTCCGCTAACCCAGCTAAAGATTCTTTCATTTTCTTGTTGCCATGGGCTGGGAATATTTTTTTGGGCTTTAGGATATGTATAAAATCCCTTAAGTCTTCCCTGGCAGCATGCCCTGATTGGTGTATATCTTTGAATAGTCTTACGCCCATCATTTTGAGTTCATTCTCCAATGCTTCCCTGTTTGCTATGTTCGTTGGGGTTGGTATAGTCCTGCATGAGAAAATAACATTATCTTCCGGATAAAGCTTGAAGTTAAGGTCTCCTTTTGCAATCTTATGAAGGACTGATTTTGGCTCACCTTGGTGGCCAGTCACTGCAAGCAAATATCTCTTTCTGTCTTTATCTACTTTTTTGAGCTTCTGCTCAACTTCCCTGCTATACTTAACAATCTCTACATCTTTAGAGAAATTTACTATGCCCAGGTTTTCAGCGGCTTTTACATATTTAGCTAATGAGCGGCCTAAAAAAACTATTTTTCGGTTTAGTTTCTGGCCGAATTCTATTATTGACTTTAGTCTTGCTATGTGGGAAGAAAATGTGGTTAGAATTATCAAGTTATCGTTATTATTTGTTCCAATCAAAACATCCCTTATCATCTCTTTTGCCACCTGCTCTGAGGGCATCTTTCTAGTGTCATCTGCGTATGTGGATTCCACTATCAAGGCAATTATTCCTTTTTTAGCCAATTCTTCAAGTTTTTTTAAGTCTGGTATTTTCCCCAGAGTTGGATGCAGATCTAATTTGAAATCGTTTGCATAGAGTATAATTCCATATTTTGTATGTACAGCAACTAAAGTTGATTGAGGTATTGAGTGAGTAATATGGACAAGCTCGATTTTGATGTTTTCGGTCAGATTGTAAATGGAATTGACATTAAGGGGCTTTATGTCATTGTCAAGCTTTATCCTGTCGTCTTTTAGGATGCTTTTTATGACTTCAACAGTGTAAGGGGTGCAAATTATCGGTGCTTTGAATTTATTCGCGATATAAGGAACAGCACCCACATGATCAAGGTGAGCATGGCTTATGACAATAGCCTTGACATTATTCTTTATTTTATTCAAAACAGAAATATCCGGGACAGCTCCTGCATTCATCAATGTGTCTGCATTTATCCTGATTAAGTCTTCTTCTTCAGTAAGCTTGATGTAGTTTTCAAGATGAATTCCTAAATCTATAATTATAACATCGCCATCAACATTTATGGCTGTGCAGTTCTTTCCAACTTCGTCATAGCCGCCAACTGCGTAGATTTCAATCATTAATCAATCTAAAGTAAGTTTATTTAAAAATATTATTAAAATAGAAAAATAAAATGCGGAGGACAGGATTCGAACCTGCGTAAGCACTAAGCTAATAGATAGCTCTTTGGCATTTCATCGGCTTTTGGGCCTCATTACTCGACCAAACTTGAGTGTGGACGTTTTAGCGCCTAGCACCAAAACTCTATCCCGTTTGGCCACTCCGGCACCTCCGCATGGGCATAAGGATAATACTTTAATTTAAAAAAGTTTAGTTTTGGTGTAATAAATAGGCGGGTCGGAGCGATGCCACTAAGCGAAGCGAACGGGACGCCGGAAACGTATTTCCGAGCGTGCATGACAGCGACGACCCGCACTAGAATTGTAGGACTTATTTTATATCCAACGAAATTTAAATTATTGACAAAGAAAACTATAAAAAACCTACTTCAAACTATTCAACCTTTCTTCTATCTCGCCCAATTCTGACTCCAGCTTTTGAAGTTCTGATGTATGCTGTTCCTTTGGCTGCTCCAAGGCTTCTTTGCTCTTGCTTTCCTGCTTCTTTTTTGGAGCCTTATGGTGCGGATGCTCTTCAGGCTTAGCAGCCCTTACCTTGACATCAGGCATTGCGCTCTTCAATTGAGGCATCAATTTGCTGATATCCTTCATTATTTTGCCAAGCTTCGCTACCTGGCTCAACTTATCCTTCCTTATCTCCTTGAACTTTTCAAACCTTTGCAGGTTTTCAACTATCTCCTTGAGGGATTCAAGTATATTCCTCCTTACCTCAGGATGATCATGCACTTCTACAAAAAAAGCATCTGCATTATTTTTTTCCAAGCTCTCACCACGTGCTTTCCGGCTCAAATAAAGTTCTGTCTATGTCTTCCAATTTTTTCTCAATCTCATTCAATGTGGAGCTCCAAAGCTCCAGTTCAGCATCTTCATCATTTTTTAACTCATTTATATCTGCCAAAGTCCTTTTTGCTTCCCCTAGCCTGTCTTTTATCAATTCTAACACATCAAGAATGTCCTTGTAATCCTCAATCTTGACAAAAACAGGGGCCTCAGTTCTTTTCATCATTTTTTATCACCTTTGAACAATGTTTTATCGACAAAAATGAATTTTTTCTGCATGTCCATCATAATGCCCTGCCATTTTTCGAATACTTTCTCCCTATTTAGGTCTATCTCTGAAAGCTTTGCAATGGTTTCGTCTGCCATCTTTACATTATTTCTTATTGCAGAAACATTTGCGGTGACCCCCCTAAACCTTTCAACCCTTACAAATATAGGGCCCTTGGTTTTTTTATGCCCCAGCAGGCTTTTTTCTTCTTTGACAGCCATATTTTCAAATTTTTGATAGTAATCGCTATTTGGCACAAACCTAGGTTTTGGCGTTTCTTTTGATGCAGGGACTGGTCCGTTATTTCCGAAAAGAGGCCTAGGGCCTTGCATGTCGAACCTAGCCCTTGGTTGCGGGAATAGCGGCCGTCTTGGCTCTCTTGATTCTTGGGGCATATCCGGCGAGGGTAAATCCTGGGGATTATCCAACTGAGGAAATTTGTCTGGACTGTCTAATCCAAAATTTTCCGGGGCATCTAATGGCGGCAAATCCTCTTGCTCGTCAAGCTCAAGATTATCTTCCTCGTCCAATGGCGGAAGGTCATCCCTATTCCCGGGCCTCATACTTCCCTGCGATTTTGTGATGAATTTTGGAAATCCTTTTGACAGATTATTAAGAGGATTTTTTTCCATTTCCGGGAAAGGCATATCCTCATTCAAATCCGGCAAGTCTGGAAGGCCTGGCATGTCCGGGAATTGCTGCGGAGCATCTTTTATGCCTGAGAAAAGCCCGCCTTTTGGCATATTTTTCATGCCTGGCGGAGGGGGAGGAATGTCAAGGTCTGCCATGTCTTCTGAACTAAAATCCATGCCTTTTGTTTTATCTCTCTTCAAGAACTTTAAAAATCCCAAATCCAAACACCCTTACATTAAAATAAGGCGTTCTTTATTAAACTTTTATCATCATTGCAAAATGGTAAATGATAAATATCCATTGATATTTAGCGGCAAAAATGAAGATTATTTACATCTTGCTCGTTTTGCTGATTTTTATTCCCGATTCTAGCGCCCTCATTATCAATGAAATCATGGCAGACCCTATTGCAGATGAAACTCTAAATGAATGGATTGAACTTTATAATGATGAAAATATTGAGATTAATGCCAGCAATTGGGTTATTGGAGATGGAACTGATAATGATACTATTGAGGGAGGATTATATAGTAAGGAAGGAACAATAATAGGCCCATTTGGATTTGCAATAATAACTGATGATAACACTCGCGCCTATAACAATTTCAATGTAAGCCAGGACGCATTAAGGCTGTATATTGATGATGGCTCCATAGGAAATGGACTTAGCAATGACGGCGAAACCATATACTTATTTGATGCAAGCCATAATTTAATAGATAAAAAAGAATACAATAAAACAAAAGAGGGATTGAGCTGGGCGCTTTTAAATGGAACTTTAGCTGAAGCAAAGCCTTCTCCCGGCTACAATAACAATGGCAGCAGCCTAAATGCCGATGAATGCGATTATTCAATCGATTTCATACTATCTAAACCGGTTTTTGACAATGCTTCTGATTTTTCTTTTCAAGCAAGAGCCTCAAAAATAAGCGGAACATCGACCAATTTCAGCTCATTTGGGAAGATAGAAGACTTTAATGGAAGAGTTATGCAGGAATACAAGTTTTTTTCAGATGAAAAGATAACTACTCAAAGAACCTCTTCAAAATACAGCCCTAATTTGAATGAAGGAAAATCCTACATATTAAGCGCAAATCTTAGCGTTTTATGCAATGATGAAAAACTAGGGAATAATCTTGATGTTGAGATAATAACCATACAGGGGAAGCCCTTAGAGAATAATTCTTTCATAAAAATCGAGCAAGTATATGATCTTGGACCAGATAAAACCGCAAAGTTTGGAGATACTATAAGAATAAAATTGAATGCATATAGGGGAAATACGAATAAAGAATCCATTGCAGTCTGGATAGAGGATGAGAAAAACAGGATAAGCAAGGAGTCAAGGACAAGCCTCCTTTCTAAATATACGAATTATTCCCTTATAATCCCAATACAAATAAAGCCGAACTGCGATGAAAAATTTGATGATGATAAATATTCGATAATAGCAGAAGGATTGGGGAATAAAGATGAAGAAGATATAGGAGTCGAGGGCTTGACGAGTTCAATGTGCAAAATTAAGACTGTTATGCCCAATAGCACCTCTGGAACAAATAAAAAATTTGAATTTGAATTAAAAACATTTAATGAAAAAGCTGAAGCGGGCAAGGTTTTTGAGACGGAGATTTTTTTGGCCAATAATGATGGCAATGACCTTACGATTAAAATATGGAGTTATGCCTATAGGGGCTCAAAATCTTATTCCGGAGAAAGGGAGTCAAACATGAAAGAGCTGGTTTTGAAGGCGCATTCCTCACAGATTGTTGAATTGAGCAATAAAGTAAAAGCTGACCCCGGAAATTATAAATTCAAGGTTTTAGTAAATAAAAACAACCAGAAGACAAACAATCAGATTACACGGGATATAGCGGTGGAAAGCGCGGAAAATACATCCAACAGCATAGATACTCTCAAAAATAAAAATAATAATTTTGTAAATAAAGAAACCGAGAAGAGCCAAAAAATGGCATCCGGCAATCTAGCCCATGACGACGAGGCCATCTACGAATCAAATACACAAAGAGCTAAAAGCTTTGCGCCGATTTTTTTAGCGGTTTTATCAATTGTTTTGAATATAATCCTGATTTGGAGAAAATAATATTCAATTTCTTTCAACTAAATAGCTGCCAATAAAGAAAATATGAGCCCTGCCAGAAGGGCAGCTGCGGGAATAGTAATTACCCATGCCAAGACTATTCTCCTCGTTATATCCCAGCGGACTGCAGAAAATCTGTTTGCCGACCCAACTCCCGATATAGCTCCAGTGATAACGTGGGTTGTGCTTACTGGTATGCCTAAGGACGTCGCAAGGAAAAGGCTCGAGGCGCTTGCTGTCTCGGCGCAAAATCCATCCAAGGGCCTTAGTTTTGTTATCTTGTTAGCCATTGTCCTAACAATTCTCCAGCCGCCAGTCAACGTTCCCAAAGCTATAGCTGCATGAGCGCTTAAAACAACCCATAGAGGAATAACAAACTCGCTCACCAAACCGCCAGCGAGGAGCAGGCCTGATATTATGCCCATTGTTTTCTGCGCATCGTTGCCGCCATGGCCTAGGCTGTATAGCGCAGCAGAAAAAAGTTGCATTATTCTCGACCATTTATTTATGGATGCCAGCTTTTTTTTATATACCATCCAGGTTGCAATAACTTTAAGCAAAAAGCCAAGGCTCAAACCGATTAATGGGGCCAGAACAATAAAAATCAGGGTTTTTGACCAACCGCTTGCAATAATGACTCCGAATCCAGCATTTGCTATGGCTGCTCCGGCATATCCTCCGATCAATGCATGGGAAGAGCTTGTAGGAATTCCAAGATACCATGTTATCATGTTCCAGCAAATAGCACCAATAAGCCCTGCCAGAATTACAGTAGGTGTCACGGAGTTTATATCAATCAGCCCTTTGCCTACGGTTTTAGCAACAGCAGTGCCAAATACTAAGAATGCCGCAAAATTGAAAAAAGCTGCCCAGACGACAGCAGCCCGAGGGGACAAAACTTTGGTTGAAACAATAGTAGCAATGGAATTTGCAGCATCATGCATCCCATTAGTAAAATCAAAAATTAGCGCGACAATTATTATAAACACAATCAGCATGAAAAATAGCTCAGGCATGCTTAACCACTACGCTTTCAATCACATTTGCTATATCTTCACATTTGTCAGTTATAGCTCCGAGGATTTCGTAAACTTCTTTGTATTTTATTATGTAAATGGGATCCTTGCTTTTGAAAAGCTCGGAGAGCGCATTGTATAGTATCTCATCAGCTTCATTCTCCAGGCTATGGACATCAATATAAATCTGGCTCATGTGGTTTAGCTTTACGATTTTTAAAAATAACTCATCCGTTTTACTAACAATTCTAAGGATAGTGCCCGCTAATTTTACAATAAACTCATCCATATTTTTCAAGTCAAATATATGTATTTTTACCGCAGCAGCATATATAAGATCTATCACATCATCAATAAGCATTGTAAGCTTGTGTATATCTTCTTTGTCTATAGGTGTTATAAACGCCTTGTCAAGCAAAATTAGGATATTATGGGTAGAATCATCACCCTTATGCTCTATATCTTTCAACCCCTTAACCAGATTTTTTTTGCTAATCTGGCTGAGATTATGGTACTCGCCAATAAAACTTTTTAATTCTCTTGAGGCTTCCACCATGACCGAAGAATGCCCCTTCAGCATGTCAAAGAATTTATATTCTCTTGGCAAGAGCCACTTGATAATATTAGGCATTGGCTGGGGTCATTGTTATTTATTTATAATACTTTTCCAAAAATTACTAAATCTTATTCTTAACTTCTTTTAAATTTCTTAATATTGAATACGGCACTTTTAATCTTCCAATCTCCTGGCCTTCCTTGCCGTGGAAGTCAGAGCCGCCAGTTTCCAAAATGTTGTATTTTTTAGCTGTTTTTCTGAATTTGCTTATTATTTTCTCGCTCCTATTCTTTGACTTTTTGTCCCTTGAGCCTGTATAATCATATATTGTTTCAATTCCATCCCCCCCATTTTTTAAAAAATATTTTATAAAATCCAATTGATTGAAGTAATCATAAACTCCAGGATGGGCTGCAAATGCGATGCCTTTTGCCGCATGGATGGCCTTTACTGCTTCTTTTATGCTAATTTTTTCCTTTCTTTCAATATATACTTTTTTCCCAACTCCAAGATATTTGTCAAAAACCTCGTTAAATGAAGATACTTTGTCCGGATTATTCTTCAATATTATTTTTGCAATGTGAGGCCTGCCGATCTCGCCTTTTGCAATACTCATTACTTCTTGATAATTTATTTTGAACCCAAGTTTTTGGAATTTTTTTATTATAGCTTTTTTCTGATGAATCCTGTATTTCTGGGCCTTTTTTAACAGGTTTAACAGGATTTTATTTTTGTGATTGATAAATAAACCAAGAATATGGGTATCAACAAAGCCA
>CAYTDO010000041.1:0-8636 GCA_964436645.1 uncultured Methanosarcinales archaeon | reverse complement strand
GAGAATGAGTCTGGAGTTACATTAAGTATTCCCATTACTAAAGTCCTGTCAAATTTTAGAACGCCATTCCTGCATTTTATCCCTTTAAGTTTTTCTTTAGCCATAGCCCCCTTTCTTTCTTAAATTCACCGATGAGCCTTTTTGTAATTGGTCCCGGAAGCCCATTACCGACTTTTTTATTATTTATTTTAACAACCGGCATTAACTCAACGAGTGTATTGGCCAAAAAACATTCCTTAAATGAGTATATGCTGCTTTTGTTGATTATTGCCTCTTTTATCTGGATGCCTGCCTTTTTTGCTGTTTTTTCTATAATCCCCCTGGTAACCCCCCATAAGATGTTTTCTTTCGGCGTATATAAGATATTGCCCTTTACAAAAAATACATTGCTTACTGTCCCTTCGGTTATATTCCCATTACTGTCAACTAAAAATGCCTCGAAATAACCTTTTGTTTTAATCCTTGCAACTACAAGCGGCAGGCAGCTGGTTGATTTGACTTCCGGCAAAATACGCTCTGCATTATAAGTTGCTGCGGAAACGCCATCTTCATACATTCTTTTTTGATATGGAATGAATTTTTTAGCCATAATAACAATATTCGGAACGCATTTTGATAAATATCCTAATTTACCTTCGCCCCGGCTTATCGTTATCCTTACATAAGCATCATTTAATCTGTTTTTTCTTATGGCCAGATAAGTAGCTTCTTTAATTTCAGGTTTTGTCAATGGTATTTTGAGATTAATTAATTTTGCAGAATGAAAAAGCCTCTCAATATGCTCATCAATCTTGAAAACCTTGCCATTGTAAGCCCTTAAAGTCTCAAAAATACCGTCTCCATAAAGAAACCCGTGGTCAAAGACAGATATAGTTGCATCTTTTTTATTATAGAATTTGCCATTGATGAAGATTTGCATAGATAAGATAAAATTATCCCTAATTAAAAAGATTTCTAATTTGAGATTTTAGGGAGTTCAATATACTATGGCTTCCATGAAAATCTCGCTTTCGCTCGGGTTAGCATCGGCTTCAGCCACCGAAGTAAGGCATGCAGAGCCGACATTCCCGTATGGAGCATCCCCTTGTCGGCTTAAATGTCAATTTGGCAGGGCTTCCACAAGTTGATGCTAACCTACATTTTCAGGGAAGCCATATACTATAAAATAAAATTTTTTATCAACTTTTTCCCTTCTTTTGTCAGAAAGCTTTCTGGATGAAATTGAACGCCTTCAATATTATATTTTTTATGCCTGACAGCCATTATTATGGCATCTGTTTCTGCGGATATTTCCAGGCAGTCTGGAAGGGTTGATTTTTCTATAATAAGCGAATGGTATCTTGTAGCGGTAAATGGGTTCTTTATTCCCTTGAATATTGTTTTTTTATCATGATGTATTTGTGAGGTTTTTCCGTGTATTGGGGACGGAGCCCTAATTATTTTGCCGCCAAATGCCTGGCCGATGCATTGATGGCCCAAGCATATGCCTAAAATAGGTATCTTTCCGGCAAAATGGTTTACTAGGTCTATGCTTATTCCGGCTTCATTTGGGGTGCATGGGCCTGGAGAGATTATTATGCGACTAGGGTTCAAAATCGATATTTCTTTCAGCGTTATTTTATCATTTCTTACAACATTTATTTCTTTGTTGAAAATGCCTATGGTTTGCACTACATTATATGTAAATGAGTCGTAGTTGTCTATTACTAAAATCATTTTTCGGTTGTTTATTATTTATCTTTTTTGATTTTTATGGTTTATTGAATTTTTGCTGTTGATTTTTTATCTTTAGGACTTTCAAATTTTATGCTCGCTGTGAGCTGCGGCAAGCCCCGGATTTTATTGCCTTGATCATCGCCTGCGCTTTGTACAACGTTTCTTTATATTCTTCTTCCGGCACTGAGTCCGCAACTATGCCGCCGCCAGCTTGAGTGTATATCTTATTGCCTTTCATCAATAAAGTCCTTATTATTATATTAAAATCCATGTCGCCTGCGAAGTTAAAATAACCCAAGGAGCCAGTGTAAGGGCCTCTTGCTGTGGGCTCGAGCTCTTCTATGATCCCCATTGTCCTTATTTTTGGGCATCCTGTTATGGTGCCGCCTGGAAAAACTGCTTTTAAAAGATCAAACTGGTCCTTGTCTTTGTGAAGCTTTCCAATAATATTTGAGACGAGGTGCATGACATGGCTATATTTTTCGATGATCATTGTTTCTGTAAGCTTGACTGAGCCATAATCGCAAACTTTCCCCAGGTCATTTCTTTCCAAATCCACAAGCATGGTATGCTCAGCCAGTTCCTTGATGCTGGACCTTAATTCTTTTTCAAGCCTTAAATCCTCTTCAGGGGTTTTCCCTCTTGGCCTTGTCCCTGCAATCGGCCTTGTGCTTACAATGCCATTCTCAAGCCTTACTAATCTTTCTGGAGAAGAGCTTATAATGCTGAAATCGCCAAATTCCATTAATGCAGAAAAAGGAGATGGATTTATTTTTATAAGGTTTTCAAATATAGAAAGAGAGTCTCCTGAAATGCCAGCTTCCATCCTTTGTGAAAGGTTTACCTGGAAAGTGTCTCCGGCCTTGATGTATTCCTTGATTTTTTCTATTGATTTTAGGTATTCTGATTTCTTGAAATTGGATTTTAGTGGGCTGCATTGTATCTTTTTGCCTTGCATATCCTTTTTTGCCTTGCCTTTGATTATTTTTTTAATCCTGATTAGTTTGTTCAATGATTTTTCATAGTCATTGCCCAAAACAACGATAAATAACTCATTTTTCAAATTATCAAAAATAATGGATTTATTTATGAATAAAAAATACATGTCTGGAATTTTTAGATCGTCCGGCGCATTTTTTGGCAGCTTTTCAAAGAAATGAGAAATATCGTATGAAAAATAGCCTACTGCTCCGCCAAAGAATAATGGAAGCTCCTTGTGCCTGATGCTTTTGAAAAGGCTAAGCCTTTTTTTAAGGATTTTTATAGGATTTCCATTATAATGCTTTCCGTTGATAAAAATGTCCCTGTCCTTGGATTTTATTGTAAGAAAGGGCTCGAATCCGATAAATGAGTATCTTCCAAGGGTTTTATCATTCATAGAACTATGCAGGATAAAAGAGTTCTTTCCCCTTATTTTTTTGTAGATTGAGAGCAAGTCTTCATCAAATTTTAGCTTTTCAAAAAGCGGGATGAGCTTGGCTTTCTTTTTCAGCTTTTCAAAGAGAGGTTTTTTTGGATATGTTGTCATCTTTAGCTTGAATTAGAAGTTTAAGATAGTATTTATATTTTTTTAAAGAACGGCATTGAAATTTCATCAATTTAATAGCTTAGAGGATTTCTTCACCAGCTCCTTTGCAAGGTCAAGATTGTGAATCATTATGTATTCTATATTCAAGCCTATTTCAATTCTGGTATTTTTGGATGGCCTCAGTATTGTTTTGATTAAATCCAAAAGCAAATTTATTGATTCTTTCCCCATATCGCCAGCATTTCTTAGCCTGCTCTCTGTGTTTTTGCTCATTTCTGCCCCGAGCCACTTAATAAAAATAATGTCTTCTTCGCTGCTTGCAGGAGCAAAGCTCAGGTAGAATTTTGCTGGCTTTAGATTGTTAGATTTGCATTTTTCCGCATATTCACTTATAGAGCGGATTGCTGCATCTCCTTCGAATAAAACCTGGCTTGTAAAGAATTTGCAGCCTGCTTTTGTTTTCTCAATAAGCCTATCAGATTCGTTATGCCTGTCAGGAATGAATATGTTGCCAAAATTAATATTCTTTTGCCTGGCTATCAAATTAGCTTCAGGAACGCTTGGGCCGGGGTATTTTAGAGAGGGTATCTTTGCCCCGACAAAAACAAAATTGGTTATTCCGTATAAATTTGCACTTTCATCTAGCCATTGGCTAAAGCTTTCCTTGGAGTCATTATGGACAACAACAGTGTTTATCATTATATCCTTATTGCATTTTTCGTACAGCTCCTTGCCGAATTTCCTTGGGTCTATATTGCGGTAATATGGCTGGCCATTATGGTTTTCCTCAACGATTTCAGGAATGTTTATCAGGCTAACTTCTTCCAAGTCGTTCAGGGCCTCGACAATCCGGTCAGTAAGCTTTTGCGCATAGCTTTCAGAAGAAGCCCTGGAATATGGCATCACTTCGAAGATTATTTTGTGTTTCATTCTTTTTCCAGCATAACAATTGCCAGTATTAATAAAATTTTACATTTTTGTATATAAAAGATGCTGAAAGAAATATTCTTATTGGAATAAGCGGGCATTTAAAAAATAAATAAATGGAGATTAGCGCTATTTAATGCGCTTATAACCCTAATTGTTGTAATCATCCGTTAAAAAAACCTGATAAGTCTTGCCTTTTGCCTTCCTTTCTATAAGGCTTTTCTTTTCAAAATCCGCCAATATCTGGCTTATTTTTGCCTTTGAAAGGTTTGCCCTAAACTTTAATGTGGATTGTGTGATTCCTTCCTGCTCTTTTATCGACATCAAAACCTTCCTTTCATTTTCATCCAAAGGCCTTAGCAATAAGCTAAATTTATCAACCGCGCTGGTTTTTTCCGCTTTATGTTCATTATTTTTTTCAAGACTATAATTGTAGATATTATTTTTCTCAATTAAATTTGCATCTTTTAATGATTCTTTTTCATTTTTGTTAAAAAACAATAGATAAAATCCCAGTGCAAAAATGAAAGATAAAAATCCCACTGCTGCATGAGACCAGCCAAGCATGGAATTTATTTGCCTGCATTCCTGCGTTGGGTTGCAATGCGACTGCTGGCCCTGAGCATTAAGCTGGCCCATATAGCTGAACATAGCAAACCCAAATCCAAGGCTTAAAGCCATTATAACAAAGCCGAGCTTTTTAGTTTCCATAACCCCTTTTACCTCAAATAAGGCATTATTCTATAGGTTAATATAAAAATTTTTGGTTTTTTGGGCTTGATTGCAAGTTTTTTGATTTTTGCGTCTTGACTAAGTACAAAATGGCCGCGACGCTTGGATTAGCGTCTACAATGGAATTTGAGTATTTTTGCGCATTTTATAGACTTTTACGAGTTAACTTGCAATAAAGCCGTTTTTTGGCTTAAATGCTTTGCAGCATCATTAATCCGCCATCAAATTGCTTTCTTGTAAAATCTCATCAGCAGAGTGTTTCCTACAACTGAAACTGAGGAAAATGCCATCGCAATCCCAGCAATTATAGGATTCAATAAAAAGCCTGTAAAGGGGTATAATATCCCTGCTGCTACCGGTATGCCTGCTGCGTTGTAGACAAAAGCCCAGAAAAGGTTTTGCTTTATTTTCCTTAAAGTGTATCTGCTTAAGTCGATTGCGGCAACAACATCCCTTAAGTCGCTCTTGATAAGCACAATGTCGCCAGTCTCAATTGCTATATCTGTTCCGGAGCCTATTGCAATGCCTAAATCAGACTGCGCCAAAGCAGGAGCATCGTTTATTCCGTCACCGACCATCGCTACTTTATTGCCTTCTTTTTGTAGCTTTTTTATCTCATTTGCTTTGTCCTGAGGCAAAACTTCCGCTAAAACCCTCTTAATCCCGAGCTGCTTTGCTATCGCATTAGCTGTCCTTGCGTTGTCTCCAGTTATGATTACTACCTCTTTTTTCATCCTTTGCAATGCTGTTACAGCTTCCCTTGAGTTCTCCTTTAAAGTATCTGCTACTGCTATCAGGCCAACAAGAGACTTATTTTGGGCTATAATCATTACTGTCTTGCCTTCATTCTCTAATTTCACTATTTCATTTTCCATACCGCTTATTTTTATTTTATCATCTTGCATCAGCTTCCTGTTTCCCAATAAAATTTTATTATTCTTGTAAAAAACCTCCACGCCTTTGCCCGTTATTGAGTTAAATTTTTTTGGATCTTCTATTGCTATTTTTTCTTTTTTTGCCTTACTCAAAATTGCCTCTGCCAAGGGGTGCTCTGATCTTTTTTCTGCTATTGCAGCTAGGCTTAGAACTTTTTTTTCTTCTCCTTTTTCCACCGGGATTATGTTAGTGACTTCTGGCTTTCCCTTTGTCAAAGTGCCAGTCTTGTCAAAAACTATTGTGCTGATTTCTTTTGCTTTTTGAAGGCTCTCCGCATTTTTGAACAATATTCCCTGCTTCGCCCCTAAGCCGGTCCCCATCATTATTGCTGTCGGCGTTGCCAATCCCAAGGCGCATGGGCAGGCTATTATTATTACTGCAATAAAGATTGTCATCGCAAAAACAAATCCAAAGCCTAAAAAGTACCAGATTAATGCGGAAACCAGCCCTATAATTGCGACTGCCGGAACAAAATAAGATGAAATTGAGTCGGCAAGCTTTTGTATTGGAGCTTTGCTGCCTTGCGCTTCTTCAACCATCCTTACTATATGGGCTAATACTGTATCTTTCCCTACTTTTGTAGCTTTAAACTTAAAAAAACCCGTCTTGTTTATGGTTGCTCCAATAACCTTGCTGCCCGCTGCCTTTTCCACAGGCATGCTTTCTCCCGTTATCATGCTCTCATCCACAGCACTATGCCCATCTACAATCATGCCATCCACAGGAATTTTTTCCCCGGGCTTTACCAGCACTATATCCCCTTCAATAACCTCTTCAATTGGTATTTTTTGCTCCTTGCCTTTTCTTATGACGGCGGCGGTTTTTGCCTGCAGGCCCAAAAGCTTTCTTATCGCTTCTGATGTTTTGCCTTTTGCAATTGCTTCCAGGTATTTGCCCAGCAAAATAAACATTATTAAAAGGCCAGCAATTTCATAATACATATCATGCGCTGTATAATTTTTGCTCCCGAGCCATACTAATATTGCCAAAACCATGCTGTAAGCATAAGCAGCGCCTGTTCCAAGCGCTATTAAAGTGTCCATATTTGCAGTCCTGTTCTTTATTACAGCCCTAAAGCCCCTCAAAAAGAACTCATAGCCTACAATCATTATAGGTGTAGTAAGAAAAAACTGTATTAAAATCAGATTGTCATCAATAAAATTTGGTATGGCTAAGCCAATCTGCGGCCCCATCACAAAATACAGCAAAGGCATTCCCAAAATAAAAGAAACCAGAAACTTTATTTTTAACGAGCTTATTTCTTTTTGCCTTGCCTCTGTTTCCCTGTCAACATCTTCCTTAAACACTTCAGGCTCGTAGCCAGCATCAATAATTGTTTGTTTTATTTTTTCAATAGAAACTTTATTTGGGTCAAAATCAATAATAGCCTTTTCAACTGCAAAGCTTGCATCAACATTTTTAATGCCGTCCAGCTTTCTCAGGCTGCTTTCAACAACTCCGGCGCAATGCTGGGATGACATTCCTCTGACTCTCAAAGCTACTTTTCCTTCCCCCCTATAACTTTTTATGACTTCATAGCCTGCATCTTTCACTGCCTTTTCCAAATAACTTTCATTTGTTTTTACTGCATCAAATTCCACATGGGCTTTTTCAGAAGCAAAATTTACATTTGCATCTTTGACGCCAGGCACTCGTTTCAATGATTTCCCTATATTCATAGCGCAGGAGGCGCAGTGCATGCCTTTAATTGGAAGAATTATTTTTTTGGTTTCATGATTTTTTGATATTTTTTTGGTTTCTAATGATCCATTTTTTATTGTTTTTTTTGGCAACGGCTTTTTTTCTTTTTCTAAAAACATGCCATAGCAGTTTTTGCTGCAGAAATAGTATTTTTTTCCATTCTTCACAGTACTAAACTTCGCTTTTGTTTCATCTACTTCCATTCCGCATATAGGGTCTTTTGGCATTTGCACAATTAGCATACCTTAGTTGTAATTCAGTGTTTATAATTCAGTATTTCAGCTTATTAACCCATGCAGGGGTTTTTGCGGTTTTTACATAGTCATATTGCGGCGTATAAGGCTTGATATCAATAATCGGAGTGCCATTAATAACGTCCAAACCTTTTACCTTGATTATATTATTTTTTCTCCCCAGCAGATTTACTGCTGTAATGCCAATCGGGTTTGGCCTGGCGGGGCACCTGCATGCAAAAATTCCAACAATAGGAACTTCTTCATTTCCTTGAGGCCTGTGCTTTATTTTGCATGTTTTAACCTCATTCATCCAAAATACAACATTCACATGCGAGTAATCCTCAATTCCATCTAAAGCATGGTTATACTCCTTATCCAAAATTATTTCCGAAACAACATCTCCCCAATTTCCAAATCGCTGCCCTTTTACCTTATTTTTAACAAAACCTATCGGCTTAATTTTTATTTCCATTTTTACCTCATTATTTTTACAGCATGCTTTGTAATCTCAATGTTGCAGCTGTGACGCTCTTTGCACCATTTTTCGCATTTTTCTGCCCATCCCGCTTCATCATAAAAAAAATTGCATTCCCCCGCACTATTATTATTGTTTCTTCTACACTTACCGCGCTCATTTCTCTTCTTTTAAACATTACTGTTTTTTTCCTTTTTTTTGTAGTGAGCGGGTTAGAGATTCACAGCACCGCATTGCTCCTCATACCTTATGTGGTGCTTCTTTTTTTTATTGCACTCGGCACAAATTATGTGATTACGGCTCTTTTTGCAAAATTCCGCGACGTGAGAACAATTTGGGAGGTTGCCCTACAACTTGGTTTCTGGGTTACCCCTATCATTTACGC
>CAYTDO010000040.1:0-48428 GCA_964436645.1 uncultured Methanosarcinales archaeon | reverse complement strand
GATAATTTTATTACATTTGCAGTAAATTCAATATGTTCGCTTCGCGAACCATGTTTACTGCTCGGCAAAATTGCCTGCCACTAATTTTGCCTCGCTATTGATTACACTTATGCTTACTAACACACAATACCTTACTTAACCCTTAATTCATTATAGTGCTTGCCCTGCTGAGATGTCGTTTAAACAACGGAATTCCACTAACTGATATGTTGGTTGAATCCCGAGCGCCAAAAACCACGCAAGGTCATAGCTAATAAAATCATGCCACTTGCCTTTGATTGGTGGTTTTTGGCAAATTCAAAAAGTTTAAGTAATGCTATCCAGAATGCTGCTATTAATTTGTTATGACTCCAATGAAAAAAACACAGGCAGCTTTAGAGTTCTTGACTACTTACGCATGGGCCTTATTGGGCATTTCCATCCTTATAGGCTCTCTTGCTTATTTTGGAATCTTAACTCCAAGCAAATTGCTTCCTGACAGGTGCAATGCCGGGTCAGAGATAGGGTGCATACAGTACGTAATCAAGCAGGATGGGGTGCGATTAAAACTGACTAATAATGCCGGAAGCACAATAATTGTTGAATCTATAAGCCTTCTTAATGAAGGGGCTGCACTTTGCGCCGTTATACCCCCCATATCTGGTTTGCCCGGCAACTGGAGAACAGGCGAAGCAGCTGATTTACAAATAACTTCTGCTCAATGCGCCGCTGCCTTTTTAAGCGCAGGCATAGTGGTCAATGAAAAGAAAAAAATAGGTTTTGAGATAATATACCATACCCCTCAAGGTGGGGGCGCTTTCAAGAAATCCGTGCAGGGAGAAGTATTTTCTACTGTGCAGCAGGGGAATGTCTAAGAGTTTAATTATTCTGTAAAGATATGAATTTTTGCGGTAATAATCATAACAAAAAAGCTAATCAAAAGATAAAATAAAAGAAATAACTAAAATAATTAGCCGATGCAGCATATCTTGCCTGCAGAGCCGCTATCACTTGAGGTGACAATTCTTCCAGTAGTACATTCAGATTGTAGCTTTAATGTGCCTGCTATAGGAGTCTGAGCACTGCAAAGTTTTGTAGCATCTCCAGTAGTATCCCCTATTGTTTTTGTGAAGCCGCCTAGTTTTCCGGTAAATATTGCCACCAGTACAACCAGAACAATCAACGAGATTGCCACTATTATTATAACATTGATTGAAAGTCCTTGTGCTTTTTTGTTCATTCGAACACCTCTAAACAATCTTTTATCCTAAAGGTTATATATAAATATTTTGTTTTGCAAGGCTTCCATGAAAATCCCCGTACGCTACGGGTTAGCAGCTCCGAGCCCATTGCATCTGGGCTAAAAGTATCGGTCAGGTTCCGGTGAATTTGCGAGCGACGAGCTAAAAAGCCGCTCGTCGCATCTCACGGAGCGGCCCCTTGGCCTCTTTAGATGCGCTTAGCAAGGGGCTCGACCTCAAGGCTGCTAACCTGCATTTTCATGAAAGCCGTTTTGCAAGTTAATTTCACTTTGCTAAATGAAATATATAAGAAGCCTAAAAAATCTTCCCAATCAGCAAATATCCATTTGCACCGTTAATATGCCTTCTTCAGTAGCTATCGGGAATTGCCTTGATTTCTTGTTAAGGCTGCATCCTTTGCCAATCAAGATTATGGATCTATTGCCATCGAAGGCCTTGAAGCCATATCCCACTTCCCATTCATCCAATGTGCCGCTAAAGATTTCTTTTGCTTCTTGGTATACGTAAGAACAAGAATCTAAAACCCCGCAGCTGATTTTTGTATTGCTGCTGGAACAGTCCTGCAGAAGCTGTGTCATTGATAATTTTCCGCAGTCCCTGCTAGTGGTCTTCAAAAACGAATTCGCGATGCCATAAGCAAGCTGCTCCTGGACAAATTCCTGCTTATATCTTAATTCCTCATCGGCCATATTAGCCCCATCTGCAAAGATTATGATTGCAATTATTATTATCGTTATGACTACCAGACCCATCACATCTGCTTGTGCATTTTTAGCCTTCATTTTGACAGCCTTTCCACAGTGATAATCCAAAAACTATAGGTTCTTTGATCCGGATAAAATATTGAAACTGGAACATTAATTGTATTTTTGTAAGAATAATCCGCCAAGGAATTGCTGTAAATTATTATTTCTTCATCTTTAGGGTACACTTGCCTGGCACTTATTTTTCCGAATCCAAATCTGCCGAAATAGTAAGAAGCCTGCTTGCTGTCCCTCATTAAAACTGAGGCAGCCTTTAGCTTAAAATAGTCTATGCAATCATTTTCTGTTATCCCATCCACACTGCATTGCAGCTCTGGAAGGGATGAGACGCTTTTGGCAGATTTAATAGCTTCAAAATCCAATGCTTTCGCTTGCTCATCTTCAGCCGAGCCGATGACTAGCCCGGAGTATGCACTAAAAACTATTATAGCCAAAATTAAAAATACTGCCAGAACTAAAATGGTTTCAGTTATATGGGCCTGGGATTTTTTGCGTTTCATTTCAATATATTGGGGCGCAT
The DNA here is from genome assembly GCA_964436645.1 of uncultured Methanosarcinales archaeon. Taxonomy (GTDB): domain Archaea; phylum Nanobdellota; class Nanobdellia; order Woesearchaeales; family GW2011-AR4; genus JACPJP01. The sequence continues at coordinate 45,903 of CAYTDO010000040.1, read as the reverse complement.
GACAATGCAATCGCCCGGTTATTTGATTCCTTAATAGAGTTAAAAGCCTCTGTTAAAGCGCTGCCATGAGCGCCAATTTGCGCTTTTGATAATATGGCCAGACTTTCATTTAGCTGTGCAGTGCTATAAAAATCAAAGCATAACTTATCTTGGGCGTCTTCCCCATATGTGCTGATGAGAGTTCCAATTTTTTTTGAATATACAGATGAAACTGCATTGAGCTGGGTGAATGCTTTTCTCATGCCGCATTCATAATTCTCTGAGTTGCCTGAAAAAACCGCCCCGAAAAGAGAGGCTATCCCCAGATAATTAGAGGCTCCTTTATCAACAAATACACCTTTAGAATAATCATAAAAAGTTATTGCGCCGTATTCTTCACTGCCGCTTATTTTTACTGCAGTTAATTTTATATCTTTATCCTTTAAGGAAATTGGCATTTCCGGCTCCTGCCCGAAAAATATTAAGCGCACATCCTTATTATTTTCATATGGTACTGCAGTTGAGGTTGTGTATCCTTCCTTAGGTATTATGTCTGGAAATATTTGAAATGCTGCCCTTGTAAAATCTGAGAAGCCAATAAAAATGTATCTTAGCTTATTATCAGCAAGATATAAAAAATTGCCGGCATTGTATGGAACCTCCCATGCCCTGTTTACGATAATAATCTCATCTTCTAAAACTGACGGAGAAAAATACGCCGTGCCGCTTAAATCTTTAGACACTTCCCCAATCTGGAAAGAATTACAGCCAAAAAGAATTTTTGCCTTTGGAATTTTTAATATATTTGTTGAGTCCTGGGAAAATTCGCTGTTCGCTAAAATATAATCCAGGCTATTCGCTGATTTTATTAAATATGATGTTTCAGAAAGCTTCTGGCTTCGTATGGATATGAGCACAAAAGAGGATATTATAATTGAGCCCAAAATTATTGCAAACAGCCAGTTGAATTGGAGCTCTATGAATGCTTTTTTTTGTGGCATTTAAACCTAAATCTTTTATTTTTTCTTCCTTTCCGCTATTGATTTCAATTCAGAGAATACATCATTTCCTTTAGACATACTGCGCTTGCTGTCCTTGTCTACCAATAAAAAGTCCATTTCCCCGTCTTGTTTTTTTGGGCCCTCATTGAAGGATTTAAAAATCTCTTTTCTGCCCTTCTCCTTTTCTGCCCTTCTTTTTTCAACAAGCTTCCTTGTATCCACTCTTGGCTGCGGCTTCTGGATTGGCTTGTGCATATATGGGTCATGAACTTCCTGAGGCATTTGGTTAATTTGAGTTTCGTATTCAATTTTTGCATTACGGCCGAAAATTCCAAGAATCTTGTCTTTATAGTAATACAATAAGTAGCTTCCTGCTCCAAAAACAATAATAATAATAATTACCACAAACAAAAGTCCGCCTATACCCTCTGGCTTGCTTACTGCATCTAAGGGATTCGTGCCTTTGTCTATTTCCTCCTTGTCGCTCACATTATCGTTGTCGCTGTCGGCACTTTTCGGGTTTGTGGCCAGAGAATATTCCCTAATATTTTGTAAACCGTCATTATCAAGATCAGTTGAAGCGTCAGATGCGTCTCCTGGATTCAGGCCGTATTTCAGCTCCCATTCGTCTGGAAGACCGTCATTATCACTATCTTTTGTTGTATCTTCTTGGATATCCGCTATTTTTTGCGCACATATATTTGATACGCAAGCAAGACCAGTTTCGCAATCCCCTTCTAAGCTACATCCATTGCCTAGCGCGCATTTTTCTTTGCATTCTCCGCTGCAGTCAATATCCGCCTCAAGCTCATCTTTTATGCCATTGCTGCATAAGTCTTGCTCCTTGCATAAATTCGAAGAGCAAAATCCGCTTTCGCAATCTGAATTTGAGATGCATGATTCATCGGCTGTGCATTTGTTTTCTATGCAAAATTTACTTGCGCATTCCGAATCCTTGCCGCAATTCTCTCCTATTGTGCAGTTTCCCTGAGAATTGCATGTCGAACTGCTGCAATCCGCGTCCTCGCCCGATTTGCAGTCCGAGTCGCATATGGTGTCATTTTTATTTGAGCAGCAGCTATCTTTTGATGAGGAGCATTGAGCAATTTTGCAGCTGATGTCAAAATTTGAGCATGAGGCGCAATAAGTGCTATTAATCCATTTTCCGCTGCTGCAGACCTGCTTAGTCTTAATATCGCATTGCCCTTCAACGCATCCAATGCTGCAATCCTTGTCTTTCAATGAGCAGCTGCTGCAGTAATTTGATGATGCCCATGTACTATTGGCACATACCTTATTTGAGGAAATATCACAAACACCGTCTTGGCAAGAAGAGGAGCACGAAGAATCTTTGCTGCCACATTGCGAGCAATAATTTTCAGACGCCCAGCTTCCTTTGCCGCACCATTTTTTTGCATTGATGTCGCATGAGCCAACTGTACATGTGTTCAAGCATTCTGCATCCTGGCATTTGCTGCAGTAATTGAGCGAGTCCCATTCTCCCAAGCTGCACCATTTGTTAGAGGATGTGTCGCATAAATTAGCCTGGCATGATGTTCCGCATGAGAAATCCTTTGCACCACAGTTTTGACAATAGCCATCGGAAGACCAAGTATTATTGATGCACCATTTTTTTGAGCTGATGTCGCAGAAATTTGGCGCGCATTCAAAGGAGCAAGCAGAATCCTGCTGGCCGCATTTCGCGCAATAATCTGCTGTTTTCCAGGTGCTGTTCGTGCATACTGCATTGTTTTGGGTGTCGCATGAGTTTTCCTTGCAGGGGAGAGAATTGCAAATGCTGTCCATTTTTCCGCAGTTATTGCAATATTCTGCTGCTGTCCAAAAACCATTGCTGCACCAAACTTTAGATGTTAAGTCACATGATCCGCTTTCGCATAACGGACAGCTGCTGTCCAGATAGCTGCACTTTGAGCAATATTGAGAATACGTTCCTGTTTTCCACTTTCCGTTGTCGCACCATTTTTTTGCATTGATGTCGCATGAATTGCCACTGCACGCATTGCAGCTGCTGTCGTTATTGATGCAGGCGTCACAATAACCTTCTGATATAAATTTGCCGCCGCTGCACCATTGTTTTTTCGCTAAGTCACATGCCCCCTGGGTGCATATCTGGGTTAATGCATTTACAGTCACGGTCTTCAAATCGCTATCCTGCTTTCCGTCATTCACTATAAGGCCAAAAATATAATTTCCAGTGGCATCTGCTGTAAAAAATGGCCACGGTGAGTCGGGGTTTGATAGAGAAGCGCCACTATTCTGCGGCATTTGCAATACTGACCACCTATAATAGACTGCATCGTTATTTGCGTCTGATCCAATTCCCTGCAGCTGGAATTCCTGATTAACATATGCGGCAAAAGAGCTTCCGGCATTAGAAAATGGCCTCGTATTTATCCCAGGGGGTTTGGCCGTGTATCTTACACTGCTCTGCTTTGATTCGAGTTGTGAATCGTCAACGACTAAATTAAAAGTATACTCCCCTTCCATATCTGGTGTAAAAGAGGGGTTTGGCGTATCTGCTGAGGAAAGGGGGGCTATGCTTCCGGCAGGCTTTGAGGCAAATAACCACAAAAAGTTTAAATGGTTTTTATCAGGATCGTAGCCATCCCCCATCAGGTTTGTTTTTTCTCCAATTCCAATGAACCTATCATATCCTGCATCTGAGATTGGAGGCCTGTTCGATATAGATTTTGATGCCCCGAGGGTAATTATCTCTTCAATGCTATCTTCTTTCCCGTCATTAGCTACAAAACCTAAGGTATAGTCTCCTTCAGTTTCCGGAATGAGCCTTGCGTTTTGAGTATATTGATCCTGCAAAGATGGTGTCTTGCTTCCAGGGTGGCTTAAAACATTCCACATATAAATTAAAGGATCGTTATTGCTATCAACGCCATAACCTGCCAGGATTATTTTCTCATTAAGGTTTACAGTCCGGTTTTGCCCAGCAAATATTACTGGCTTTGTGTTTTCAACTGGCGCTGCCCTTGATATTATTCCAACATTAGAAGGCTCGCTGAAAGAAATGCCATCATTGGTGCGCAGCCTGAATGTATACAATCCTGGAAGGTCTGGAAGAAATGTTGGGCCGGGGATATTATCTTTTGAAAGCAAGGCCGTGCTGCTGCCTGGCTTGTCTATCAGCTGCCATTTGTATGCAAGCGTGTCCTTGTCTGCATCAGAGCCAGAGCCGAAAAGCCTTGTTAATTCTCCTGCTTCAACAGTCCTGTTTGCGCCTGCATTTGCAGTCGGGATATTGTTGCTTATTGCCATTCCAGTCACAACAGCCCCCGTAATTGATGTTTCAAGCTTGTTCGTATTTCTCTTTGCAAAACTGTAGATATAATCCGAGCCATCAATTTTTGATTCTGAATCCATGATACTTATGATATAGTCTTGGTTTTTGGCTTTGCCAATGCTTATTTTTATTTGCTGGGTTTCAGCAGCAGCCAGGCCATTGAGCTCCTCTATGCTTTTACCAAAAAGGCTCTGCGCATAGCTATAAATTTCTGCAAGATTTATCTGTTGTTTTGACGCAAATGAATTTATCCCTATTATATTTTTTGGGCCTGGCAGTTCTGCAGTTACAGGGTAGTTTAAATGAAAAGACACGTCATTTTCATTTATGCTTACATTTACATATTTTTCTTGTTGAATTATTTTTATTCCTTGTTCCTCAAATGAAGAAAAGTCAATGCAGTTATCTAAATTATTAGCTATGAAAAATTCCAGCTGCTCCTGCAATGAATTTCTGCCTTCAGTTTTTCTTAATGGCAACAGTTCTTCATCACTAAATGCAACTTTAAATTTACCATAATATGCAAAGTCTATGCCTTCTTGTAAAGGTTCATAATCCGGCAATATGCTGCCCTGGCTTATGTAAAGCCTCCCGTTTTGTTTCCCTAGAGTTACCATGGCTTCTTTAGAAGTCAAATCCAGGCAATTATCAATAAATACTTTAATCGGCTCTGCTCTATTGAATAAATTGCCAGATGCTCTTATTTCCCCATCGTATATATTTTCATTGTGACCACTATTGGCTGCCAAAAGAACAAATACCCCTGCAAAAATGACAATTGCTATAATTAGAAATACAGCAGCCTGTGATTTTTTTGGATATAAAAACATATACTTACCCCTTTTTGATTGATTTGAAAGAATGAGCTTTTTAAAATTTGTTATATTGGTGGGTTTGCTGGCAATTTAAAAAAATTTAATTGTTGAATTTTAAAAATTCGGGATTTTGATGGCCTAAAAGCCTGAATAAGCCTTCTAAATCATGCGGGCTTCTCATTTCATAAGGAGATGATGCAAAGGATGCTATAGCAGTCTTGACCTTGAATTTACTGCATAAGGATATGTTTTGCATCATCCTGCCAAGAATCATGCTTGGGTTGGCAGAGTTTAGTATTGATTTCAAAGAAAAGCCTATTGTTATGCTATTCTCCTTTGCAAGCCTGCAAAGTATGTGGTTGAGCCCGGAACCCCTTTGATGCATAAAATCCCTGGAGACGATTTCCTCAAAGGAAAAAAACACGCTTGATTTTAGTTCCTTCATCGGATTCCTGTCATCTCCGGTGCTTTTGATTGCGACAAAAATATTCCGGCCCCTTATTTTTGATTTTGCCTTTTCGAAATCTTTTGAGCTGATTAAAAGGCCTTTATGAGTTTCAATTCCTTCAATCTTTACGCCATCTTTAAAGAAATCGTTGAAACTATAAAGGAAGCATATTCCTTTGAAGCACAGCCTTTTGGCAGTCAAAGCAAATTCTTTTTCATTTCCTGCTGGGATTACTATGTCCATCATATGGTTTTGAACCATTTATCAGTATTAATTATACAATCGTGGGTTAATTTTAATATCTTAGCCAAAGTATAACAATGTCGTTTTTAAATATTAAACATTTTCTTATTTTTAATTTAAAATTTAATTTATTTATTAGTATAATGTTCTTTTTTAAAATACGTTTTTGAGGGAATTTCCATCGGAAATGGTGGGGGTATAGTTTCTCTAATATTTGCGTCGCAATAGTCTTATTTAAAAACAAAAGTATTTAAATATGACTACCTTTTTAAAGATTAGATATAGTCGGGGTGGGTGTAAAATGACAAAGAAAGTTGCCAGGGATATAAAAATAGTCAATATAGTCGTTTCTACTTCATTGGAGCATGCTATACCTTTAGAAAAGATGGCTGCTACTCTAAGCAATACAGAATATAACCCGGAGCAGTTTCCTGGCCTTGTTATAAGAATCAAGGAGCCTAAGACTTCTGCATTGATATTCAGCTCAGGAAAAATAGTATGCACCGGAGCAAGAACGATTGAAAAAGTGCAGGAAAGCATAAAGAAGATAATAAAAAGCCTTGAAAAGATAAATATCAAAATCACAGTCAAGCCTGAGATAAAGATACAAAATATTGTCGCTTCCGGCGCAGTAGGGATGGACCTTAACCTAAATGAGTTGGCCACAAAGCTGCAGAATGTAGAATATGAGCCTGAGCAGTTTCCTGGCCTGGTCTATAAATTGCAGGCTACAAAAACAAACCCACAGGCAACTTTCCTGCTTTTCAGCAATGGAAAGATTGTATGCACCGGGACAAAGAGCGAAGAGGAAGTGCATTTGGCTTTAGACAAGCTCATTGAGAACTTAAAAAAAGTCAAAGCTTAACGTTCTTGCACTGGACATTCGCGCGTAAGATATTTAAAAGAAAAAACATTAGAGGCAGCTATGCAAGAAGCAGTAACTGGCCAAAAAACCATGATAGAGGCCGCAGAACAGATAAAAAGATTCCAAGATTTTCTTGATTCTTATTACCATTCTAAAATATTGGATAATCTTCGAAAGGATCATAAGTTTATAATTGTTGATTTCGCAGAGCTTTCAAAATTTGATATAGATCTGGCAAATATCCTTCTTGAGGACCCAGAAGAAGTCATTAAAGCTGCGGAGCTTGCTGTCGCGCAATTTGATCTTGAAAATGCCGGCAATTTTCGCGTTCGATTTACAAATCTTCCCAAAAATCAAAAGGTGATGATAAGAAACATCAGAAGCGCGCATATAGGTAAATTTGTTTCTGTGGAAGGCATTGTAAGGCAGAAGTCTGATGTAAGGCCGCAGGTTACTGCTGCAAGATTTGAATGCCCTGTCTGCGGCAATGTTATAAATGTTTTGCAGCTTGATGGGAACTTTAAAGAGCCATCAAAGTGCGGCTGCGGGAGGAAGGGAAAATTCACTTTACTGAGCAAAGAACTTGTCGATGCTCAGGGAATAGTATTGGAAGAAGTGACAGAAAGCCTGGAAGGGAGCGAGCAGCCAAAGAGGATCAACATTCTTCTAAAAGATGATCTAGTAAGCCCTTTAAGCGAGAGAAAAACCAATCCAGGAAGCAAGATAACTTTAACTGGCACAATAAAGGAAGTTCCAATAATACTAAAAACCGGCTCAAAATCCACAAGATTTGATCTGATGGTAGAAGCAAACTGTGTGGCATCAGTTGAAGAGACTTTTTATGAAATAGAGATGACTCCTGAGGAAGAGATAAAAATCCTTGAGCTTTCAAAAGACCCTGAGCTTTTCACAAAATTGACGAATTCGATGGCCCCTTCCATCTATGGCTACGAGAAAGTAAAAGAATCGCTCTTATTGCAGTTGGTAGGTGGCGTAAGGAAAGTAAGAAGCGATAAGGTTGTAAGCAGAGGTGACACACATATATTGCTGGTGGGGGATCCTGGCAGCGGCAAGAGCGTAATGCTAAAAAGGATTGCCACAATTTCCCCAAAAGGAAGGTATGTTAGCGGCAAAGGTGTTTCCGGCGCCGGCCTTACTGCAAGCGTTGTAAGAGATGAGTTCCTAAAAGGATGGAGCCTTGAGGCTGGAGCGCTGGTTTTGGCTTCAGATGGAATTTGCTGCATAGATGAGATGGATAAGATGAGCCCGGAAGACAGAGCGGCGATGCATGAAGCCCTGGAACAGCAGACAGTCAGCATCTCCAAAGCAAACATACAGGCTACATTAATTTCAAGAACAACTGTCCTTGCTGCCGCAAACCCTAAATTTGGGAGGTTTGACCCTTATGGGATAATAGCAGAGCAAATAGATTTGCCGCCAACTTTAATCAATAGATTTGACCTTATATTTATAATAAAAGATTTGCCGGATGAAATCAAGGATGATAAGATGTCAACACATATCTTGAAGCTTCACCAAAATCCTGATTTGTACCAGCCAGAATTTTCAACAGAATTCCTAAGAAAATATATTGCTTATTCAAAACAAAAAATAACCCCTAAAATAAATGACAGCGCTTTAGAAGAGATTAAGAGATTCTATCTGAAGATGAGGGGCAGCGGCGGGACAGAAGGAGGCATTAAAGCTATACCTATTTCTGCAAGACAGCTGGAAGCGTTAGTTAGGCTCACAGAAGCATCTGCAAAAATAAGGCTTAGCCAGGAGGCAACCAAAGAGGATGCAAGACGGGCAATAGACCTTGTGGAGTATTGCTTAATGCAGGTCGGTTTCGACAAGGAGACTGGAAAGATGGATATTGATAGAATTGCTACTGGAATTTCTGCATCGCAGAGAAGCCATATCAGCCAAGTGAAAGAGATAATAACAGACTTGGAGGGCAAGGTTGGAAAGACAATCCCAATAGATGATATTACTGAAGAAGCTAAAAACAGAGGGATAAGCGAGGATAAAGTTGAGGAAGTTTTGGAAAAGCTTAAAAGGGTCGGGGAAGTTTTTGAGCCTAGAAGAGGATTTTTAAGCAGGATTTAAATAAGTAATTCAGGGGGTGTATTTTCTTGGCAGATTTAGTTCAGGGGCTGCAGAAAAGGCAGACTGCGCATAAGAGCAGAATAGCCGATGTTCTCAATGCTCATTATTTTAAGACAGAGGGCTCAAATCCCAATTACATGAATATTGCAGGCAAGGAAATTTATAGGGTGAATATCGTAGCTACGGTGATTGAAAAGGCGGAGTTCACAAGCTACATCAATTTTCTAATTGATGACGGCAGCGGCAGGATATCTGCAAGGGCTTTTGAAAACACTAAACAGGCTGCAAAAATAGAGATAGGGAATGTTGTACAGATGATTGGCAAGCCTCGGGAGTTTTCTTCTGAAAAATATTTATTAGTAGAGGCAATAAAAAATGTTGATCATAAATGGGCGCTTGTAAGGAAAAAAGAGATTGAAATTTTTGGCGCATCAAACGGATTTTCAGAGATTATAAAAGAGAACGGCGTTCAACCGGAAGAATATGGCGAGGAGGCCTACAGCTCAAGCCCATCCAGCAAAATTATCCGGATTATTAAGGAACTTGACAAAGGAGAAGGGGTTACTGCCGAAGACTTGGCATCAAAGAATATAAATGATGTGGATAAAATGGTTGGGATGCTGCTCAAAGATGGAGATATTTTTGAAATCAAGCCTGGAAGATTGAAGGTGTTGGAGTAGTATTTTCTAAAATAAAATTGGAGTGATGTATACTTCTACGAAAGCTGCGAGGAGCAGGAATGCAAGAGCGATTACCAACAGCTCCGAAACGTCAAATAGAATATGCGCGAATTTCTCGTCTTTATAGTGTTTTTTGACAATTGCCATCGATATTATGCCGCCAGCCAATCCCCCATAAAAATAAGCCAGGATTTCAGGGATGCCATGCAAAGTATAACGGAGAAGCCCTATTGAAAACACATTAAAATAACCAGCGAATTTATCAAAACCGAAAAGATGGGCATATTCGCTCAGGTTAGACCTAACAAAATTTCCTATTGCGGTCCCTATGATGCTGGCATTCCAGGTCAATATGAATATTGCGCCAGCCCCATAAATAAAAGCGAACAAGATAGAAAATGACAGCACTTTGATGTTGTTAAACAGTATTTTTGAGAATAAAGACGCCTGCTGGTATACATTCCCAGAAACCTGGTTGTTTATCGCCTGTATGGTATCTGTCTGCTTGCCAAACACCTCCTCCAATAAATCCGGCGGCAAAAGTGTATACCATACCACAAATGACACAGTAATGCCAAAAAATAAAAACATCATGAATGATATTGCCTTATTGTGCTCTTTCATTAGTGCTCTTTCATTAAGAATTATCAAATCCTTACTTTCTTCAAGCTTCATTGTGCTGTATACTATTGGAATGCATGCCATCACAGTCAAAAATACCATGATAAGGCTTGCCTCGTCCTTAAATACCCATAGCGACATCAGTATAGCGACGGAAGAATAAATCATCCCTATAAAGAACATCTCCCAAGGGCTTTTTTCAGCTTTAAGAGGGTTTAAGATGGATTCTAAGACCATGGACAGTTTACTTTCTCTTTTCTTTAAATATTTTATTAATATAGCTGCAGCGTTCAAAATGTAGGTTAGCATCAAATCCCGCGCAGTGGGTGCCAGACTCTGTCTGAGCATGCGTAAGCCCCGTTATATAATCCAATTCAAGCCGACAGAGGGACGGATCTGCATGCCTTACTTTGGTGGCTGGAGCCGATGCCCCTGAGCGTAGCGAACGGGAAATCGAAAACAATGATTTTCGGATGCTAACCCAAGCATTAGCAAGATTTTGAACTGCGCCAAATATTTTTTTCCGGTTTATAACAATTAGTTTTAAATACCGCTAAATAATCCCAATAGCCTATGGACGATTACAAAAAACTTTTAGAGGAAGTGAGAAAACAGCTCCCTGAGCATGTTTTCCAGAAGGAAAGGTTTGAAATGCCAAAAGTCAAAGGGCACGTGCAGGGCAATCGAACGGTCATAAGCAATTTTCTTCAGATAGCTGATACATTAAGAAGGGAGCCAGGAAATATGCTTAAATATGTCCTAAGAGAGCTTGCAACGCCAGGCGAAATAAAGAAGAGCGGGAGCGTCATAGTCGGCACTAAAGTTTCTGCATCAAGGATTAATGAGAAGATAAAACAATACGCAGACGCATATGTATTCTGCTATGAATGCGGGAAACCAGACACCACTATAGAAAAAACTGGAAATTTAAGTTGTTTGAAATGCACTGCCTGCGGAGCAAGACATCCAGTAAAGTCAAAGATACGAATATAGTTGGTCTGGTTTTTCTAAATTTATCTTTATGCTTATCCGAACCACCTCCCCAGCCCTTCTTGTTTTTCAGCATCCTTCCCGAATAAGCTTTCCACACCTCGCTTTGTCAGCTCAAGGTTTTGCTTCAAATATGAAGGCAGATTGTATTTTTCTGCTAGAGATATTGCCGGCTCCAGATATTTTATTATGGATCCTTCTGAAATTGTGAATATTATCTTGCCGTTGCATTTTGTGCATTTTCCGACCAGTGGCGGCCTCCTGAATTTCTCATTGCATGTGCTGCATCTGAACTGCTGCATGGAAAATTTTCTTAAGTTCCCCCTGATATCCCTTATCAGATGCTTTTCTATCACTAACCTAGCGACATCAGAAGCGTCAACGGCCATTATCATATCAGCAAGCTCCATCTGCCCTTTTAGCTTGTCTTCCATCGAGGGTATGGTCTTGTAAGCAGAACATAATATCCCTGCATTGATGTCAGACACGTGATGGGTAAACCCAAACCCATAGTATTGCTTTTCTGTGTCTAATCTGCTTCTAAACTGCTCTATTTTTACCTCTCTAGGCTGTTTGTATTCGAGGCATGCTTCATAAAATTCAAGAGGGTACCTCCAAGCTATATCTACATCGAATGCCATATCATCAACTTCTGCAGGGACGAGTTTTGAGGTTAAAACCAAAGCAGCATCTTGGGTTGATCCCCTTCTATCCGGCAGGAATTGCTTTGAAAAATTAAGCAAAGCATCAATCAATAAAGTAACAGAAGCTTCGTCACCATCACAATCTCTTCGTGTTGCTGCATGAAAAACTGGGTTCGCAAGAAACCCCTGGGTTCCGGAAAAACCGATGACTCTTCCAATGACTGCGGCAGAAGTATGTGGGGCAAGGACTATGACTAAAGTTCCTGACAGGTCCTTCTCAGAAGAATATTTGTAAAATGGGCCAAGCTTATAAAATTCTGCCAGAAGCTCGTCTATAAACATCGTTGATTTCAGGAGTATCTTATCTGCGCCTAGATCCGGGCTTTGAATGCATGCCGGCAGTATCAAATCCTGCGGCAGAAGTTCCAATATTTGTTCTTCATCTGCAACCTCATTGCCGTGCATATCTTTCTCGTATCCCAATTCCTTAAGCTTTTGCACGGATGTGCCAATCTCCTTAGGCTTGAAATGTGTTATCGGCAGCTGGGTCATGTCATATCTTGTTGTGCCATCTTTATTGACACATATGTCATATTTAGCCCTGAAAATGCCTTTGACAAAATGCTCAGGAATGTGGTCTTTATTCGAGGTTCCGCGCACTCCCTTGATAATATCCGGGTATGTTTTCAGATTAAGTTTCTTAAGATATACATCAAAATAATACCTTATGTCTATTGTCTGTTTTTTGAATGTTAAAGTGCGGCCGTGCCTGCATTTTTGCTCATTTATGATGCCGCACGCCCTGCAATAATACCTCCTGGCGGTTTTTTTCTCACAGATTTCACACACTCCAAAAATTGTCTGCTTATTGCAGGCATCGCAAAAATATACCGGAAATTCAGCAGTTATTTTGTTGCTTTCAAATGCTCCCTGGAAAGATCTTAATCTTCCTCCTTGTTCTCCTATAGGGAATAGTGTATGCGGGCTTCCTGTAAGCTTTCTCATTTTGGCTTTTTCTGGCCTTCCCATCCTTGCACCAATAAAACATCCAGATTTGTCTCTTATCTTAAAAGGGGCAATTTTGTTTAGTATATCTAATGCGTCAGTTGTTCCAATATTTTCACCTATGATGTTTCCGCTGAAAAGTTCAGACATAATATTGGCATCACCATCCTCGATAACAATAAATTCATTATTTGCCACCAGATGGGGGGCCCCAATTTTGTCCAAGGACAATTTAATAAATTCATTATAAGGAATAACTAATTTAATTAAAATTTCATTGTCTGTTATTTTTCTTGAATTGCGCACCGCATTCGACAAATTAAGCAACTCTTCATAAGACATGCATTTCCAGTGGTAAGTATAATAAGGATGCAATGGAACTCCTAGGGATTTGGAGATTGATAATGCTGTTTTAAAATCTATTTTTGCCGATGTTGGCTCTCTGAATAATCCTTCTAAAACATTTATACCTACCCCCAGCAACTCAGAGATTTTTTTAAAGTCCAAAGCTCCAAATCTTTCAATTGATGCCTTTTCTACCTCAGCAATCCACCATTCTTCACAATAGCCTGGGGGAACCAGCACATGGGCTCTATTAAAAAAATCTCCATAGCTTATCAGTATATCGCCTAAAAACAGGATTTGTTTTACTTCCTGGGCCAATAGTTTTGCTTTCTTTTCATCGTCCAGCCTGACTACGCTGTCATCTTTTAGCTTAACTATCGGCCCTTCAATTGTGTCGCACACAGACAGCGCCGTCGCTTTCCCCGGCCTTTCAACCTTAAGCTGAGTCCCTACTGCTATGTAACTTTTCAAAATGCGCATTGTAGCAGGATGGATTGCTGAGGAGGAATACCCTGATGTCCTGCATCTCCCATATCTAAGCCTGAATCCTCCATGAGCCAAAGGATATGTCAGCACTGGCCTCCCGGCAATAAGATCATCAATAAAAGTATAAACCGGAAGAAGTTTTCCCTCAATTTTTTTGTCTTTTGATTTTATTTTTTTCTGCAGAGAAATAAATTGCTCTAAAAAGCCCCATTGCTCCATATCAAAATCTTTCATCCAAGTGGAAATGTTGTTCCATACCTTAGATGCTTTTTGGGCCATACATTCCCCCAAAACCAGGCATGCCCCACCCCTTATCCTATTTGTTTCTATCCTGCTTAAATCTTTATAATTTGAAACCTCTATTTTTTCCGACGGGTCTCCATCTATTTGAAGAGGTATTTTGCTAACTAAAAATTCTATCTCTTCCTCGCTTGGCAGATACTGCAGATTAGTAACTCTTTCATGATAATCATATAACTCAGTAGCCATTCTTTTTATTTCATCTTCTGTGGGGTCATAAGCATCATAACCCATTTTTTTTCTTATATAATCTGCTAATATAACGGAAACCGCGCCTGCTGTTCCGCCTGCGCTCCTTATTGGCCCGGAGTACATTATGCAAAAATATTCCTTTCCATCTTTCCTTTTTTTAATCTTCAATTCCACAAATCCTTCTAACGGACTAGACACCACCCCTAATGTAAGATACGCCAACCCAACCCTTATCCCCGCTTCCATAGCCTTTATATTGTTCTCAAATTTGCAGAATTTCCCCTCAGTCACTTCAAGAGCTATTGAAAGGGCCACCCTCCAGTCGAGTTTCCTAAACTTTTTCTCAATCTCTTGGATCCTAGAAGACAACCCCGAGTTTATTATTTGAGGCACAACTGCACCAACAAGCCCCTCTACCCTTTCTGCCATGTTTTTTGCTAATGGAATGCCAACTTCATCCTCAGGATCATAGCCAAGCTTTCTGGCTTTTGAAGCGAGCTTATAGGCCTCGGCCACATTTTTTTCTATATTTTCGAAATATCCGTCTATATTCTGCATTTTATGAATCCTTCCCAAATCTTAGAATTTTAATATGTCTTGTCTGTAAATTCACCAGGGGAACACGGCTAGGCTCAGGAGTATGGCCTACTTTTTCCTGATAAGCGGTCTTGCTTTGCCAACAGCTGCCGCATATCAATGTAACGCCCCTGTAATTAGCCGCGGCTGTCTTGTGTATATGCCCGCTAATAAAAAAATCCGGAGCTTTCTCTATAACCAGGCAATCCTTTACTGTATCTGGAACGTAAGGGGCCGATGTGTATGAGGGGGCTAAATGCCTTTTCTGCAGCAAAAATTTCATGAGCAGATCCGCCCTGTTGTAGCCTCCATTATTTCTTATTGATTCCACCTCAGCAACATAAAAATCAAAAGAATATCCATGATAAACCAAAACATCAAACCCAGGAAAGCTTTCCGAAGAATGGATATTTATCAATGCTGGGTTGGAAACCATCGTAACGTTTGGAAGATTGTAAATAGGCTCTGCAAAATCCTTGTATATTGGAAGCTGCGGCTCTGCAAGCCTCATTGCATCATGATTCCCCGGAGATATTATTATATGGATATGCCTTGGGATTTTGCTGAATAGCTCGGCTGCCAGCGCATATTGGTTCTTTATATCTTTTATTTTCAGGTCTTTCTCCTGGCCTGGATAAACCCCGCAACCATCTACTATATCCCCAACGATAAATATATATTTGACTTTCGAGGCTATATTTTTTTGCGCCTCGTTCCCCAAATCACAGTTGATCCACTTTATAAATTTATTAAAGTCTTCATCGAGAAAATTATTCGACCCAACATGCGTATCGGAAAGGAACAATGCATAAACTTCATCCACGCATTGCTTCATCTCTTCAACTATAGGTATGTCTGGGCATATAATGCTGTTAGCAAAAATAATACTTTCACCATTAACCCCGGCAATACCTATGGTTTCGTCCAAGACAATATTTTTTGCCAGCGCAAAAAGGTCAGGCTTATTCTTGTTCACGAGCACTTTTATCTCCCCGCTCATGTCCTCCACCGTCAGTAGGGTGTTACCATTTTTAGAAAACTGCTTATCCTTGACCATCCCTATAATGGATATCTGCTCGCGGTCTTTCTTCCCAAGGACTCTGCTTATAGAAAGTGTGTTTTGCAGTTCCTGGCGGTTCTTTAATAGTTTTTCCATAAGAGAATACCTCTGATTAAAATATTGAATAAAGTCGCCGGCATCTCTTTTTTTTGGGCTTTGGTTATAAGAAAAAATAACTTTAACCTTGTATGGAGATTTATCCAGGTTGCCGCGTTTTTTATTATTTTCACTATGCAAGATAACTGAGTCTAAGATTTCATTGCTGTTTCCTTTTTTTTCTGATTTTGCCGTTATTTTTTCTATCTCGGCCCAATTTATATCGTTGCCATTGGAATTCTCAACAAAAGAATGCAGCCTGCTGCTTAACACTGCAATATCTTTTGCGGCTGCATTTTCAATTACACTAGTGAACTGTTCAAAATTATTGTTGTCTTCCAAAAAATTTAGAAGTTCTGAATTTATAAGAAGGCCTTTCTTTAGGAAAAAACTTACAATATATTTTCTTTTGTTTTCTAAAGTCTGCATTTTTATGCCACAGCCAGCTGCTCCTCTAAGATTTTCTTTGTCAGAGGGATTATGGAAGACGCAATTGAAAGTGTAATTTCCCTAGTCCTCCCATACCTGCCCTTAGAAATTGTTTTAGAGTTTATTACCCCTATCAGTTCATACTCCCCGATTATATCTGAAAATCTTCGCTGAGTCAGCGGCCTTAATCCAACCTTAAAGCATATCGTCTTGTATGTTTCATATATCTCTCCAGTATACATACGGGAATTTGTGTTCCGAGCAGACAGTATAGCCAGCAATACTGCCTGAAACTGTTTTGGCTGGGTCTTGGCAATATCTAAAATTTTATCCTTCTCAAGCTTTTCTTCCGCTTCGTCTATTTGTTCTGTTGTTACAAATTTGCTTTTTGCCCTTTCGGCTATTTCACCTGCTACCCTCAAAAGCTCAATAGCTTTCCTTGCGTCTCCATGCTCCCTGGCAACATACGCAGAACATTTTTCAATAACACCTGATCCGATAACACCTGGCCTAAACGCCTTCGCAGCCCTATCCCTCAATATACTCTGCAGTTCTAATGCGTTGTAAGGGGCAAATAAAATGTCTTCTTCCGCCAGCGAAGATTTTACCCTCATATCTATATTTTCTATAAAGGTCGTATCATTGGAAATGCCAACGAGCGCTATTTGTGAATTTTTAAGCTCTTCATTTATCCTAGTGAGATTATACAAAACATTGTCGCCAGCTTTTTTTATAAGCTGGTCAATCTCATCAAGAACTAATAATATTATACTGTTATGTTTTTCGACTGCATCATAAAAGATTTTGTAAACTTCATCTGTTGGCAGTCCTGTTGAGGGTATAGACTTCCCAAAAAAATATGACAGCTGGGAAATCAGCCTGTATTCTGTATCTGCAACTCTTTTCAGCTTGCAATTAACATATATAACTTTTAATGGTATGTTTTTGCTCTTGGCAACGTCTTCCATATTTTCGGTGACGTGCCTTACTGTCAGGGTTTTGCCGGTGCCGGTGTTACCAAACACAAAAAGATTAGACGGCTTGTCCTGCTTCAAGGCAGGCGCTAATATGTTTGCTATTTTGCTTATTTCCTTGCCGCGGTGGCTTACGGTCTCCGGTTTATAAGTGGAAAGCAAAACGTTTCGATTTGCAAATAAAGACTCCTTATGGAGAAAATCTTCAAAAAAGGAAGTTAGATTTTTCTTAATCATATAACAATTCCATAAGAAATGGGGCTATATAAACTTTATGATATATCTACGTTTTGTGAGTAACTTTAGGGTATTTTAATATAAAAAAATTTAAAATTAAAATTAAATCCACGTCTTAAAATTTATAAAGAATAATAGAAAACAAAAAATTTGTGAGAAAACCGTAAAAAACAATTAAATTTTCCTAGTCACCTACACCCCCATTTCTTATGGAAATTAAAATATGAAAAAAATTTAGTTGTTTTTTTCATATATATTATATTATTATTTTCTATATAGAAAATAATATTATATATATTTTAATATAATATACATTTTTTATTATTATATTATGTTTTTTGTTTTCTATGGGAAATGGTGGGGTGGGACTGGCTAACACTTTTTATCATTTTTCAGTAGCAAAAATGATAAGTTTTAAAAAGACATAGTTATTACCTTACCTTATGATAGCCCAACCAGAAACTATTAAGAAAACACGATTGTTTGGATTAAATACCTATGAAGCTAAGATTTGGATAGCGCTGCTTTCCAGGGAAGTCTCAACTGCAGGGGAACTCTCAGACATAGCCAATGTCCCAAGAAGCAGAAGCTACGACGTTCTTGAAAGCCTTGAGAAAAAGGGATTTATTGTCATGAAGCTTGGAAAGCCAATTAAATATATTGCACTGCCTCCGAAGGAAGTTTTGGAGAATATAAAAAAAAAAGTTGAATATGATACTGGAGCTTTTCTTGATAATATTGGGGCAGCAAACTTCAATAAAATAATATATAATTTACAGCAAATCCACGAAAAAAACACGGGGGAGCAAGAAAATATGATTGCCGTTATAAAGGGGAGGGAAAATATTTATAAACACTTATCTTATATCTTACACAGAGCAAAAAAAGAAGTTTTTTTATCTTTTGTGAGTTCTAATAATCTCATAACAAATGCAGTAGAAAAACTAAAATCTTCATCTAATCTTATAGTGAAGACTGCAAACCTTAGAATGAGGGCTTGCGTAACAGACGAACACAATGTCTTGGTGTTTCCTATATCTGAAGATGACACCCACCCAGATTATGATATGTGCATTTGGATAAAAAATAAAGATCTTGCCAAATTTCTTAAATCCTTAATTTCTATTCGAATTGGTTGAGATTATATTCTTTAAGACAGAGCATATAGAAAAGTTTTTATATAACTCCTTCCAGAGTACAGTTACTTATTTTAAAAAGAGGTGGTTGATTTGGTTATGGGTGTACAGGAGATTACTCTTGCCGTCATTGTAGGCACTTTAGGAGCAATAGTCTATTCCCTAAGAGTTCTTGTTTTAATGGAAAGAAGAATCGCAAGAATTGAGAGCCATATAGAAAGTGTTGTCAGCAAGGTTATGAGGGAAGAGATTAATATTGAAAGGACTATAAAAAAAGCTAGAAGATAATTTATTGCTCGTTTAGAATTTCTTCGAATAAGAATCCCCTGGCTTTGGCTAATTCGGCGCTAGCCATAAAACCCTTAGCAGTTTCTTTTAGATCTTCCAACGAAATAAAATACCAGTCATGCCCTTTAAATTTGACAGCAACCCATGGCTCGGCGCCAAAGACATCAGCAAACATTTTCAATGCATCTATACCTTCTTTTTTAAAATATTTTTTACTATCTTTTGTAACTTTACATTCGACAGCCAGCCGTCTTAGTTTGTTTCCGACTAATATATCCGGACTTGGATACTTATTTGAGCCCGAGCCTGCAACCCTTAAACAGGCCCAGTTTTTGCTCCAGAACATATGGACTAGCTCTCTTTCAGCGTTTATACCTTTTGACTTCAATGACATTCCAAAAATCCCAGCTTTTCATAACTTTATATTCATGAAATCTTCAGCGCATGTTACATTATAAAAACTATCTTTTGCGTCTTCCTCGAGCTCTTTTGTGTCTTTGTACCTAGCGCTAAAGTGAGTCAATATAAGCCTTTTTGCATTTGCCCTATTAGCCAACTCAGCTGCCTGCTTCGACGTCATATGGCTGTGCTCTTCACCCTTGCTTTCAAGATTTGAGGCATAGGTAGCTTCAGAAATCAATAGATCTGCGTCTTTTGCCAGCAAATACGCGCCATTGCATGGGGCAGTATCATTAATTATAGTAAGCTTTTTGCCATTTATCAGCACAGTAGCTTCGGCAGGGCTGATTTTTTGCCCTTTCCATACAATTTCCCCCCCGCCCTGTAATTTACCAAGCAATGGGCCTTCAGGTATCCCAACTTTTTTTGTAAATGCCAAATTTATCTTCCTCCTGTCTTTTTCTATAATATTGAATCCCAATGTGATTATATTATGCTCCAAAGGCTGCGCCTCCAAAATTAATTCATCGCTATCAAAAAATTTGCCTTTTTTAATATCCTTTACTTCAATGTCTATTTTTTTGTCGAAAATAAAAGCCTTAAACATATTCTTCATGAATTTTTTAGTTCCGACAGGCCCGTAAATCTTCAGTTTTTTATCATAATCAGAAGAGCTCATCGTTTGTATCAGCCCTGGAAGGCCCAAAACATGATCTCCATGCCAATGGCTTATCAGAATTTTGGTTATCTTTACAATCTTGACTCCGGCGATTTTCAGCTGCCTTTGAATGCCTTCCCCGCAGTCTACTAGGATGTTTTCAGAGCCATAGCTAACCAAGAGCCCGCTTTGGTTCCTTTCTTTTGTAGGCACCATAGAAGATGTGCCCAAAAATAATATTTCCATAATAAAAACCAAATGAACTGTGTTATTTATATTTTTTGTAAGAAAGCCCATTTAATTTAAAACAATAACCTTTTTAAGCAATATAATAATCTATAATAAAATGACTAAAGCCGATAAAAAACAAGAACTAAAAATTCCAGAAGAGAAAAAAGAGCAGATAAAGGCAGAGCTTTCCAATGACAAAGTTATAACTGAGATATCCGATGCCTCCAGGAATTTGCACGAGCAAAGCCGATATGGGGTTTTATTGGAAAATGGAAAGCTACAGCTTTCACTCATTGAAGCCTTTTATCTTATGGAAAGAAGCACGATTGAAATCTATAAGGCAAAAGGCAAGAAAGCAAGCTCTGATGAATTTGTAAAAAAAGCAAAGAAGATAGAGCCAAATTTCTGGATAAGGTATTGCGTTTTCAAGGATATCAGGAACAGGGGGTACATAATCAAGACTGCATTGAAGTTCGGCGCGGATTTTAGGGTTTATGACCGGGGGGTTAAGCCTGGAGAAGACCATGCAAAATGGATAGTATACCCGGTGTACGAAGGTTCAACCTTAACATGGTACGAGTTCGCAGCTAAAAACCGAGTTGCGCATTCTACAAGAAAGCGGCTGCTTATAGGCGTCGTTGACGATGAGAACAGCGTTTCTTATTGGGAAGTCCGGTGGATGCGGCCGTAATTTCTAACGCAAAAGATATATAAAAACCAGCACCTTTACTGTTTTTATGAGCGTAAACGACAGAATACTCTTGCTTATGAAAGAGAAGGGACCGGTAATACCTGTGCAGCTTTCAAAAGAGATAAATGACAGCATATTAATGACCTCTGCCAGGCTTTCAGAACTGTTAGCTTCTAAGAAAATTAAGATATCTAATGTCAAGGTAGGGGGGTCCCCATTATATTACTTGGCTGGGCAAGAAGATATGCTGCAAAATTTTTCAACTAATCTGGGAAATGCGGAGAGAAGGGCATATGAAATGCTGTTTCAGGGCAAAGTTTTGAGGGATTCTACAACCGAGCCGGCAATAAGGGTGGCATTGCGGCAGATAAAAGATTTTGCCATACCTTTGAATGTATCCTATAACGATGCGCAAGAAGTTTTCTGGAAATGGTATTTGCTGGATAACGCCCAGGCAGAGGCTTTTATCAAGGAGATGTTATCAAGGACCGAAGTAACCACCACCAAAAATACTGGAGAGATGTCTAAGGCTGTTCAAAATGGAGCAATAGAAGGCACATCAAACCAACAGACAAATTCAATCAGCAAAAAGGAAAATATCATCAAAAAAGATGAAATAATAACTGAAACCAAAAAACCAGCAATAGAAACTCAAAAAGAACTTGTCAAAAAAGAAGATCTGAGGAAACCAAGAAAAACCGTCGAAAAGGCAAATGAAAGGCATGTCTCTAATTTTTTTGCCGGCAATAAACTATCCGTCGTTGAAATAATAGAAACCAAAAAACCAGCCGAATTGGATTTTATAGTGGAATTACGCACGTCCATCAGTGATATTAAATATTTCTGCAAATACAAAATCAAAAAGAAAATTAATGACGCAGATTTAAGTTCGGCCTTAGTTCAGGCCCAGTCAAAAAGCCTTCCTTTGCTGTTTTTGAGCAATGGAACTCTAAACAATAAAGCAAATGATATGCTCAATAAAGAATTTAAAGGCATAATATTCAAGAAAATATAACCATGGGAGTCGCATTTAAAGACTTAATAATCTCGCACGAAATAGAATTAGAACATTTAAATAATAAAATAATTGTCTTGGATGCATACAACACCCTTTATCAATTTCTTACCACTATAAGGGGAATGGATGGTTCTCCTTTAATGGACTCAAAGGGCAATATAACTTCACATCTGGTAGGATTATTCACAAGGACTGCGAGCTTGATGCAAAAGGACATTAAACCAGTTTTTGTCTTTGATGGAACCCCTCCAGATATGAAGAAAAAGGTCATTGAGAAGAGAAGCGAGCTTAAAATCGAGGCAGAAAAGAGATTTTTTGAGGCAAAAGATAAGGAAGATGCAGAAGGAATGAAAAAATATTCTTCCAGGATGACTAGGCTTACAAAAGATATGGCAGAGGAAGCAAAGAAAGTAGTTTCCCTCATGGGGCTTCCTTTAGTGCAAGCTCCTTCCGAAGGAGAAGCGCAGGCAGCATACATGGTAAAAAAAGGAGATGGATTTGCAGTCGGAAGCCAAGATTATGACTCGCTTTTGCATGGAGCCACAAAGGTTGTAAGAAATCTCTCAATAACCGGAAAAAGAAAAAAGGCAGGCACTGCCGCGTATGAAACAATAAAGCCTGAGATACTAGACTTATCCGAAAACCTCAATGAGCTTGGAGTGGATCAGAACCAGCTGATAGCGCTTTCTATGCTGGTAGGAACTGATTACAATCCTGGGGGGATAAAAGGTATTGGCCCGAAAACGGCGCTTAAGCTTGTAAAGGAGCATAAGACAGATTTTAATAGCTTGTTTAAGTCTGTCAAATGGAACGAACATTTCAATTTTGAGTGGGCTGAGGTCCATAATCTAATAAAGAATTTACCCGTTACTGACAATTATATTATTGAGTGGGGAGATGTGAACAATGAAAAATTACTCAAGCTTTTAGTTGATGAGCACGATTTTTCACAGGAGAGAACTACTGCCACATTGGATAAGCTTAAACAACAGACTGGGCAAAAGCAGCAAAGGTCGTTAGAGGATTTCTAACATGTCAAATAAAATAAAAGATTTTTTAAAAGGAAAATTAACCAAAAAGGAGATTTCTCTAGTGCCGTCCTCATTTGATATGGTGGGGGATATATTAATCTTTTCAGACTTTCCTGAAGAACTTAGTAAAAAAGAGAAAATAATAGGGGAAGTGATATTGAGAAATTTTAAGCATATAAAATCGGTTTTTAAGAAGACCAAAAAATATTCAGGGACTTACAGAGTCCCAAAGCTCAAGCTTATTGCTGGAGAGGGCAAAAAAGATACAGAGCACAAGGAAAATAACGTAAGGATAAGGCTTAATGTTGAGAAGGTTTATTTTTCTCCAAGGCTGAGCGAGGAAAGGAAAAGGATTTTCAGCCAGGTTAAAAATGGAGAAAGTGTTTTGGTGATGTTTTCCGGCTCAGGCGTGTACCCAACAACTATAGCCAAGAATTCTAACGCCAAGGAGGTATATGGGGTAGAAATCAATCCAATAGCCCATAAATATGCGCTGGAAAATCTAAAATTGAACAAGCTCGAGAGCAAAATAAAACTGTTTTTCGGGGATGTCAAGAAAATACTCCCTAAAATAAGCAAGAAATTTGACAGGATAATCATGCCGCTGCCTAAAGACGCGGAAGATTTTCTAAATTTGGCTTTTTCTAAGATAAAACGGGGAGGTATTATGCACTTTTATCATTTTGCAAAGGAAGGGACTTATGATGGTGTCATAAAAATAATCCAAGAAAAGTGCAAAAAAGCCGGGAAGAAGTGCAAGATAATTGATATTGCAAAGTGCGGGCAGTTTTCTCCAAGGGTTAATAGAGTATGCGCCGATTTTATAGTTAAATAGGGGTAATTTTATAAAGAAAAACTTATTAGTATACCTGTGCAATGAGTTAGTGAACACCCTGGGACGCAAGGATGACCGACGGAAGTAACTGACGAGCACACTTTTACCCTTAAATAAACTAATAAAATAATTTTCTTAATCAAAAATACTTGGAAATTAGAGATTTCCAGTCGTTTAGTTTTCAACCAAACATGTTCATATAATCCCGGCCTTCTTCTTTCTCTTCCTGCCTTACTTTGGTTATTCCCTTCAGCATATCATCTTTGGTCACTTTAGTCCTGTTCTCTCTTATCGCAAAATAGCCTGCTTCGGTGCATATCGCTTTTATCTCTGCTCCAGACATCTCGTCCATGGCCAGCGATAAAGCTGCCAAATCTACATTTCCAGTTAGGCTCATATTTTGAGAATGTATCTTAAGAATTTCCAATCTCCCTTCTTTCTTTGGCAGCGGAATGTGTATGATTCTATCAAGCCTTCCTGGCCTTATTATTGCTGCATCAAGTATATCCTTTCTGTTAGTTGCGCCTATTATCTTTACATTATCAAGCGGATGGAATCCATCTATCTCTGCAAGCAGCTGCATGAAAGTCCTGTTTACCTCTCTTTCACCGCTTGTCCCCATTTCTATTCTTTTTGCAGCCAATGCATCAAGCTCGTCAATAAACACTATTGACGGGGACTTTTTCCTTGCAAGCTCAAAAATCTCCTTGACCATCTTTGCTCCCTCTCCAATGAACTTTTGGACTAGCTCAGAAGCGACTATCTGAATGAAAGTGGAATTTGTAGATGATGCAACTGCTTTAGCAAGCAGAGTCTTTCCGGTGCCAGGAGAGCCGTATAGCAATATTCCTTTTGGCGGCGTTATCCCCACTTTCTTGAAGAGCTCAGGTTTTTTCAACGGCAGCTCAACAACTTCCCTGATTTCATTAACCTGCACAGACAAGCCCCCTATACTTTCCCAAGGGACTTTTGGCTTCTCTACTATGACAAAATTTTCAATATCAAACTTCCTTGTTGCAGGAATTTTTCTTATTATTGTAAGGTTCTTTTGATCTGTTAAGACAACATCCCCTGCCTTCAATTTGCCGCAGTCGCCTGATATATTAACATAAAATTGGTTTCCATTCGGCAGCCTGACTATGGCTTCCTTATCAAAAACATTCCTCACATCACAGACCATGAGCGGAGGAGCCTTGAATCTATCGAGATCTTCCCTAAGCTTGTTTACAGTCTCTTTAAGAATCTTGTTTTCATCATTTAATTGACTAGAGTCCGTGCTATAGCTGTATATAACACTGTCCAGAATATTCTTTTCTTTAGTGTTCATCTCGACTTATAAAAAGACTTTTCTATTTAAATATCTTTGGATTAGTTGATCGAAATTAGAAATAAAATTTTCTATTTGACAAGACTTTTCTGCCATCAATAAATACTTCCGGATTTTTTATAATGCCATCAAGATGCAATTGGACGGAGGTTCTTCCCCCAAAGCCAATATTGTTGCCTAAGGCGATATGGCATGTTCCTATAACTTTTTCATCTTCTAAAATATTCCCAGTTATTTTTGCTTTTTCATTAGTGCCTATCCCGAATTCTGCGATATTTCTTGCTTTTTGGCCAATTGAATCAAGCAATTTTTTCAATTCTTTTGATTTATCACCGTCAATCTTTACAGCGTTACCATTTTTGACATAAATTTTAATGGGCGTTTTCAGTTTTCCAATGCTGGCAAAAGATGCGTCAACGACATAAACTCCATTCGCTGTCCCTTCCACCGGGGCAACAAATATTTCGCCAGTTGGAAGGTTTCCAAAGCTGCCGTTTTTCTTGAATAAGCGGGAATCTCTTCCAAACGCCTTTCTGCCTTCAATACTGAATGTTAAATCTGCGCCTAGTTTAGTTTTTATTTTCACTTTTTTTCCTTTGTCGATGATATCTCCTAGTTTTTTGTTGGTTTTCATCAGCCTTTCGTAATCTATATTGATTGTTCTTTCCAAAATTTCTTTTGTGATTCCAGGCATTGTAATTATTCTTATACCCTTTTTGCACGCATTTATTCTTGCATTCGTGTGGCTCAAGGATTTTGTTGTTATAAGAAGCTCAGCATCATACTTTAGCATTTCATTTGCAGCTTCTTTGCTTGGTTCGGTGCCGTTCACTTTTGGAATTGGAATCTTGATTAATTTTATTTTATTTGTTATCTTATTGGCTGCTTCCAGAAATTCTTTTCCAAGGCGCAATAAATTTTCATCAGTTACAATAAGAAAAGATTCTCCTTTCTTAAGCCCGAGGCATTTCTTTAGAGTTATGTCTGTGTAGTTTGGCATTTACATCAATCAATAATACTCATTTTTAATCTTTTGTATAATTTATGGTTTATTATCCATATATTTCAGAAATAAAAACTAAAACTTAAATCACAAACTCCCCGTTTCTAATAATCCAAATCTCTTTTCCATTATCATCTATGCCGTAAATATCAAGCTTCTGCCTTGGGCTGTCTATGACTACATCGGTATGGTAGTCTGTCGCCCTGTCAGGCTCAAAGCCGGAACCCATTGCAACATGTATCATCATTGCGATTTTTTCATTGACAATCAGATAGTCGCATAATTTCGCGCTCGGGTTGGTGTTTATTGCGAATTCGTTTATCATGTTGAAATTTATCTTCTTCATCTCAATCAAGTCTTGAGGTAGGCTTTTGTATTTTTCCTGGTTAAGGATTCCTTCCCAGGCTTCTTTTTTCTTCTCATTGAATTTTTTGATTATTTCTTTTGGGCCAGAAATTACTTTATACCTATTACCCTCTGCTTTTATGACAAAAGGCTCTTTCGCTGAAAGCCTGTAGCTTTGATCAATGCTTATGACGACATCTCCTATGATGGTGCCTTTTACATATTCTGGAGTAACAAATGCCTCCCCGCCGGGAATATTGGCCATGTTGCCCCCTTTGATTCCGGTCTTTCTAAGGTATTCAGAATTTATTTTTTCCCTTATATCAGTGTCAGAGGTCCTTACCCATCTATGCTGCCCGTCTTTTTTTACAAGGCCAACTTCAAAATCAGTCTTTAATCCATTTATTTCCTGCCCTATGACCCTTATGATCCTGCATTTGTCAGCTATCCGCTTTACTTTGTTGTTCCTTTCCCGCATTTCCTTCCAGTCTATGTTGCAAGATTCCAGGAATATATCCAATGGAAGTGTTTCAGTAAAGCCTACTCTTGCAATTGGGTCACGATCGTCTAGCGCTGTCTGCGGGTAAAAATCGAGTTTGTATATCATTTGCCCCGGGCTTTGCCATCTTGTCTTCTTATTTAATGAAGGATATCCTATCATCTCTCCAAAATTATGCTTGCCCCTATATCCCTTGCCGCCAACAAAAAAAGATGCGTCTATTGTTTTTATCCTGTCTAATTTTAGTAGCTTTGATACTTTCTTGTATTTTTTGAATATCTCCTCGTCAGAGTCCTTGCACAGCTCGCAGCCGCTTAACACTGCTTTTAATTCGGAAATATTCTCGCTCTGGTCAAGCATGGATTTTCTTTGTGTTGCAGCACCCATTGAAACCTTAACATAATCCTTGCATGCAGCATTCATATGCCATATTATTGCGTAAGAATCCAGATAATCTTCCAAAGGATGCCCTAGCATCTCTTGCTTTTGGATAAGGACGAAGCCAATTGATACTTTTTCTCCTTTCTTTAGATTGTAAACCTCTTTCCATATTTTTCTGCATGTCTCTTTCATTTCCTTAGGACGGTAGTCTTTAAACCAGTCCTCCTTGAAAGGCATGCTGAAGCTTCCATCAAATCCTAAGTTTTTTGCCTCTATGATGTAATCCGGCTTCTTGAAAAACCCTATAAATGCGCCCCTTTTCTTTTTCTCAATATCTTCTATGAACTCCATCAAAGCTTCTGCCTTTTCATCTTTTGAACCATATTTTCCTTTGCTAAAAGCACCCCATACGTCTTTTATGGCATCCAGAGCCTCTGAACTTTTGTCGATGCCCCAAACATGCATGTCAGATTCCAATTCATCTATTGCTCTTGATAATGGGGCTATGGACAAGAATGCGTTTTTATTGCTTATGTCAAAAACAAGAAGGAAAGACTTCTTCTTTGCATCTCCAAGTATTTTTTTGTATTCCTCTATAGCAGAATTAAACTTTTTCTCGTCGTATTTCATAAAGGAAAAGCACTTTCAGACAATTAATAAATCTTTCGAAACATTCGTCAAGACTATTGGCATTGCTTTCATCAAAATAGTATCTTCTATCCTTATACCAAGTTTTTTTTGGATATATATTCCAGGCTCAATGGTTAAAACCATATGTTCCTTTATTTTGTCTTTTGAATTTAATGACAGGCTTGGAAGCTCGTGTATCTCAGTTCCAACACCATGGCCCAATCCATGGATGAAGTATTTGGAATAATTTTTGAGACCTTTCATGCAATTTTCATATATTCTTCCACAATTGTCATCTATTTTGATATTTTTTATAATATTACTTTGAACTTTTAGCAAGAAATTGTAAATATCTTTTTCTTTATTATTAGGTTTTCCGATGTAAACAGTTCTGGTGCAATCAGTGCAATATCCTTTGTATTTTATTCCAAAATCAATGACGCAAAAGCCTTTATTCAGCTTTATATTTTCAGGCTTGTAGTGCGGCATGCTTGCATTTGGGCCAGAAGCCACAATAGGGTCAAAGGAAGTTCCTAAGCCAAGTTTTTTGGATTCATACTCAAGAAAGGCAGCAACATTGGATTCGGTCTTTAAGCCTTTTAGCTCGTTTATAGCCTTTTTAAGGATTTTGTCAGCGTAATTGAACCCCTTTTCTATAATTTCAATCTCTTTTTCAGTTTTAATGCTCCTTTGTTTTAGGCATTCCAGGGTTATGTCTTTTGTCTTTATGCTCTTGAAGCTCTTTTTAAAATGCTTATAGAAATTGAAGCTGAAATTATTCCCATCTATGGCTGCGGTTTTTGATTTTATGCCGTTTTTTTTCATTATTACCTTTACAGAATCAAAAAATCGCTTTTTATCCATGGCATAGACTCTTTTTATGCTTCCTTTCCCGGCATTTTCAAATTCCATCTTAGGGGCTAATAGGATAGGCTCCTTGTTTTTGGGCACTATCAACGCGCCTAAGCCATCATATCCTGCAAAATACACCATATTCGGGTTTATTTTTGACGAGTCCAGATTATAGAAAAATGCAAAATCTATCTTTTTTGCTTCCAGAAAACCTTTTAAATCCTTTATACTCATTAAAAACAACAAGATATTAATATGATTTAAATCTTTTCATAAGAATGGAAAAATACACTCTGAATAATGGCCTTACAGTGCTGTTTAGGAAGAATAACTCAAATTCTCTGGCTTTGGAGGTAATGTTTAAGGTAGGCTCTAATTACGAGCAAAAGCCTATTTTTGGCATTTCCCACTTCCTTGAGCATATGCTTTTTGAAGGCACTAAAAAAAGGCCAGATAGCGTAACCATAGCCAATGAGATAGAGAAATACGGGGCAGAATTCAATGCATACACTTCTACAACTAGGACTGCATATTTCATCAAGATAATCAACGGGCATTTTGATGCCGCTCTGGATATATTATCAGATATGGTTGCAAATTCTATTTTTAAGGAGGAAAAGATAGAGAAAGAAAAAAAGGTTGTTTTGAAAGAGATAGACATGATAACTGATGATGCAAGGCAGCATCAATGGGTGCTCTTCCAGAAGAATTTATTTGAGAAACATCCGTCTAAAAATCCTACCTTAGGAACAATAGAGACGATAAAGGCATTGAACAGGAACAAGATTTTGGATTACTATCAAAAATATTACGTTCCAAACAATATGATTCTTTCCTTAGTTGGCAATGTTGGCGATCCTAAGCAAAAAATAGAACAATATTTTGGAAGCTTGCAGCCAAGAAAGCTGCCAGAGGCTAAAAAGATAATAGAGCCCAAGCAAACAAAACCAAAAATATTTGTTGAGAAGAGAAAGATGTATAATTCATATATGGTCTTGGGCTACAAAACAGCCCCAAGGCTTCATGAAGATAGCTTTGCTTTTGATGTTATCAATTCAATTTTAGGAAGAGGACAATCCGGATGGATTTTTGACGCGATAAGGAACAAGCGCGGGCTTTCTTACCAGACAGGAGTGCAACATGAAAGCGAGAATGATTATGGCACATTTGCTGTTTATGCTGGGCTTGACAAGAAAAACATAGAGAAGGCAAAAGTGCTGATATTGGGAGAATTTAAAAAACTTCAAAAAATAACTAAAAAAGATTTGAATGAGGCTAAAACGTATATAGAAGGCCATCATGCTCTTGAAGTTGAGGATAATTTTCGCTCTGCAGACGAGATGGCTTATTGGGAATTAATCAAGGACGGGAATCTGGCAAAAAGCTATATTGGCAGGATAATGAAGGTAAAGCCCGAGGATGTCAAAAGAGTTGCAAAGCAGTATCTTAATGATAATTATACTTTTGTTGCGATAGAGCAGAAATAATCGTTTATTTTTATTGAATTATTTTATCTCGTTACTTCAAAACTCCTTATCTCTTCCCTCATTTTACTAATTTTTACGGAAGTCAATATTTT
Source organism: uncultured Methanosarcinales archaeon (assembly GCA_964436645.1). Lineage (GTDB taxonomy): Archaea > Nanobdellota > Nanobdellia > Woesearchaeales > GW2011-AR4 > JACPJP01. The sequence continues at coordinate 15,589 of CAYTDO010000040.1, read as the reverse complement.
TTCCCTTATTGGGCTAATGGCGCATTCAATATACCCTGCAGCAGCCTGTTTTAGGTCTAATGGGTGTATTTTTTTATTTTTAAATTGATATTCCAATTCAGAATAGCCCTCTAAAGACAGATTGCCTCCAAATTTTTCAGGCCTTCCTATAACTACATCCTTATTCAGCTCAAAGATTATATACCTAAAATATTCAAGCACCGGATTATCTTCTAATATCCCCCCAGGACACCATGCATTTTTCATTTTTCTCAAAATATCTTCTTTTGAGTCAGTCATAAAGATAGCAGTGTCAGGCTTAGATTTTGACATTTTTAAAGCAATTGTCCTTTCTAAAGTATTGCTTTCCTTTAAGTCTTTTGAAGGCTGGCTAAGCCCCATTAGCATGTGATGGTTAACCATAACAGGCTTCCAATAACCTATTTTTTGGCCTATCTCCCTTGCCAAAGCCCCAACCCGCCTCTGGTCCATGCCAAGCTGGTATATTTCAGCCCCCAAATGAAAAATATCCGCAGTTTGCATACATGGGTAAAATATTTGTGAAGCTTGCAGCGCATCAGATTCAAATCTGCCCATTATTTGTGTTGTGCGTAAAATCCTTTTCATGGTAGTGTGCCTGGCAACCTGCATTACTGTTTTCCAGTAATCCCTGCTGTTCAAAAGATCGCTTGCCCATACGAACTCAACATTCTTTAAGTCCATTCCGCAGGCTTTCCAAATTTCAACATAAAATTTGCCTACTTTCTGTATCCTTTCCAAATTACCTGACATCTTATTATTTGCCCAAGCGTGCCAGTCAGCTATCAGCATCTTAAATTTGCAGCCAGCTTTGGTCATCTTGTTTATGTTTATGGCACGCATCAATCCCTGGGCTATGTGTATATCCGCTCCGCTAGGCTCAAATCCATCATAAGCTATTGGTTGTTTTTTCGTTTCGAGAAGATGCTTTAGCTCTTCTTCGGTTATTATTTCTTCGCCTACTTGCTTGATTAGGGATAGTTTTTCATTAATGTCCATTATGATGAGGCAGGTATTTTGGTATTTAAATGTTTGGTGGAGAAAATTGGATTTTGGGAAAGTGCGTATAACATCCGAAATTCCTGTTAAGTTTGTTTCCAGTTACGAAGTTCTGGAAACCTGCGCCCGCAAAGTAATTTTTAGTGGCTCGTGCTCAATCAAGCGAACAAAGTGAGCCATTAAGAACAAGTATCAAGGGGGCATTTCGTTTTAGTCTTTTCCGTTCGTAGTAAGAGTTTCACTTGGCTTTATCCGATGAGACTATATTTCCAATAATCAGGGTTTCTCTATTTTTGAATTATCTACTTCTTTCTCATTTATCTTCTTCTTTATTTTAAGGAAATAATATGCTCCACCAGCAATACCTGCCATAATTAAAATTGCCAAAATAAAAATAATAGACGAACTACCTTTGGCTTTATCAGAACTAACCGTAGTAGTCTTGCTTTCTGGCTGGGTGTCTGAAACAGGCCCAGCTTTTTCATCAGATATTTTTATTGGTGTGCCTAATGCCTGCGCGTCAACAGTTACCTTCTCATTGCTGTTGATAGTTATATACTCATTTGTTAGAAGCTGGACTATCTGGAGTGTTCCTTCATATAGGTAGACATCTGTCTTGCCTGTATCCGCCTCTACTGAAACAAGAAAATCAGTTCCTTTGGCGTTAATCCTTGCAGCTGGCGTTGTGATTGTATATTTTCTGTTTGAGCCTTTCTCGATATGTGTTTTTGCATCACCTTTGATTATTTCAGCTCCAACTTCTGGATCAATGATTTTTAATTTTGAATTGGGTTTTATTTCAACATAACTCTTATCTTCTCCACCAACCAGTTTAAAGGAAACTTCTCCACCTTCACCTGTAATAATTGTATCTCCTTCTTGGACAGGAGTATCTTTTCCAATAGCAACTGAGACACCATTCTTGATTATGCTCGCTTGTCCCTTGTAGCTATCAACAAGAGCCATGTATGTATCATCACAATTCCAGGAAGAGCATCGCATGCTGCAGCTCACCTGCTTGTTTTTGCTTGCCTGCCCTTTCTGACTTGAATCAGCTGCAGATAATAACCTGCTCTCAATCTTAACATTAATAGGTTCCCTGAATTTCTGGCTTTTCTTGCATCCGCCTGTCCTGTAATCTTGAAATTGATAATTTTTCCCTGACTCTAAATCATTAACACTAATAGATATGTCCAGGTTCCAGCCTTCAGGCGATTGCTGGCATCGATTAATTATATCCTGCTTGCTTTGCTCACACTCATCCAATGTTTTTGATACATCACTATCAGAACCAGTATCAGCTTTGAGCATTTCCTCCATTTCCTTAAGATTGCCATCTTCTTTTGTGTAGGCTGATATTGTTTCCTGAGGGTCAGATAAGGTTTCTATCTTTTTCTCTTGCACACTTGTTCTTACAAGGTCATCTATCTCTTGCCAATCAGAAACAGCAGAATCTCTTGCAAAATTAATTTCCTTCTTCTTTTTGTCACGTAGGTCAAAACACTCTCCACATTGGCCTGGAGATTTTTCTAGGCAAAAACTATCGCATGAACTATAAGTTCGTTCTGTATATCCTCCTGAGGAATATGCATTAACGCAAGTGTCGCAATTAGAACTACCTGGTTTATTTGTATAGCATTGCGATAAGCATTTATTGTTTTCATTATTAATGATAGTAGATATATCCAGGACAATTTGATTGCATTCGGCATCTACAATAGCATAACCTTTTTTATCAAAGCAGCTTATCAATGATTGATATGTTTCTGTTGCTTCTGGATAAGTAAACTGCTTATCTTTTCCTTTATTTAAGTCGGCTTGGCAAGCAGGAGAGTCTATATCAAATGGAACTTGATTGCAGCATTCTGGAGAGCCACCTATTGCTAAACATCTTGGTTTAACGTTTTCTTCCTGAGCCAAAACAATAGTAACATTACTAAATATAATCAACATAGAAAGCACCAAACTGAAAATCAATAGTAAACTAAAACCTTTTTTCACAATTTCACTCTCTTTTAGTATGAATATGGTAAGATTGAAACTTATATTTAAACATATTGCTATTTTGGAGTTGAGCAATACTTTGGCATTTTGAAATGCTTTTCATTTCTTGATCAATAACATTGTTCGTTATCATAGAGTGTCTCCCCTTCTGGGCATCTGATGCATTTTGTGTTTTCATAACAGTACGAGCCAGAACCACAATAAGTCCCTCCAATTTTACAACGTTGATGGCATTCGTTATCATCACCAGTTGCAAATCCGTTCGGACATGGGTTGTTTGGGCTCGAAGTATCAATAATGTCGGATTTGCAAAAATAATTATCACACTGATTGGCACATACAAAACTCCCTTCTCTAGTTTCACCATATATTTGGTCATTTGAACAAATTTTTAGCCTGTTGCAGTTGCTTACTTCAAATCCATTATTTTTAAAAATCGGAATGATATTCCCGGTTGCAATTTCATTCATTTTGCAAATAAGGACGTCATTTGGAACTTTTACATCATGCCCATAATACGCTTTTAATTCTCGCCGCATTTGAGAATAGAATGTCGGCATGTCAACATACTGCAAAACGTCTTTCATAAGAAGATACGAAAGCCCATATCCCTTGGAACCGGCAAGGATCGCAGTTTCTTTATTGTCATACCAATTCCATGTCGAAAGGTCAGGCGATGAGCCAAAAATTTTAGTTGAAAATATCTGGTCTTCCTCTGCCTCTTTTGCATCGTCAAATCTTCCGAGAAATTCCATGAACTTGATCTCCCCACAATTAATTGCCTGGCCATCAGCAAGCCATGATGGAAAAATAAATGGTTTTTCCGATAGATGGCATAACTCATGAAAGGGAGTTATATCTGTTATCTCTTTGAGGTTGACAACGATTTCACCGATTCTTCCGCCATCTTTAGGAATAGTAGTTGAACCGCTCTCCGTAGTGGAATAATCTTCAATAAATCTTATTGTTATGCCCTTATAGCCATCATAATTTCCTCTAAATCCAGCATATTTTTCAAATTCCGGAAGGATTTTAATGAGATCTGCCATTAATGCTTGAGCTTCATCCTCAACTCCTGCCGGATAAATTAAAGTAAATATACTTTTTTTAAGGGTTTTCATTGATGAAAAGTCTGCACTTTTTTTAAAATTAATTAACCTGTTTGAATCTTCAAATAGACTATCATCCAAGATATCATCACTTTCAAGACGCTTTTCAATCGAAATAACAATGCCATCTTCTGTGGTCTCATAATGGAATAATTTAGGGATGCTTTCAGGAATATTTTTAAAATCATATCCTTTGGGGGTATTGATTATCTCTTGAATAGAGACGCCAGATAGGTCGCGCGCATTATGTTCCTTAGGATAATAGGGAATCACCCATAGGTTTAGGTTCTTAAAGTAACAATAGAAGCCGCATTTTGATGTGATCTGCAATTGTATATCACCCTCATTTAAAGGAAGATCATTCTCATAGTTGCAGGTAAAGTAGGTATAATTTACATCCCCCTCAAGAGGCGAGAAATCAGTGGAAATTACATCCTTAATGGTATAGTTAGAAACTATGATTTCTGCGCATTTCTTTCCGCCAGATTGTTTCCAGTCAAGAATGCCCAGTTCAATTCCTGCAGTTTTAAGAGAGTAAGAAGACCCCTGCGCATCATTTATAGAAAATGTTATTTCATGTACAATCGTATCTTTGACTGGATCCATGGTGTACTTGTAATGTGACGGGTAAACTGCTTTTGTGGTTGAAACTGAATTTGTAGGTAGGGGATTGTTGTTTTGAGGAGAAGAAACCGCTTCTGGAGTTAAATCTGATTCTGTGGTTGGAATAGTATTTTTGGTCGAATCTGTCTTTATCATTAAAATAATTATTATCGCAATTACAATAAACCCCAACAAAATATATGCATCTATTTTTAATCTTGGGGTAGAATTCTCTTTCATTAGTTTATCATAATATTTCCCGCTTTTTATCTTGGAATAATCCTCTTTAAAAAATAAGCCGGCTATAATTCTCAATATGGACCAATAAAAAATACTTAAGAAGAATACTAGTAAAAAACTTAAAAAAACAATCCAAAAAAAGAGTGGCAAGGTAAGTTCATTAGTGAATCTATCTGATAAGATAATTCCTAATGCAAACCTAACTAAATTAATAAATCTATCTGATAGGACAGTTACTAATGCAATAATATAACCAAAACGCAAGACCAATCCAAAGACAAATTTCCAGAAACCTAATTCTCTCATAGCAGCATATTTCTGCTGAAAGCGGCCATGTTCAGGATTATTTTCTTCTGTCATTTCACCTATTTTTTATAGCTAAATGTGCGTTTTAACAGCATCAATTACCCATCCAATGTCACGGACAGGATAATAAACCGCATCTCCGTTTTTAAGGAATATAAGTATTCCTTTACGCCATATTTGTTTGTTACCCTTCTCAAGGTGTGTGGGAGAAATCTCCTCCCCCGAGGTTGTTGCTACCTTATAGCCATATCCTTTGCCGAGGTTAAATGGAAGTAACCCTACTTCTGCTCTCTCGATTTTCTTAATTTCAGAGAATAATATAGTTTTTTTAATAAAACATGTCTTGTAGATTATTCCATCCCCTGCTAATTCAAAATCTGTGCTAAGATAGGAAAACGCGCGTGTAATATAGGATAAAATCATCATGAATGCAATAAACGCCCATAATATCTGAAAACCGCTATTGTCTGAGGTAGTAAAGCCACCAACTGATACCAAAAATATTAAAGCAACAAATGGCATTAACAATACAAACAGAAAAGTGCCTGGTTTATCCTTATACTGGGATTTCTCTTGCTTCCTATGAATTATTAATCGGACAAATGGCAGTGCAATAATAATAAATAGCAGAAATAAAATTATTACGCTAAAAATTGATGAATTTTGCTCTCTCGACCTTACGCCGATGTATTCTCCCGGAGCTATATTTAGCATATCAAAGATAGCGGCACCGTTATCAGTAGCATAATCTTCATGGATTAGCTCCCCGCCAACAACATCATAAATTTTTCCAGGCATCTCAACTACAATATTCATTTTTAATCCAGAAGCCTTAAACTTATCTAAATCAGTAGAATTAAACGAAGATCCAGAAAACATTGTGCTTGTGTTAGGTGTGTACAGATATTCAGTAATGAAAAACCCAGACTTCTTAAAGAACCCGTTGCTTTCGTTGATATACTCATCATTTTTATTTAGGCTCAAATTCCCGGATAGAGCAACAATGCCATTTTTCACGCTGCATTCCTCGTTAGTAATATTCATAGAAGCAGTGGCATTTTCACAGATTTGAGTAAACATTGCAGCATCCATCTCTGCAAAGCTTTCCTTGGGAATCCCTAGAGAGACATAAAATGATGTCAGGTCCATGTTTATATCGATAGATCCAGAAACCTTGCCATCTTTGCTGATTTTTTGGCGCACCTCAATTGTGCCGCATGCGCTTAGAAATAAGACAGCTGATACGAGCAATAGCATAAAAACTATACGACTGCTAATATGAACCTTCTTACGAATATTTCCTTTTGACATCATTCTAAAATGCTCCTGTACTTTGTTACTTTTTTATCATTTTTTTCTTATTTATTCTTATTTATCAATTCTATTAACCCTTTTCTTTTCCAAACTACCAATTTATATTCTTCACCAGAGACTAATTTCACATGAACCCCATTCGGGATTACTCCAAGGGTATTAATTGGCTGCACATCCTGTATTTGTTTTAATGGAATATCTAATGTTTTTTTCTGAAAATTTAATGCATGAGGCTTAAAAATAAGCCGCTGGTTTGTAATTTTCAATCTGCCTCCTACTGCCATAATTCCGGCAAATAAATTTGCATCCATCTCATCAAGAACTTCGTCCTTTGTTGAATTGTTATTGCCTTTGGTTTTTGTGGTTTTCTCAATACTTTTAGATTGAGTTTTATTATTAACCGCGTCGTTGGTTGATTTGTTATTATTTTCAGCTTTTAGTGCTTTCTTATATCTAAAACCGAAAAGTACAAAGCTTGTTACGATGCCAAGCAGAATTGCAGCAATTAGATATCCTTCTCCAAGGCGGGTTGGAACTTTCTCAATTACAACAGCAAAGTAACTGGTGTGGTCTGGCTTTGCATTCATCTTAAATAAATCCCCCCTTTTCTCATTGTAAGTAGGCTGCTTCATCCACAATCCGCTATTTTCATCCCATCTAAGAAGCTTGATTTGATTAGGGTTGATATCTTCTTTTAACTTCAAGTTTTGGCTAAACCACACATCCTCAAATGGGGATTGGGCAGATCCTGCTGGACCATTTACATCAACACCCTGCTCTTTTGTATCGACCTTAAAATATGAATTTATATCGTATGTTTTTTCCAATGGAGCATCGATGGGGGCTCCAGGACTGCCAATAACTTTTTTGTTAAAAAGGAGGACTGAGGCTTTATTATCAAAAGAAGCAATTGTAATAGCTGCATCTGCCTGTCTTCCGGCTGTTACAGTCATGCTTGGCCCACCTAGTTCGCTTGGAGGCTCAATAATTGCAGATTGCCCTTTGCCCAAATTTATGTTTCCCCTGTAGGCGCTTATTTTTTTTATATCGTCAGTTGTAATGCCCCCATTTTTGATTAATTCAGCAAGAACCATGTCACTTGTAGCCAAATCGTTAATTTTTTCAGCTACAGATTTAGTTGCGTCTGCTGGCGGGCGTGGCACTTTACCCTGTCCAATTTCTTGAATTGTGCCAGATCCTTGAGTTTTTGCTGGGTTTGAAGTTTTCTGCGATTCTTGGTTTAAATTTGACAAGACATTTGGATTTAAAGCGCGTTCTTTGCTTCCAACTGGCACCTGCGTCAAATCGCTTATTTTGCTTTCCCAGTCAGTCTCTCTTTGATTCCAGTCTACAATCTTATCGCCAATTTCTTCAAGCTTTTCAATCGGCGCAACAATGCATTTTCCCCTATCGCAACTGTCACTATGCAGCTTAGTGATGCTATTGAGAATGTCATTGATATATTCAGGATCTTCCTTATTTCCCGGCTTACACCCCTCAATGCCCAGACAGATTTGGGCTAATTCGTTTAAGTATCCGTCAATCTCTGCATCCAGCTTGTTCTCTTCATCTCCTAATACTTGTAATTCTGCTTTTGACTTCTGCCTGGCATTGAGTGCTTCACATTTTGAAGTGAATTTATCGACGGAGCCTCTTAATTCTGAATCAACCATTTCACTATAATCAGTGCCACCGGAACCATAAAGACCCCACCATTCATTGATATCGTCAGAGCAATCGCCAAAACAATTGCTGTATGGGTCAGAGCACGAGCTTCCAGAATGGGTGCAATCATAATGGCAATTGGAATAGTCATAGCCGCTATTGAGGTCCTGCGAAGGGCAGGCAGCTATGCAGGCATTTGTGCATTCCTGATACACAGAAACACACCCATTCTGGCAGGGATTCACTTCTTCTGTCATTTTTTTAGTCTTTGAAGCGAGGCCATTTTTGCACTGGATTATAACCGCATCAGGGGAATCACAGTTTTTTGAAGAAATACAATTTTCAAATTGAGTAATCATCTTCTTTTCTGCATAGGCTTCCGGCAAAATCAATAACATAGAAATCAGTATCAAACAAAATACCCATAACGAACTAAACTGCCTTTTCACAATTTCACTCTCTTTTTTATAGTATCGACTTATTATAACCCCCCTATTTAAATATTGTTAAATGTAAAACAAGGAAAATGGCTGAAAACGATAGAAAATTGAAATCATTCAGTATAATTTTCGTTCGTAGAAATGCCCCCTATCTGTGTTTAGCCACTAAAAATTATTGAACTTAACTAACTTTTTGCGACGTTTTATGCTTAAAATGTAGGCTGAAAGAAATGAGCCTCAAAATGTTGTTATGCAACCTTTCCTTCAAAAAACCAAAACCTTTATAAACATATTACACATATTACACATAAACATGGTAAGCCTAACTTTAGCAGTTCCTGAAGAGCTGAAAAGTGAAATGGATAAGCATCCTGAGATGAACTGGTCAGAGATAGCTAGGAGAGCAATACGCGAAAAGCTGACAATACTGAAAAGAATGGACGAGCTTTTGGCGAAAAGCAAATTAACTGAAAAGGATGCTTGGGATATTGGGAAAAAAGTCAATAAATCCATGGCAAGAAAGTTTCTTTCAGGGATTTAGATGGATCTTGTATTGGATGCTAATGTCATTATTTCTGCCATTATAAGAGATAGCCATGTGCGCCATTTTTTATTATTAAGCGGGCATTCTTTCTATACTCCTGAGTTTGTATTTGAAGAGATAAATGATCATATGGAGAAATTAAAGGAAAAAACTGGGCTTTCTGAAAATAAAATAAACTTTGAATAATTTAATGCTTTTTGGCAATATAAAAATAATACCACTTGATGAATTAGCAGAATATAAGGGGCGAGCCCAAAAAATCTCCCCAGATATTGATGATAGTACTTATCTGGCTCTTGCCATGAAGCTCAAATGCGCCGTTTGGTAAAATGATATGGACTTAAAAGAAAAGCAAAATACGGTTGCGGTATACAACTCAAAAGAAGTTTTAAGTATGAATTAGCTTTTATATCCACTGGACACACAATATACCTTATTTAAATTGGGAAATTGCCTTTCATAACGCTTTCTATCTGCCCTAATCTAGGGTATCCCATCCCTCCGACATACAGCCCAGCTGCAGCATTGGCAAATTTAGCGGCATAGGCATCATCCTTTCCTTTTAGAAAACAATAGATTACCCCTGCATTCTGCACGTTTCCAGGACCAGAATTATTTTTTATATGCGGGCGGAAAGAAGGCATTTCATGAGAATGTTTGCCTCTTCTTACAAGAATAGTTCCATCCTTCCCATAATGGATATTAATCAGCTGTAATCTACCATAGCCAGTTTCAAAAATTCGGTTTGCAAATTCAACTACTTTGTCCGGAGTCATAAATTCCCTTATCTTATCTGGATTTTTTATGTTTTCTCTTTCTCTTTTTGCAGCCCAGTAAAGCTCTTTCTCATTTCCACAAACCAAGCTTAAGCCCGGAAGGAATAATTTTTCAAAAAGTGCCCTATAGTCGGGGTTTTTTATGTAACCTCCCAAATCCAAGGCAGTTACAACACCTTTATCCAAAGCAGCTTTAAATTGCCTTGCAGTTTCTTCCAATACTGAAATATCAAATCCTCCAAGCGTTGACATCACAGCTACTTTGCCATTCATTACATAAGGGGAGCTTTTTTGTATATGGCTTCCGGTCAACATCCTTGAGCATCTTGCATCATGAGTAAGAGACTTCCCTTTCTCCCCCATATCCCACGTTATGGTTGTGTCCATTGGAACAGGATGCTCTTCCAGGACTAAATTCTATTCCATATTCTCCAAGCTCTTCACGTGCGCTCTCTGAGCCTGCTCCAATTGCCGCTATAATAGCGGTTTTTGTTCCCCATACAGAAAGGGCTTTGGATGTGATAGGCGCGCCACCTCCTATGATCTCTTCTATTCTTGTTTCAAGGGTAGTTTCAGGAATTAAGTTTATTGCGCCTGCCCTTAATTCGCGTATTATGCGGCCTATATGCACAACTTCCGGATAAATTTGCGTTTTGGCCATATACTATCTGGTTAATTTATTTTAAAATATAACTATCCACTAAGAGAAGAAATTTAAGCAGGTATAAATATATTATGTGTTAGTCTCTTCTTGCCACAATCTGGAGTTTTGTTTAATCTTGCACTGGACATTCGCCCATAAGATATTTAAATTGAAAACTAACACCTCTTCTTGCATGAAAATCTCTGTCTCTATGCTTTCTGCGTATCTGTTCTGCCCAAGGAAGCTATTTTTGCAGCAAGTTCTTGATTTGGAGGAACCCCCTAAAGAAAGCCTTGTCTTGGGCTCTTTGAGGCATGAACTCTATGATTATATCAACAAGAGCGAGGAATTCATAGTGTCTTCAATAAGCCAAAAAATAGAGTATATGCAGCTCATAAATACCTATAAGGCATTTTACTCAAGGGTATTGAAGGAAAAAATAATCAATAATAAGCCGGAATTAAGGCAGTTTAATCTGGATTTGGCGGGAGTATTCAGGAAAACCTGGCCATTGATATTAAATGAGGCGGAAACCAGGTCAAATAATGTGTTTTCTTTTATTACAGAGCATAATCTGTATGGAAAAGAGCTTTGGGACAAGCTTACCCCCAAGATAATATCTGAGCAGAGGGTAGAATCGGATATTTTGCAGCTTAAAGGGGTTGTGGACAGGATAGAGGTATATGCCAGTAGTTATGTTCCTGTTGAGCTTAAGACCGGTAAAATGCCCAAGGAAGGGGTGTGGCCTGGCCATAGGATACAAGTGGCGGCGTATGCCTTGCTTATTGAGGAAAAATATAACACACAAGTCAATGAAGGGTTTATACGATATCTTGATTCTAATGAAACCAGGCATATAGTGATGAATCCTTTCATGAAGGAAGAGATTAAATCGGTTGTAAAGGAAATCCTGGAACTTCTTGAAAACCGCAATCTGCCATCATACTGCTCAAATAAGAATAAATGCACAACTTGCAGCCTAAGGACTACTTGCTATGATGAAGAAAAAGTTACTGCAATGCTCTCAGAAATACAATAAATTCTTAATCAAAACATTTAAATATAACTTAGGTTACTTAATTAAAATAATTACTGTGGAGGAAGTATAATGGCCGAGGAAGACAAGAAATTCTCAAAGCAGATTATAGGAAAGACAGTTGTCAGCAAGACCGGAAAGAGATTTGGAGAAGTAGGAGACTTAATCTTTGAGTCGCGCTCTGGAGAGCTTATCCACTTGGTGCTTGTCAACCCAACATCTTATACTGCAAAGCTAGAGCTTGAGAAAGACGCAGAAGGCCACATACTGGTTCCTTTCAGCGCAGTCATTGCGATGGGAGACTTCATGGTTGTTTCTGAGGAAGATATACTTTAAGATTTTTTCAATAAACTATTTAAATTGACTTACATTCTTTTTTCTCTATGGATAGCGCTATATGGACCGAGAAATACAGGCCCAAGGATTTTTCTGAAATCAGGGGGCAGGAAGACATAGTTAAGAGGGTCAAAGCCTTCGTGGACAAAAGGAACATTCCCCATCTTCTTTTTGCAGGCCCAGCTGGAGTTGGAAAGACTACTTTAGCATTGACAGTTGCAAGGCAATTATTTGGAGATTCCTGGCACCAGAATTTTTTGGAATTGAATGCAAGCGATGAAAGAGGAATTGACATAATCAGGAATAAGGTAAAAGATTTTGCCAGGACGAGAGCAATCGGTGATTTTCCATTTAAGGTTATATATTTGGATGAATGCGACGCCCTTACAAGAGAAGCGCAGCAGGCATTACGAAGGACAATGGAGAACTATACACAAACATGTAGGTTTATTTTATCAGCGAACTATTCTTCCAAAATAATTGACCCGATACAAAGCAGATGCGCTATGTTCAGGTTCAAGCCACTGGCAAAGGAAGATATTTTTCAGATAATAAAGACAATAGAAAAGAGCGAGAATATCAAAGTTGATGAGAAAGCAAAAGAAGCATTATATGTCATTAGCGAAGGGGATGGAAGGAGAGTCAATAATATTATGCAAAGCTGCGCGGCAGTGAGCGATAAAATAACTGAAGAGCTTGCTTATTCCATGGCTTCTGTGGCAAAACCAAAGGAGATTGACGAGGCATTGAGATTGGCTCTGGAAAATAAATTTATTGATGCAAGAAAAAAACTATTGGATATAATGCTTAATTATGGATTATCCGGAATAGACGTCATAAAGCAGATACAGCAGGAAATCCTTAATTTGGAGATTGATAATGAAAAGAAGATGATTCTGATGGAGAAATGCGGCGAGATAGAATTTAGGATGACTGAAGGAAGCGACGAGTTTATACAATTAGAGGCATTATTGAGCCAGTTCTGCCTTTATGGTTCTAAAAAGTAATTGGCTTTAATAAAAAAGAGATAAAACTAATTTAAGAAATATGAATTTAAATCTTAATAATCAGCCAGTAACTATATGCTTAACCAATACTTCCTTGTCAGCAGTTTGATCATAATTAAAATCTACGCTTATATCAATCGGCTTTTTAAAATCATTCCTTGCTGAATCAAGATCTAATGTGCATGTTATTGTCCTCTTGCCGCTTATTAACTTAACCTTTCCGCTTTGCTTTGCTGTCGCCGCGCCTGTAACATCTGCCAACCCAACACAATTTAGCTTATAATTTGTTGTAGCACCTGCTGCTCTTGCTAGAAGTCCTGTATCAACCGTCACTATAACCTGGTCTTCTTTTGTTCTTCTGTTTGTTGGGTCTTTTGGACAACTTGCAGCTGTAGTTGAATCAAACACGTTGCCTGTGCCTGAATGCATGACATCAAAACTGAATTGGACTTTATCTTTGCCGGCAACACTCTCTCTGAAAGAGGATGTTTTTATTGGCGACCCTGAACTGAAAATTGTCTTAGGTTCAGTAGGATTGCATATAGCATTCTGGGCTCTGTCTATCTGGTTCTGTAGTATGCATAATTCTGAAATCGCTTTCGTTTTATATAGATAGCACACATCTGCCCTAAACACAAAAACAGTATTGCCTTGAATAGTATCTTTAAATTTAAACTGTTTATCAGCGTTACTTGCATCCTTGGGTAATGTTAAAAAAATTTCTACAGGCTCAAGGATATTGCCGTCTGCGTCCTTTTTCCTGCCAGTAAGGTCATCAGAAGGATTCTGGTCTTTAAGTTTCGCTTCATCAAAACTATCCGGGGCAGCTGGATTAAATTGGCTAGGCAAAAATCCAATCAAACTAATCTTTGCGTTTGTTTTAACAATATCCTGCTCTCCAACATTTTTTAGGCTTACAACAGCGTTAAAGGGAAATATATTCCCATCAGTAACCTCTGCTGGAGGATTTCCTTCTAAGAATTTAACTTCAACTCCGCCCTGGCCTCCCAGGAATGGCGTTGTAAGTGAGCTGCTAGTGGCGTCTCCACCACCACATCCAGCTATCAATAACAAGAAAACTACACTAAAAATAATAAGCACGCTTCTTTTTGTTGTCATTTTTAATTATTCAAAATATTTTTATTTATATTATTTAAAGCTTTCTATTTGATTTGATTATATTTGATAATATTACGAACCTAACTACCCCACCTTCCGGATGCTTATTTTTTTTGAAGCCGTTATCCTATACCCATAATTAAGCTCGATGGTCAATGGAGTCAAGTAAGCAGAGGTGCTCCCTAATTTGCTTGCATCACTCACGTCTATTGTGCAAATTACAAAGCCTTCACCATCAAACAACCTGATGAGGTTTGTTCCTTGATTGGTGAATGGCCCGCAGCTGCTCAATAGCTCTAAAGTCCCGGCTTTAACGCTTGTAAGCTTAACCATATCAAAGTCATCCCTTTTTAGCAAGTCTGTGGTAGAAGAGCATTTTTGCAACGAAGCCGGGCTTATAACATCCCCCTTTCCAGCATTCTTTAAAGTAATCTTTATCCTTATTTTTTTGGAAGATGCTTCCTGGTCTATCTTCGTAACAGCTACCGGAGCCCCCTGGCTGCTTAAAATCTGGCTCCCTATGCTGCACACTTTTTTCTGCTTAGTGTCAAATGGATTAGGGTCAATGCACACGCTTGGCCCAGCTTTTGTGGCATAAGGATAGCATGCTGTAGCAAGTATTGTCGGATTGTAGTTATCAATCTGCAGGCTGTCTGCATTAATAGTGCTTGCGAACTCAACACTATCAAAGCCGCCGTTTGGATTTAGAGAGCTTACTCCGGGAAGAAATTTATTCAGCAATGACTCCGTTTTGTCGGAAAAATCTACTTTTTCATCTAAATTCCTATCTTTCATCGTGATGATTCCATCATCAAAGCCTCCAATGAATAGTTTGCCCAAGGTTTTTTTAAATTGAGCAAACTCTGGATGCCCTATTACTAAATAATTTTCAAATGTACCACCATTAGCCCTCTTCTCCTCCTCTGTCCAACTATTCCAAATCGTTTTTAATGTGCCATCTATGTAAGTAGGATTGCTTGCGTATTTAGTCAGAATTAAGTATTGCTTAAAGCTTTCATGCAGTAAATGCTCCAAATCGCTGTCTAATGGAGTTGTGCCCTTATTCCTTATATCCATGACAACAGTAAAATCCTGAGTTTCTCCCTGGCTTAATATGTATTTATCCTGCGGGAAATTATCAACAAAGCTTATCGCAAGCCCCTCAGTCCCGGTTATAGCATCCCCTGCGTCTTTCTCTTTTTTCTCGCATCCCGCTGCAATTATAAGCAGTAAAATAAACAATGTTACTTTAAACCATCTTTCTGTCGCTTTGCCCATATTGCTTAACATTATCTTTTAATGCGTCAGGACTTTTTCTATTATCATATCTTTTGATATTGTGAAGGTGTATCCATAATCCAGCTCGATTTTAAGCTGGGCAGTGTAAGGATCAATGTTGGCATCTATTCCTTTTTTGCCGTCAGTGCCAA
>CAYTDO010000039.1:0-10997 GCA_964436645.1 uncultured Methanosarcinales archaeon | reverse complement strand
CCAATAAACTCCCTGGTTTTATACCATAAAAATAAAGGAGAAAGATGCCTTAAAGGTATGTTATATCCTGCATGAAGGACATATTCAAAAATAGATGTTGCTGCAAATGCAGTGCACGCTCCAAGGCTATCCTGGCTTCTTATTGGTGCAAAATATTTAGAAAGATCGATATATATTGGCTTTTCGTCTGGAATTTTTGGCCCTTTAGGAAGTCTAGGAGCAGTTGGCTTTGGCCCTGCTGCATTAGGATATATTCCCGGAGGGACAACACCCTCTGGTGTAGGCGGATCACTTTGCTTCCATCTTGCTGGTGTTGGTGGCGGAATGCTGGGCCTTGCCGGTCCTCTTCTTCCTCCAAAAACATCTTCGAGTTCAGCATTAGCATCCCTTTCTATATCGCTCCAGTGGGGTAATCTAAACCTTCTGCCATGCCCGTCATCCCCTCCTGGCGGTGCATGCTCATCATGCCTCTCACCATCATGCTCTCCACCATGTCCATCTCCTTGCCCTGCGGGAAGTTTTTCAAATCCAACCATGAACAGGTTCCATAAGAAAGCAATAATCACAAAAGCAAGCATCAATTTAAAGAAAGGATACCATGTAGTATTGGCCAAGCCTGTAGCAAAATTAGAAGTTATTGAGGTGTCAATAGAGATTAAAACAAAAAGCATGCCAAGATAAATTAAAGCCTTGATGAGCCTTTGTTTTATTGCAGAGACCAGGAAAAATCCAGCAATAACCGGTGCAAACCATATCAGGATTGCTGATAGCAGCCCATAGCTTTGGAAGATGCCTACAACAATGATTTCAGGCATAAGCAAAGCTCCTATAGTGGCAAATACAAAAGCAACTGTCCCGGCAATTCTCGAGTTAGCTTTCCCGCCGCTCTTAAACGCAAAACCTGCTCCATAAAAGAAACCGGCAAAAAGCAAAAGCCAAATTAGGAATCGAGCCCAGAACATTGCAGCTTGATCTGCGCCAAGCAATTTATCCAGTGTTATAAGGTTAGGTATAAATCCGAATAGTTTCTCTATTGTGCCTACAGCTGTGTCTAGGCTGTTTGAGTTTTCAGCAGCATAAGCTCTTGGAAAAGAGATGGCAATCAGTAAAAAATAACCAAGCAGAATCAATCCCCTTTTTACCTTCATTTTTAGCACCATAGCTAATAAGGTCATTTCTTGGATAAAAGATATATAAATCTATCCATAAGTTAAAATGAAAAAAAAGAAAATCTAATAGCAACATTTAAATATTAATTCCCCAAAGGCATTAAAATAATAATACTAAGAGGTAAACATCATGAACAAAAAAGGATTCTTGCTGTCTGTGTTTGAAATGACTCATCCAGGCTTGGTTTTTTTAGTTGGATTGCTGCTTGGCGCATTCATAATGTACGTTTTATTGGCTAAAGGCATTGTGCCTTCAAACTTGATTTAGGCGAGGTTAAAATGAAAAGCAAAAAAGGATTTTTCTCAATGCATCCGGGAATGTTTTTTCTTTTTGGCATATTGATCGGCGCAGCTATAGTGTATTATTTGTTTGCTAAAGGCATGCTTCCAAAAAATCTTCTTCCATTTTAATGGGGTGAACGCTTGGAAAAAGCAAAAGAGCCGAAAGTTATTATCGAAAAGCCATCTGGCGGTTTTGGAATCGGCAATCTGCTTGGTCTAGTATTTGTTTTAGTAGGAATAGCTTATATCCTAATTTTGACTAAATTTAACCTGCCGTTCAATTTAGAAGCATTTAGAACTTATATTGAATATGGGGTGGCAGCGGCAGCCATAATTGGCGGCATTTCCATGCTTTTTTATAAAAAGAAATAAATAATCAAAATCTCTAAATACTATGTGTACTCAGTATGGGTACCTGGTAAGTGTCAATATAGCAATCAAAAAAGAAGCCTACGATTTTTAAAGGAATCTTAAGGCTAAAGACAAAAGCTTCTCAGGCGTTATTCTAAGCTTCAAAAAAAAGCAAGCCAATATTATGCAGTTCTTTGAAATTTTAAAGGATGCTGGCTGGGAAGAAAAAGAAAAAAATATGCAGGATTTTAGAAAATCTTTTAGCAGAAGGCTTCAATGATAGGATTAGACACCAGCGCAATCATCAACTTATTCGAAGGATATGACAATATAAAGCAATTTCTTTTAGACAATAAAGAGCCTTTAGCCGTTACAATAGCCAGCTATCTTGAATTATTTTTTGGCTTGAATCCTGCAAATCCAAAACATCTGGAAGAAGGAAAATATTATGAAGAATTTTTCAAAGCTTTATACAATATTGATTTAAATAAAGGCTCCTGCCAAGAAGATTCAAGAATATTTTGGAAGCTAAAAAAAGAAGGTAGGAAAATAGACCAGTTTGACTGCCTGATAGCATCCGTATTTTTAACAAACGGAATAAGCAAAATCCTTGCCGGAAATCAAAAGCATTTTGAAAGAATCAAGCAATTAAATATTATCACGTATTGAAATTCACTTAATCTCAACTTTAGTCCCGATGCTCTGCCCAGGCATGCCCTTCTCGAAAATAACCCTTACCGCTCCTTTATTGCCATGCGCAGCAGCTACCTTGCCCTTTATTTCCTTGCCAGCCGGGCTCTTCCAGGATACTTCCTTTCCAATCAGTTTTGAGGCTTTCTCCCTGTTATCGCTGCTGTTAATATACACTATCATATGGTTCATAGTATGGGTGTGCTTTCCCCTCCTGAATTGGTTGATTACAGCTTCCATGCTAAAAAGGAAAGATAATTAATTAAAAAAGGTTATGATTTGATTAAAATTAAGCACTAAAACCACGTGCATTTCCAAACAAAATATGGAAAAATTTATATATAGCCTATAATACTATAACACTATGGCAACAACAATACAGCTTGATGAAGAAACTGTAAAAATGCTTAAAGGCTACAAGGAGCAATTAAACATAGCTACATATGATGACCTTATAAAAAAAATCCTAGCCGAAAAGACAAGTAAATCCATGTTCGGATTTTTGGGGAAGAATAAAAGCATAAATCATATTTTGAGGGGCATTAGGGATGAATCCGACAGAATCTAAATACTTGCTGGATTCTTCAGCATGGATTTCTTATTTTTTAGCTGCACATGAAAGTATAAAAAATATAGTGGAAAATCCAAATGCACTTTTTACATCAGTTATCTCCATATTTGAAATAAAAAGAAAGTTATTGAGGGACAGCTTTGAGGAAAGCAAAATAAAAGATGTAATTTCTTGCATCCTGGAAAAGAGCATTATTGTAAAGCTTGATCCACCTATCTGTAAAAATGCGGCTGAGTTTTCATTGAAGCATAAGCTTCCGGCAATAGATTCTTTGATATATGCCTCCTCTATGTCAATTAATTGCATATTGGTAACTGGAGATGCTCATTTTAAAAATTTGAATAGAATCATGATGCTATGACGCAACGGAATACCGCAATCTCCGTGGTATGGGTAGTGCTCAAAAACCGTCCGTTGTTGGTGGTATCCCGAGCGTCAAAAACCACATAATGTAATCAATAATGAAAGCATGCCGCCCGTTCCTGATGGGTGGTTTTTGACATGAAAGAAAAAACTCTTTTGAAGGCAGCTCTTATAACTTCTCTCACAGGCCTCATAGCGCTATACATAATATCTTCTAACTTAGACATCGGCGAAACAAATATAGAGAAGATATCCATTGAAAACAAGGACGAGTTTGTAAAATTAAAAGGTGTCGTAAGCAAAGTTGTAAACGCAGAAAAAGTATCAATTCTAGAAATAACCCAGCCGCAAAAAATCAAAGTGGTCTTGTTCAAAAATAAAAATAGGAACATCTCAATTAGCGAAGGAAATGAAGTCGAAATTTTTGGAAAAGTGGATGAATACGAAGGAGAGATGGAAATCATAGCAGAAAGGATAAGAGTGATAGGGTAAAATGTTCCTTGAAATTCTTATTGCGGTCTTGCTCGGCATCCTTGCAGGCATTTTTACCGGCATCACTCCCGGAGTCCACATAAATCTTGTAAGTTTGCTTGTAGTCAGCTCCGCCGCTTATTTATCCAATATTTTTTCTTTTACATCATTGGGAGTTTTCATAATCTCGATGGCAATAACCCATACTTTTCTTGACACTTTGCCGGCTATATTCCTTGGAGCCCCGGAATCAGAGACTGCAATGAGCGTACTGCCAGGCCATAGGTTATTGCTCAAAGGCATGGGCTATGAAGCGGTAAAGCTTACAATAATTGGGTCTTTATTTAGCCTGCTTGCGGCATTATTTTTATTTCCGTTATTTATCTTTTTAGTCCCATATATTTACGAAAAAATACAAGTCTATATCGGTTATGCTCTGATTGTAATAATGCTGTATATGATATTAATAGAGAAAGGAACCGATAAGAAATTATGGTCGTTTTTTATCTTCATGATTTCCGGAGTGCTGGGGTTGATTGTCCTGACCATGCCTAATCTAGGCCAGCCTTTGTTTCCATTGCTCTCGGGCTTGTTTGGAGTAAGCATGCTCATTGTAAGCCTGATGCAGAAATCAAAGATACCTAAGCAAAAGATTACCGATGAATTAAAAGTATCCAATAAGGAAAGCGCTAAGGCAGTCGGGGCAGCAACTTTGACGGGGAGCTTTGTAAGCTTCTTTCCGGGATTAGGGCCGGCTCAAGCTGCAGTCATTGGAAGCCAGATTGTGGGAAGCCTGGAAAACTACGCATTCCTTATTTTAGTCGGTGGCATTAACACAGTCAACATGGCAGTTAGCTTAGTTTCCTTATACACGATAGAAAAAGCAAGGAATGGGGCAGTCTTGGCAATAATGGAAATTTTGCCGTCAATAAATTTTAAAATTTTGCTTCTTTTCATTGCTGCAACTTTATTCGCAGGAGGCATAGCCACATTTCTTACATTATACCTTGCAAAATTTTTTGTCAAATTGATGGAAAAAGTCAATTATCAAAAATTATGCATTTCAGTTATAATATTTATCACCCTTTTGGTTTTTTATTTCTCCTCCTGGATAGGCCTGCTTATACTATTAGCGTCAACAGCCATAGGAATCATCCCGAATGTCCTCAACATCAAGAGAAGCCATAATATGGGGTGCCTGATACTTCCTGTTATTTTGTTTTTTATATTGTAAAACTGTAAGTATCTCTCAGGGTTTAATTTCCCAACCTTTAGGTTGAAATGGGGGATAATTTTGTCCCTTCAATAAATTCCCTTACCTGCTCTTTGTTCCTTAAAACTATAACTTCAAGATTTGGAAACTCGTGGCTAGCA
The DNA here is from genome assembly GCA_964436645.1 of uncultured Methanosarcinales archaeon. Taxonomy (GTDB): domain Archaea; phylum Nanobdellota; class Nanobdellia; order Woesearchaeales; family GW2011-AR4; genus JACPJP01. The sequence continues at coordinate 5,726 of CAYTDO010000039.1, read as the reverse complement.
GGAATTTGCTGGGTTTGGTAAGTATATAGTATAACCCGTTCATTTACCAAGGGCCTTTTGGATGGGTCATCTCTAAACCTTTGCAAAGAAACTTCAATTCCTAAGTCCAGATAAACAAGTGTTTTTTTAGCAGCAACTAAGTCAATGCCGGCATGCATAACATCTATCATATCAGCATAGCTCTCAAAAAACATGCTTCTTCTTTCCAAGTCATGCAGAAGGCTTTCTATTATAGGCACTTTTGATCCTGCCAGTTTAAGCTGTGACACAATATAAGCATTTACAGCCTGCTGCACCACAGAAATCCACGATTGCCTCCCGGCATGTTTTGTAAAAAGTTCTTCCAAAAATACCTTTCTTTCCTGTAAATTTGACTTGCTTAAGCTATTTGGGTCCATTCCAATTTGCCGAATAATTTGTGGATAAAATAATGCTAAACTGCGAAAAAAGAGCATCGGGTCAGCATCCATTTTCTCATGCAAATTGTCTAATCCGAGATAGATGCAATTATTTGGATTTCTTTCAACCAGGCTCTTGCACAAATAGCTCTTTCCGGAATAAGGTATTCCCCCAACCAGCATTAATTCCTGCATAAGATGTGGAAAAGGCATATAGTTTAAATAATTAATCATCTAATTTTTATTGATTAAACCCATTTGAAACTTCGTTTCCAAAACCTTTTTAAATCTTATAGCAATATTAAGCTTATGGCAAAAAAGGACAAGGATGCGAAATCGGAAAGCAAGATATCCGCAGCTCTTCCAAAGCCTATTCCAAAAAATTACAAGTCAACAGCAGAGATTGAAGTCTCAAAAAATCTTGTTGACCAGATACTTGGCCAGGAGACCGCTGTTGAAATAATTAAGAAATCGGCAGGGCAAAGAAGGAACGTCCTATTGATAGGCGAGCCTGGAACAGGAAAAAGCATGCTTGGCCTAGCTCTCGCAGAACTATTGCCCAAGGAAAAGCTTGTAGATATTATTTCTTTCCCAAATCCAAATGATGAAAACGGCCCGTTGATAAGAACAGTTCCGGCTGGCCAGGGGAGAGAATTAGTGGGGAGGGCAAGAATCCAGGGAATGAACATGTTCAAGAACCAGAACATCGTCATGTTCATAATATTCCTGTTTGCAATAGTTTCTCCTTGGTGGGCATGGTCTTACTACGTAAAATATGGAAATACCGTTGCTGCAATCATGACTGCAGCCGTACTAATATTCTCAGTAATAACTGTTATAGGAATAATGCTCAGTATGAACATAAACAAGAGAATGGAGGGAAAAGTAAGAACTCCTAAAGTCATTGTCGACAATTTCAAGAAAAAACAGGCTCCATTTTATGATGCAACCGGAGCCCATGCAGGAGCTTTGCTTGGCGATGTGCTTCACGATCCGTTCCAAAGCGGCGGCTTAGGAACCCCAGCCCATGAAAGAGTCGTAGCAGGAATGATACATAAAGCCCACATGGGAGTTTTATTTGTAGATGAAATAGCAACTTTGGAGCCTGCAACACAACAAGAGCTTTTATCAGCAATGCAGGAAAAAAAATTTTCTATTACGGGCCAGAGTGAAAGAAGCGCAGGCGCAATGGTAAGGACAGAACCTGTACCGTGCGATTTTATTATGGTAGCGGCTGGAAATTACGAAACAATAAAGCACATGCATCCGGCATTAAGGTCAAGGATAAGGGGATACGGCTATGAAGTTTTTATGAAAGAAACTTTTGAAGACACAGAAGAAAACAGAAACAAACTTACACTTTTTGTAGCGCAGGAAATTGTTAAAGATGCAAAAATACCCCATTTTTCCAAAGAAGCAGTCGACGAGATAATAGGGGAAGCAAGAAGAAGGGCCAACAGAAAAGGCCACCTTACTTTAAGATTAAGGGAGCTTGGCGGCTTAGTAAGGGCTGCAGGAGATTTAGCTAAAGAGAAAAAAGCCGATTTAGTAGCAAGAGAGCATGTTCTGGAAGCAAAGAAATTTGCAAGGACTTTAGAGCAGCAGCTGGCAGACAAATTTATTGAGCAGAAGAAAGAATATGAGGTTATTGTAGTTTCTGGAAAAAGGATAGGAAGAGTTAACGGCATGGCAGTAATGGGAGTTACACCTCCTTATTCCGGAATAATTTTGCCAATAGAGGCTGAAGTAACTCTTGGCGGAAAAGAAAGAGAAATAATTGCAACAGGAAAGCTTGGGGAAATAGCAAAAGAAGCGATAAAAAACGTTTCTGCTATAATCAAAAAATATTTCGGAGCAGACATAAAAACTTATGATATTTATGTTCAATTCCTCCAGACATATGAAGGCGTTGAAGGCGATTCTGCAAGCATAGCAGTAGCAACCGCAATCATCTCTGCATTCAAGCAGATACCTGTAAGGCAGGATACTGCCATGACTGGCTCTTTATCTGTAAGGGGCGAAGTTCTTCCAATAGGGGGAGTTACTTTTAAGGTGGAAGCAGCAATAGAAGCCGGCGTAAAACAGGTTATAGTTCCAAAAGCAAACATGCAGGATATAGTTGTTCCAAAGGAAAAATTAGCGAAGATAAAAGTCATCCCCGTAGAAACAATTGGCGAAGTGCTCAGGGAAGCTTTGGATTGGACCGGCAAGCAGGATATTTTGGGGAGAATTTTGAAGAGATAATATTTTAAATTTTAATTTTATCTTGAGCTTATAGTTTTAATTTTTTTATCTTTATAGTTTTTTTAGATTAGAGTATTGTTTTTGATTGGTGTTGAAATGGAAAAAGCATTGTATATGGATGATTCTTATCTGAAAGAATTTGAAGCCACAATCGAGAGTGTCAAAGACGGCAAATACATCATTTTAGATCAAACAGCTTTATACCCTCTTGGCGGCGGCGTTTCTTATGATACTGGAGTTTTAATAAAAAATAATAGTGAAAATGACAATGAAGAATTTCCAGTGATTTACGTTGGAAAATTTGACGGAAAGATAAGCCATGAAACCTCTAAGCCGGGATTAGAGCAAGGAGACAAGATTATTGGAAAGATAAACTGGGAAAGAAGATATAAGTTGATGAGGCTGCATACAACCGCGCATCTTTTGGCTGCAATTTTTAATACTAAAGGAAAAGCCTTAATCACCGGAAACCAGATAGAAACTGAAAAATCAAGGATGGACTTTAACCTGGAAAATTTTGACAGAAGCATGATTGACGAGTATTTTAAACTTGCAAATGAACTGGTCCAGAAAGATGCTCCTGTAAAAATCAGCTACATGAAGCGCGAAGAAGCGTTAAAAATCCCGGATATGGTAAAGCTCGCCGGCAAAATGCCGCCGGAAGTAGAGACTTTAAGGATAGTTGAAATTGAAGGGATAGACACGCAGGCAGATGGCGGCTGTCATGTCAAGAGCTTGAAAGAAATAGGAAAAATTGAGCTTTTAGGGCTTGACAACAAAGGCAAGAACAATAGAAGGGTTTATTTTAGTGTTGAATAAATAATTGTTTTAAGCCTGATTATTCTCTTAAGAATTTTTTAATCATGAATATTTTTAATAGCATAATATTAAGTTAATCTTTAATACCTTATTATATTCCCTTATACTGATGGTTGGCATAAAAGAGCTATTGAAAAACAGGATCCTTGTCCTTGATGGAGCTATGGGCACCTCTCTGCAGGCTTTTAATCTTACTGCAAAAGATTTCGGGGGGGAAGATTATTTCGGTTGCAATGAATACCTTAACATCACAAGGCCCGATATAGTAACATCCATCCACAAGGGATTTTTGGAAGCAGGAGCAGATATAATTGAGACCAACAGCTTTGCAGGCTCCTCAATAACATTATCTGAATTTAACTTGCAGGATAAGGAATATGTGATCAACAAGAAAGCAGCTGAGCTTGCAAAAAAAGCAGCAGAAGGGTATTCAACAGCGGAAAAGCCAAGGTTTGTTGCCGCTTCTATAGGTCCGACAAACAAAACTATCTCGGTAACATCCAACATAACTTTTGATGAGCTTGAGCATTCTTATTATAATCAGGCAAAAGCATTGATAGATGGCGGCGCGGATATAATCATAATCGAAACCATTTTCGACACTTTAAATGCAAAAGCTGCCGCAGTTGCAGTGCAAAAGCTTTTTGATGACATCAAAAAAAAGCTGCCAATAATATTCTCGGCAACTATTGAAAGAAATGGCACTATGCTTGCCGGCCAGGATATTGAATCTTTTTATGTCTCTATAGAGCATCTTAATCCAATTGCTGTTGGCATGAACTGCGCAACCGGTCCGGATCTGATGAAAGACCACATACGAACCTTGTCAAATATTGCATCAACAAATATAATCTGCTACCCAAACGCAGGACTTCCTTTGGATGATGGAACTTTTCCTTTAGGCCCAAAAAAATTTGCCAGTGGAATAAAAGAATTTCTCGATAACGGCTGGATAAACATCATCGGAGGATGCTGCGGAACCACAAAATCCCATATAGCTGAGATTGTAAAATTATCCAGCAATTACAAGCCAAGAAAAATACCCAATGTAGCAAGGACAGCATGCTCCGGCATGGAAACTTTAGTTGCGGAAGAGGACAACAGGCCGGTCATTGTCGGAGAGCGGACCAATGCCATAGGCAGCGGCAAATTCAAGAGCCTTATCTGCGGGGAAAAATTTGACATTGCAGCAGAGATTGGCAGGGCCCAGGTAAATACCGGCGCGCAGGTTCTTGATGTTTGCCTTGCAAATCCGGATAGGGATGAGATAGAGGATGCAAAAAAATTCTTTGAGATAATAACTAAAAAAATAAGAGTTCCATTGATGATTGATTCTACCGATTCCAAGGTCATAGAGGCATCCTTGAGAATGTCTCAAGGAAAATGCATAATCAACTCAATAAATTTTGAGGATGGCACAGAAAGAGTGGACCATGTGATGCCGCTGGTAAAAAAATACGGGGCAGCAATAGTTTTTGGAACAATAGATGAGGATAAAGAGCAGGCAATGGCCACAACCGTCGAGAAAAAAGTCCAGATTGCAAAAAGAGCCCATAAATATCTGACAGAAAAATGGAACATGAAAACCGAAGATATTATCTTCGATGCCCTGGTTTTCCCTATAGCAACCGGCGACAAAAAATATTCTGACAGCGCAAAAGTGACTATCGAATCAATCTCAAAAATAAAAGAGGCGCTTCCTGGAGTAAAAACAATACTAGGGGTAAGCAATGTATCCTTTGGCCTTCCTGCATCAGGAAGAGAAGTTCTTAACTCCGTTTATCTCTACCATGCGACAAAAGCGGGATTAGATTTTGCGATTGTAAACTCTGAAAAGCTGATGAGGTATCCTTCCATTTCAGAAAAAGAAAAAGAGCTTGCAGAAAATCTGTTGTTCCAGAGGGTTGAAGATCCTATAACTCCTTTTGTTGAATTCTATCGGGGAAAAAAAGAGCAGAAAAAGGACGTTAAAAAACTTCCGTTAGACGAAAGACTGGGCTTGTACATAATTGAAGGGAGAAAAGAAGGCCTCATTCAAGACTTGGAAGAAGCCCTTAAAGGCAGGAAGCCATTGGAAATAATCAATGGCCCTTTGATGAGTGGAATGGATGTTGTAGGGAAATTATTCAATGAAAACAAGCTCATTGTATCCGAAGTCCTGCAAAGCGCAGAATCAATGAAGACAGCAGTCTCTTACCTTGAGCAATTCATGGAAAAAGCTTCGGAGGCAAAGAAAGGCAAGATCATAATAGCGACAGTAAAAGG
>CAYTDO010000038.1:0-4081 GCA_964436645.1 uncultured Methanosarcinales archaeon | reverse complement strand
TTCCCGACTTCGTCGGCAAAAGTGCTTGAAAATCATCAGATTTTCAGCACCTCGAAAATGCAAGGCATTTTCGTTGGCTTGACCAAAACCTACAGCGGGGCTCTGCGAACCCCGAAAAGTGGAAAAGATTGGCGAAAGTCCTCCCTGGCGCGTTTTTTTCATTATCATAGATCATTTAGGGATAGTGGTTGTAAAATTATGCGAAGCGATGCCGCTGGGAATAGCTCCATTGGAAAAAGACGGTTTCTGCCAAAAGCCTGTTTTAGCAGCTGATAACTGCAGATATTGCCGTCCAATTACAGATTCTAATAATCCGGATAATTACCTTTGTGCAAAGAGAACTTACACACCGATAGTCCAAACGGAGCATTTAATGTAATGACATTAATAATAAAATTTTCTCAATGCTGCCTTAAGGAAAACACTTAAATATTCATATCTAAAATTCACTAAATAGAACAAATAATAAAAATGACGCTCTCGCTTGGAATTTTATTTGGCATAATCACCATGTTTTCCTGGGGATTTTCTGATTTTTTTGCTGCAATGGCATCGAGGAAAGCAGGAGTGGCAAAAACAGCTCTTTGGAGCCAGACAATAGGCATAATTGTTTTTTTCATTATTTTTGCTTTTTTTTTCAGCCTGCCAAGCATATCGGGATATGACCTTGTATTGATGCTTGCATGCGGGCTTCTTGGCGCAATAGGAATTTCATCATTGTATAAGGGCTTTGAAGTCGGAGCTATTTCCATAATAAGCCCGATTGCTTCCTCATCTGCGGCTGTAACAGTTGTATTAAGCCTTATTTTCCTGGGAGAAGAGCTAAGTTATTTCCAGGGCATTGGGATAACATTGGCAATAGTTGGGGCAGTATTGGCATCTTTCAAATTCCATGATATTGCAAGGCTAAAGTTCAGCAAGATAGCCTCCGGTGTTGAATACGGCATTATTGCGATGTTTTCCTTTGGTGTGTCTTTTGTTTTGATTGATGTATTGATAGAAAAGTTTGGATGGTTCATTCCAGTATTTTTCATCAAGATTTTTGGATTGGTTTTCATTTTTTTGTTTTCATTTTTTATGAAAAAAGACCTTCGTTTCCCGAAAAATGCGCATAAATTTGTGGTTATAATAGCGGCTTTGGAGACAATAGCTTTCCTTTCAATCGGAGCAGGGATAAGCCAGGAATACACTTCAATAGTCTATTCTGTCGCTTCTTCATTCCCCGCGATAACGATAATACTTGCAAGAATATTTATGAAAGAAAGGATGGAGATAAGCAATATTATTGGGGCGGGTTTTGTTGTTTTTGGGATTGGGCTGCTGTCTTTATAAAAATCCTAATCATATCACATTCTTATTCAGCATTTCCATTACTTTCTTCCCGTCAACCTTTCCCCTATACTTGCCCATAAGAATACCCATATAGGCTCCAGCATTCAATCCGGGCTTTTCTGCAATTAATCTTTTAATTTCCGCTTCTAATTTTTTGTCAGAAACTGCCTCAAAGCCTGACAAATTTATTTTCTCATTCTTTATTTTTTTAACCAATAAGTCTATTACAGCTTCCTTTGCAATCTTTCCTTCGTTAAGGCAATCAAGAACTTCCTCAAAATCATTATCCCTTAATTTCGATGAGTCTAAATTAAACCTTGATTTTATTTCTTTCGGAGTATTTATTATAGCGTTTGCAATCGCCAATGGCTCTAATTTACTGAATTTTTTCGCTAATTTCTCAAATAAATCATTGTCAATCAATTCTTTTGCCAACTGCTCAGGCAGGGAATATTTTTCTGAGAATTCCTCAGTCTTATGCAGCAACAGCTTTGGCAATTCTTTTTTTAACTTTTCAACATATTGTTTTTCTATCTTTATTGGAAGAACGTCAGTCTCCGGGTATAATCTTGCAGCTCCCGGCAATGGCCTCAGGAATGAAGTTGTAAAATCCGGCTCTGCTTTCCTTACTTCCCTGCTTAGCTTTTTGCCTTTGCTTATTTCTTCAAGCTGCCTGTGTATTTCATAATCAATAACTTTAGGAATGCTCCTCAGGTCCTGAAATCCTTTTATTTCTGTCCTTGCGCCTTTTGATATTGAGGCATTTACATCCTGCCTTATGGTTCCAAGACCCCTTTTAACGCCTTCAACACTTCTTAAAACCATTCCAATGTATGCAGCAGCTTCCTTTGCATGCTCATTGTCTTTTATATCAGCAGAGGTTGCTATCTCAATCAAGGGAATACCAAGCCTGTCAAGGCGGTATTTTACATAATCACTATTTTCTTCTATTTTTTGGGCTGCCTCTTCCTCAAGGCATATTATCGGGATTGCTATCCTTCCCTTTGAAGTTTCTATAAAACCGTCAAATGCAACCAGTGCTGTCCTTTGGAAGCCGGAAACATTAGAGCCGTCAATCACTGTCTTCCTCATAACTTGTATTTCATCAATAATTTTAGCGTTAAGAAGCAAGGCAATTTTCAAAGCCGTCTCTAAGGCATCCTTATTTATTGGATAAGGAGGTTCTTCATCATATTCGACAAGGCATGTATCTTCTGAAGAGCATTCATAGATGAACTTCTTGCCTTTCTGCATCTCATGGAGCGCAGCTACATCAACTTCTCCAGTTTCCCCTGCTACAGCCCTCAATCTTCTTTCAAATTTTACATTCGCTTCCATGCCAGAATTCAATGTAGGGCAGTTGCAGAACAGTTTTTTTCCTTCAAGCTGCTGGTGTATCTCAAGGCCGCATCTGAAGCCGAGCTGCTGATAGTTAATTTCCATTATTTTGGCATATAAAACCGCTGTTTAAATAAATTTTTATTTTGACATCAGAGTAATAAAAATAACCACATATGTTAAATCAATCAATGCTTATGGTCAACCATAGTCTTCCATTCCACAAACCACTTGGCAAATGCAGCTATCATTCCAGTTATTACCAGATTTTTGTAAACAATTATGCCGCTCCATTTTCCAAGGCTGATTACCATTATTCTGGGTTTTGTTTTGTATTCTTTTAATTTGTTTTTTTTATCGAGCGCTTTTATATTTTTTACAATTATTGAAGCATGCTTTTCCGCATTTTGGGCTGTCTTTTCCTCTAAAATAGCAGTCACGTCTCCTCCTGCAAAAACATTCCTAAAGCCTTCAACCTGCAAATATTTATTTGTTTTCAAAAAACCCCTCGAGTCAAGGCTTGAATGAAAAAAACCCCGAAGATGCTTTGAATTAGAGACTATACCCCCGCATATAAATGTCAAGCCAGCTTCAAGTTGCTTTTTTTTATCTGTAACATAATATTTTCCTTCTTTCCCTACAACAATTTCATTAAAGATTATATTCACTTTTCGCCTAAATAAAAATTTGTATGCATATCTTCTTGCTCTTGCTGAATTTCGGCCTATCAGCTCATTGCCTGCCTGGACTATTGTGACTTTTTTTGAAGGATATTTTTCAATAATTTCCGAGGCAAGCTCAACTCCAACCAAGCCGCCGCCGATTATCAAAATAGAGTTAGAATCGTTTAACCTCTTAGCATATCCAGAAAGCTCCTGAGCCCTCGCTGCGATTATGGCATTCCAATCTTTTATTGGAGATTCGTAAGCTGAGCCCGTGCATATGACTAAATAATCATAAGGTATGGTGTGAGTTGGAGTTATAATTTTCCCTTCGCTTATTTTGGATATTCTGTCTGTTATTATTGCACTTCCTTGGAGATAATCTGCATGCTTTGACTGTATTTTTTTAATGTGCTGCGGCTCGACTATTGTTCTTAGGACAGAAGGGGTAAACTCAAAATAATCCTTAGAGTCTATCAAAGTAACATTGTAATGGCTTTGCAGCTTTCTTGCGACGTATGTACCGGCAAATCCTCCTCCGACTATGACTACTCTTTTTTGCATATTTTATATTACAAGAAGTCAATATAAAAATCTTGCCATTAAAAGGTTAAGTAAGGTATTGTGTGTTAGTAAGCATAAGTGTAATCAATAGCGAGGCAAAATTAGTGGCAGGCAATTTTGCCGAGCAGTAAACATGGTTCGCGAAGCGAACATATTGAATTTACTGCAAATGTAATAAAATTATC
>CAYTDO010000037.1:0-8343 GCA_964436645.1 uncultured Methanosarcinales archaeon | reverse complement strand
ATATTTATTACCTAACAAAAGATGGAAGGCTTTCAATGTAGCTTACATATTCATCAGCGCTGCAAAAATGGCTGTCAGCTATCATGCAGCCAAAGCACATTTCATTTGATAATTTTTCCCCCTTTATTGTTGGTTCCATTTCCATCCACATGTCATTATTGGTTTCGCAAAATTCCTCGAAAGTTAAATTTTCTAATTCCGTGCTTCTAGGCTCTCTAAAAACAGAAAACCACAATATTAAAACTGCCAAAAAAATGACAATTGCCGTCAATATCTCGTTTAATTTCATATCTCCGCCTATGAAACATCAATATTTTTTCCATAAGGATGTATCAATTTCCATCCAGGAATTATGTCCCCCTTTCTGTATTTTAATGTGTAAGTTCCGTCAAATTTGCTTTTCTTTCCGTTTGAAAGCGAAAATTCAACAGAGTAATCGACAGAAGCTGTTTGGCCGTCATTTGACTTTTCTTTAATTGATAATATATTAACCCCTTGGATGTTCTGAGATTCTGCATAGCTTTTAAATGCCCTTAAATCGCCTGCAGTTGGCTCTATTTTCTTAAATCCGTCTGACACAGCAGCATACATATCTGCATAATTCTTATTGCTCCATGAAGTAAAATATTGGGTTACTACCTCTCCAGGTTTTTGTATTTCATAGTCGATATTTTCTTCACTTTTTGTTACGCTTATATATACAATTCCTGATATAAAGAAAATCAGAAAGACAGCTATTATTGCATTCCTATTTGCATTTCTTTCCATTTTATACTAGCCTTGAACCTTGACGACTTCATTTGTTTTTAAGTTCCTATAAGCGCCAAGATTTTCAGGCTTTCTCATAACGTACCAGCCATCCTCTTCAGTTGAGCCTACACTCTGCCATGCCTGAACAAAAACAGGATAAGCGGATGCTTCGGGAGACAGCAATATTACCGGAGCCTTTTCTATCTTGTATTTTGAAATCAAATCTTCCCCATCCTTTGATGCTATGTCATAAGAGATGATTTCCTTGACAAAAATTCCCAGCCTTGCAAGTATCTGCTCGTTAATTTTAACATCATAGCATCCTGCGCAGGAACTGTCAGTTAAAGAGATAAGCTTTGCCAGGCCAACAACCTTCTTTTGTCCTAAATCCCTGTAAGGCGGAGATACAGCCTGCAATGCATAAAACTGTTGCTTCTCTTCAGCAAGCTGCTGCAATTGCTTCTTAACGTTATCGTAATAATTAATTTCATTGGATACTGCCATTGCTGGCACTCTGCTTATGTTAAACTTGCCTATAAGCTCCATGCCTTCCTTAGAGGTATATTCATAGGTGCTTTCTTCAGCTATTGCAACACCTGCCTGCTTCAAAGCGGCAGTAAACTGGCTTAGAGGGACGCATTCTTTGCATGAGGAGTCGACTACATTGACAATTGACACTCTCCCAACAACCTTAGATGAAGATACATTATAATATGGCGGGCTTATGCTCGTATAAACTACATTGTCTTGGCCTGAAAACTCCCCCACGCCATCAAAGAAAGACTTTAGCTGCTGGGTTCTGTTAACTTCCCCAGAAATTACCAGGGCCGGGATTTTTTGTATATTCAAATTGCGAATAATCTTTTTAGCCTCGCTTTCATCTGAAAACAGGGTTTTTTCTCTGGTTATATTGACATTCTGCTTTTTTATGCTTTCAAAAGCTGCTCCTATGTCAAAACAATCTTTACATCCAGAAAGCAATATTTTTGTAACTTCAAGCTTTGCAGGCTTAAGAAGCTCATTAGCCGCTTCGCTTGCCTTATTAATCTCTGCTGCCCTGCCTTGAATGAGAAAAACATTCAAAATTGAGAGTGCTGCAGCAAAGATAAGCATGGAGTACAGCAATACTTCTATTCTAGATTTATGCATGTTAACCCCTGCGCTTAGCAGCCGCCTACCATAGATGGCAGATTATCTAAACTGGATGGAGCAGAAACTGCCGGGCTTGCGCCTGTTGCTGCCTGCACGCTATTGCTTCCGCCTGCAACAACAGCATTGTTGCTTATAGCCACCAATTGTATAGACTGCACAGCTGTAGTCAGCAACAGCAGAGCTATCAGGGCAATCAATAAAATTTCTTTTCTTTCCATTTTTTAACCTCCATGCATTTATTATTTATTGGACAATTATTGTACCGGTAGAGCCTGGATCAAGATGGTCATGATACTTCCAAGTCCCTTTTTGGTTAAATGTAAATGAGTAAGCCTCACCTTGTTTTAAGTTTTTACAAGCATCAAATTTGCTTCCTATACAGCCTCCCGTTTCTGGATAACTTTTATGTGTTGGGTGAACAGCAGAAGCAGGCCATGACGGTATAACTCCATTATTAATCCAAGTAACAGTTTCTCCAGCATTAATAGTTAATGTACTAGGGTTAAAGCCAGATGCTGTAATCTCAATAGTATTATCTTTGTTAACAGCGTTGTCATTGTTAACATACGGCTGAGTTGCATTGCTATTTTGATTGCTGCAACCTGCTACTAAAAGCAAACTCACTCCTAAAATTATGATAATTATAAATTTTTTCATTATGCTCAATCCTCTAAAATTAAACCGCAGCCTCCTGAATAATTCTTTTAACTGTAGGCCCGGGATACCACAATGCATACCATCTTGCCATTTCACCATAAATTTCTTCATCGGAATAACTGCTTCCATAATTTTTAATAAACCACTTGGCCATTCCCTGCGCAGCTGATGAATGAGCGCAGCCGCATCTAGTTATTATTGTGGGGTTTTGTGGGCTTCCGCAGCAGTAATCGCATGTAAATGAGTTTACAATCCTGCTCCATCTTTGATCTTCTTCAGGAGTTAATTGAATTGCCCTTCCTTTTGCCCATAAATTTTGTGCAGTAATAGGGTCATCAAAGCTTACTCCGGCCTGAGGGCCATACCAGGGAGTTCCTGTCGGAACAACATTATTAACCAAATCCTGAGCAGCATTGCCGGTCAGGGGTTTCATAATCAATTCGCTTATAGTCGGAATTGGCTTAACTTTTGATTTATATCCTTGTATTGCAGGCTGCTCATTTTGAGCTAACGGCATTGGCTTTAAAGTTATCTTAGGGCCGTATTCGAACGCTCCCAAATTAGCGATGCTGCCTGAACCGCCGCCTAAAGAAGTTGCTGCAAATGCTTTAGGTATAAGGAAATTGTTCATTGAGACAAGCAAAGTTAATATTATCATGCATGTAAAAGCTATCTTGTTTCTGAGCAAAAAAGGTTCCTTGTGGGGTTCGTGATGAGATTCATGATGGGGTTCGTGACCGTGACTGGGTTTAGTCTTGCATGCTGCACATGTTTTGCTGTGGATGCTATCAGCCTTAAGGTAAACAGCCATTCCAAGCAGCCCGATAGAAGTGAATTTTAAGAATCCAAGATAAGGGACAAGGAAAACTGTCGGTATGTTGAGCAACGTGCTTCCAAAAGCCACTATGCCTAAGCTTTGGCATACAGGGCATATTGCCCCAACAAAGCCTGCAAATCCCCCCCCAATACCTCCAATAGAGGATGCTGAAGCAAGCTTATTTCTTCGTTCATAAAGGAATAACGATAAAAAAATGGAAGTAAGAACAGCAACAGCAATCACAAACAAGTAATCAAAAAATCCTATAGGGGAAGTTCTGTTAATTCCAAAGTCTATAATGGGTATTTTCCAAAAGCCGTAAAGAAAAGTATAAAGAATCAAAAAGACAATGAGGGATATAACTAAAGTTTTTTTGCTTTCTTCCTTATTTAGGATGTGTATAGATGTAGAGAGCATGCTTTCTTTTTTAATTTCCATTTTAGCTTCGCTTTCTCTTTCAACTTTATTTGACTCAGTCATTATAAGGCAGCAAAGTAATGCATATATTAATATCTATCCCTAGGAAAAAAACTCGAATAAAGCTTATTTTTTGAAATGACTGGTTAATCACGTTTATGCATGTTCATAAACAGTAAATAGGGCTTATTAATTAATTTTGGCGTTTTTGCTGACTTTGTAAATAAAAAATGCCCCCACCACAAACATGATAATGCTCAACACCTGGCCCATTGTCAAGGGTCCAAGAATAAAGCCGAGCTGCAAGTCTGGCTCCCGAAAGAATTCTACTATGAATCTTAATGCAGAGTACATTGTTATGAAAAGCCAAAAAATAAATCCTTTTGGCAATTTTTTATCTTTTAAACTCCATAGCGTGAAAAATATCATCAAATTTTTTATTGACTCGTAAATCTGGCTTGGATGCCTAAATCCTTCTGCATCCGGGAACTTGACTGCCCATGAAACATCTGTTATCCTGCCATAAAGCTCGCCATTGATGAAATTTCCAATCCTGCCTAATGCAAGCCCCAATGCAACCGGAATCACCATTATATCGGCTAAATCATAAAAATGGATTCTCTTCTTTTTGCAGAAATAAAATCCTGCTAACGCAGCTCCGATAAAGCCTCCATGGAATGACAAGCCGCCATGCCAGATTGCAATTAGTTCAAAAGGATTTTCTATATAAAAGGGCAGGTTGTAAAAAAGTATGTAAAATAATCTTGCTCCTAAAACAGTGCCAAGGATGGTATAAATAATAAAATCTGCAACATCATCTTTTGATAATGGAAGTTCTTTTTTTCTTGCAAGGTAATTTACAATAAAATACGCTGCAAGGAAGCCTATGACATAGAATAATCCATAATATCGAATCTGGAAGGGACCGAGGCTTAACAAGACCGGATCAAGATTATGAATGAACATTTTAGAGCTATTTTTTTCCTGATTTAAATAGTTTGTTTATTTGACGGCTTTGTACACCCAAGTGACATATGTCACTTGGGACTACATTTTTTTATTAAACAGAAAGGTTTAAAAGGCGCCATTTATTCCATCTTTTAAGGTTAAATTTCTTATCAAATGCAGCACACAAAATACGAAGAAGCAAGGATTATAGGGGCAAGAGCGTTGCAGATAGCGCAGGGAGCTCCATTTGCAGGGAAGATTTCTGATAAAGAGCTGGAAAAAATCAGGTTTAATCCTGTTGAAATTGCAAAGATGGAATACAATCAAGGAATTGCACCAATCAAGATAAAACATAAGCAAGTGGAAGGCAAAAAGAAGTGAACGATGGGAAGAATCAAATCAGTCGGAGTCAAGAGAATTACAAAACGACTTCTAAAGAACCATACTGATGAATTCAGCGAGGATTTCAATAAGAATAAGATAGTATTGGCAAAGTATACAAGCATATGCTCTACAAAGCTAAGAAATGTCATTGCAGGCTATGCATCGAGGCTTGTAAAGCAATCGAAGTCAAATAAGCAGAAAAGAAGGATCAACACAGAAGATCTTTCTAAATTCTATGAGTAGTATCATTCTTTAGTAGTAAAAATAGTAAGATTTATATATACGCTTCTCTAAAAAGAGCTTATGGGGCAGGTTATTATAAATCTGGAAAGTGCTAGGCAGAATAGCCATCAGGCTATTAAAAATCTGCAGCATAATAGCGGGCTATTTTCTGCCGCTAAAAAAAATGCAAGCACGGGCTATGACCTCGCTTGGATCAGGGACAATATTTACATTTCGCTTGGATTAGAGGCTGTTAATGATTTTACATCCTTGAAAAAAGTTTATTGGGCTCTTTTGGATATCCTTAAAAGGCACGAGTACAAGATAGACCGCACTATCCAGAAAAAGCCGGAGCACGCTTTTCAATATATTCATGCAAGATACCATCCTATAACTTTGCATGAGATGAATGAGCCATGGGGCAACAAGCAAAATGATGCTATTGGCGCTCTTTTATTCAAGATTGGAGATTTGGAAGAAAAAGGCATTAATATTATTAGGGATGAAAATGATGTAAGAGTTCTTCAGAAATTAATTCATTATCTCAAAAGTATTGAGTATTGGCAGGATAAAGATAATGGCATGTGGGAAGAAAATGAAGAAGTGCATGCAAGCTCAATTGGGGCTTGCGTTGCCGGATTAAAGAAGATAAAAGGGATTATTGATGTGCCTAATGATTTAATCCAGAAAGGGGAAGATGCGCTTAATCTGCTGCTTCCGAAAGAATCTGAAACCAAAGATATTGATTTGGCTTTGCTTTCATTAATTTATCCTTATAATATTGCCAATGAAGAGCAAAGAATGCAGATTTTAGAAAGCGTAGAAAAAAATCTTCTCAAGGGAAAAGGCGTTATAAGATATAAAGGCGACAATTATTACAATAAAGGCGGAGAAGCAGAATGGACCATGGGGCTTCCTTGGCTTGCCATAATATATAAAAAGTTAGGATTGCTGGATAAGCATGAGTTTTTCCTCCAAAAAACTTTGGATGCCATGAATGAAAATAAAGAGCTGCCTGAGCTTTACTTCGCAAATTCCCCAGAACATAATGAAAACAGCCCGTTAGGATGGTCGCAGGCGTTGTTTTTGGTCAGTGTTTCTCAACTAAACAATCAATAAGCTCAACAAACATAGCATTGCTCCATGCCTGATTAAGGCAGCCTTCTGAGTTAAGAGATTCTGCTGAGCTTAATTCTGAATGCGCTCCCAGAATTCCTTGCCATAGGATTTCTTCTGTGCTTGCCTGCAGTATTTTTTCTATATGATTTTTGAATTTTTTATTATTAGTTTTAAACATTGAAATTGCTGCCAGATTATTGATCCAGAACCATGAATCCCCCCTATGATAGCTTTGCTCATGCTCTCCAGTATGCCTTTGAGTGAATAATGGGCTTTTCTTGTTTAAAGTTGATAAGCCCCCCCAGTCAAGCCATAGGGATTTTAACATTGAGTCAAAGCATTTCTCCCAGTCTTTATTTTTTAAAAGTTGAGGATAAGCATAGTATGCTAAAAAGGCATTCGGCCTAATTTCTTTATCTTCTAGGTTGTCTAGCAAAAGGTTTTCATTCCAGAATTTTTTGATTATACTGGATTTTAATTGAAACTCAAGTTTTTTGTAGTTTTTGTCTTTAGTAGATTCGCATGCATGGCTTAGCATGGAAAGGGTTAATGCCTGTACCTCTATGTTGAAGCCTGCCCTTCCGGCATCATTCGATGTCGTGTCCATCCATGTTTCTCTGGCATTATTGAATATAAGCCCTTCTTTCATATAACTTTTAAGGAGATTATTAATGCATTTTTTTGTCCAGTCTGATTTTTCTAAAATTCCCCTGTTGGATTCTTCTTTTTCCTTGATATTTTTTTCAAGCTTATTTATCATAGCTAGTATCTTATTGTGCTTCAGCTTCAGCCCTTTAATCCTAAATATGCTTGCCTTTAATTTTTCAAGGATCTCGATATTTACCTTAGCATTGCCATGGAAGTCTGAGGCTCTCAAGAAAAGCCAGCCAATTGCATCTGCATTTGCCAAATTATTTGAGAAGTAAATATTCGGCAATCTTCCATCATTCTGAATTTTTTCAAGACGATTCATTATCAGCTTTCTGGCAAATTCCTTGTCTAGGTTTTCTAAGGCTTTAATAGAAATAGATTCGTCTCTTGACCAAAACTGGAAGAACCACGGCAGCCCGGCCAATATTCCAGGATTATTATTTTTTACCGATAGATTGTTTAATGAGTTTAATGCTGATATATAGGCTAATTTTATTTCATTGTTTATTTTTTTATTGTTGATTATTTTTGTTATTTTCTTATTTGAAAAGCCCCTATAAAATGTGTTTTTTTCATTTTCTTTTATTTTTTCCAAATTTGAGAATATGTATTTGGCTTCTTTTATGGCTTTATTTTTTTCCGAGGACATTGAGAAGACAAATTTGCTTCCGATAATGTTAAGAGCATGAAAGACGTACCTAAAAAAAGGCTTTGAGCTTCTTTTTTCATCGAATGGATAATGCCTTTGAATCCACTGCTCTGTCTTTTCAAAGTCTTTTTCATTTCCGTCATATTTTATTGCCAGGTATAGTGAATATTGCTCCATTCCTGATGTAGGATCTTCCCTGTTATCTGACCGTTTTGTAAACTTTACAATGATGCAGCTGTTTTCCAAAAATGTATCATAATATCTTCCGAATTCCTTGTTGTCGTAAGAGTCCTTGAAATCCAAGGTTATTTCTATCTCTTTTTCATTGTCAAGCTCATATATCATGGAAGAAAAGCCTGCTGGCATGAAAAATGATTCAGCTGCATTTGAAAATTCCATTTCAACAGAATAAAAATTGTTCTTTATTTTTTTTAGAGTTCCTCTATCTTGGATATTGATGTTTTCAATGGTCTTGTACATATTGCCATCATCAAAAAGGAAAAGCCCCTCGTATCTGCTCGCGGGATTTTCTCTCAGAAATAGATAGCTGCCGCTCTTGTTGGCAAGCATGAAGCCT